>CAUJGQ010000120.1 GCA_963170165.1 Chloroflexota bacterium | reverse complement strand
CGACATCCAGCCGCCCGGCCTGGAACTGCGCCACCTCTTGCGCCGTCTCCGTGATGATCACGTGGTTGACGCCGTCGACGTACGGCATCGGGCCGCCGAAGTAGGTGGGGTTCTTCTTGGTCTTGTAGGCGATGTCGGGCTGGGTGCTTTCCAGCATGAACGGCCCGGTGCCGATCATCTGCTTGGCCGGGTCAAAGCCGCCGGCGCCGATCTCCTTGGGCATGATCCACAGATAGTTGCTGTTGGCGATCAGCTTGAGGAAGGGGCCATACGGCTTGGCCAGCTTGAACACCACAGTGCGGGCGTCCGGCGCCTCGATGGACTCGACCATCGGGTTGGCCTGGGTGCCGAACACGGCGCGGTTGGTGCTCTTGGGGTCGGTGCGGAACCGCTCCAGCGAGAACTTGACATCCTCAGCGTCCACCGCCCGGCCGCTCACGGGGGCGACGTCCTGCCACTTGGCGTTGGCGCGCAGCTTGAACGTGATCTGCGTGCCGTCGCCGTTGACCTCGTAGCTCTCGGCCAGGTCCGGCTCGACGTCGTAGTTGTTGGCGAACATCGGGTCGGGGCCGGTCTTGTACTTGAGCAGCCGTGAGTACACGTAGCTGGCCAGCGTCTGTGCGATGTAGGTGCTGTTGAGGTGCGGATCGAGCGGCGCATTGCCGGCCTGGCGGACGTTGAGCGTACCGCCGGGCTTCGGCTGGGCGGTCTCCGCCTGCCGGTTAGAGGGCGCCACCGTCACCTCGACGGAGCCGGCCGAGCCACTGTCGCTTTTGCTGCCACCACCGCAGGCCAGGATGAACGCCGTGGCGGCACTGCCCGCAAGCGCCGAACCCAGCAGCGTCCGCCTGCCCATCTGGCGGCCGCCGCGGTGATGTGTTTTCCGGGTATCCAACTCAGTCCTCCTCGCATGTCCCATCAGCGGGACTCAGCCGGTAGCACACCGACTACGGATCATCATCGATGATGCTACGGCTTACGCGCTAGCGTCTGATTGCTATAGTATACCGCACGTATTCTATGCTGCACGGTTCCGATTGATATATCTGTGGATGGATAGCACGCCGCCGGGCGGGCGGCTGTCAGGCAGCACGACGGGTGATAGCCGGATCGCGGATGGTTTGACCGGCAGCGTCCCTGGCGGCGGCGATCGCGAGCTGGCGCCCCCGACTTCGCAGGGATGACGGGTCCCCGCCGGGTGAGCCCGGCCTGAGACAGGAGGAGGCGCGCGGGCAGAGCGAGCCGGGTCCTCGACTCCGGCCGTCAGGAGCGCCGGCCACGAGCGGGCGCCGGCCGGGGCGGGAGGTCAGGCGGCGTGCACGATGACGCCTTCATCCTGCCCTTCGCGCCGGACTTCGAGCTCGACCAGCCGGGCCATGTCACCGCCGCCCCACAGCAGAAACTCCAACCCCTCACCGATGGCGTCAAACACGGAGTTGATCGGCGTCCAGCGCATCTGCAGGTGTACGGTGCAGTCCCACTGGGCGTGCACCGCAATCGCGAAGGCGGCGATGGCGTTGGCGATGGCGGCGCCGTCACAGCGCAGCAGCGGCAGGCCCGCCATCGTTGTACCGCTGACCAGCAATTCGTCTTGGAAGACCGAAGGGTCGGCGGCGCGAACTTCGAGCAGCACAATCGGGTCGTCAGGAGGAATGCCGTGGCGGCGGCGGGCCTCCTCCACCTCGCGGGTGTAATCCCCGGCATCGGTGCCGCGCCGCGGGTCATGCGTGACGAGTCGCAGGCGGCCGTCACGGATGGCGTTTCTGAGCATGTTGACGGCGCGCCCGTCGAGGGAGACGCGGCTGACGCGCAGCTCGGTGGAGCGGGCAACGCGCGAGACGACCGACACAATCACAATCGCGACGATGAAGAAGGAGGCGATGACGATGCCGCTGGGCCGCTCGTGGATATTCTGCACTGTGATGTAGAAGAAGGCGAGCATGATCAGCGCGAACGGCACGAACCAGCGCGAACGGGCGCGGAAGACGGTGATGGTCACGGCGATCGAGGCGGACGACATCAGCACCAGCACGCCGGTTGCGTAGGCCGATCCCTGGGCATTGACGTCGGCCCGGAACAGCACGGTGACAACGAAGCCGATGGTGGTGAAGACGAGCACCAGTGGCCGCTGGGCCGATGCCCACTTGGGCGCCATTCCGTATCCCGGCATGTAGCGGGGAACGAGGTTGAGCAGCCCGGCCATCGCGGAAGCGCCGGCGAACCACAGGATGGAGATCGTGCTCAGGTCGTAAATGGTGCCGAACACGTCACCCAGGTAGCGATGGGCGAGAAAGGCCAGGGCGCGTCCGTTCGCTTCTCCACCGGGATCGAACGCTTCCTTAGGAATCAGAATGGTGGTGGAGAGACTGGAGCAAATCAGATAGACGCTCATGATCAGTGCGGCGGTGGCGAGTAGCTTGCGGGTGTTCATAATCCGGCCGGTGGGGCGGGACTCGGTGTCCTCGGGCTTCCCTTTCACCACCGGCATCACCGCCACACCGGTTTCAAAGCCAGACAGCCCCAGCGCCAGCTTGGGGAAGACCAGCAGCGAGACGCCGAGCATGGCCAGGGGGCTGGAGTGCTCTAACCGTAGGTTGTCGGTCCAGTCGCCCACAAACGATGGGTGGGCCGCTATTTCAGCCAGGGAGCGTACCAGCACGATAAGGTTGAGCCCCAGATACAGCATCACCAGCCCGACGGCCAGGCCAATCGCCTCCTTGAATCCCTTGAGGAACACCCCGCCCAGCGCGCCGATCAGCACGATCGTGATCGCCACGTCTACCGACACGTGATGCTGCAGGGCGTGCGGGAAGAACGGGTTCTCGACGACGTGGGCGGTGGCGTCGGCTGCGGAGAGGGTGATGGTGATAACAAAGTCGGTGGCAGCGAAGCCGAGCAGCACCAGCACGAACAGCTTGCCCCGCCAGGCAGGCAGCAGCTTCTCCAGCATGGCGATACTGCCCTGGCCGTGGGGGCTCTCGGCAGCCACACGGCTGTACGTCGGCAGCGCGCCGATCAGCGTGAACAGCACCAGGATGAGGGTGGCGATCGGCGACAGGAATCCGGCCGCTAGGTAGGCGATACCGGGCTGGTAGCCCAAGGTCGAGAAGTAATCGACACCGGTCAGGCACAGCACCTGGTACCAGGGTCGCTGGGCGTGATGCGCTACCTCTTCCTTCTGGTAGAGCCAGCCGAAGATGCGGCTGCGTGACTGCTGGCGCTGCGCCAGCAGCTCGCGCTCCAGGTTGATATCGACAGCGCGGGCGATGCGCACCACGCCGGGACCGCGCCTGCCGCCTGTTTGTACTTCCTGGGACGGCGGCTGAGCGCCCTCGACAGCCGCCCGTGCCGGCTGCTCGGTCTGCGGTGGGGACGGCGGCTGGCCGTCTGGGGGCCGGGACGTGGGCGGTGCGGGAGCCGGCGGCTGCTGCTCATCCAGGCGCGCGGGCGCATGCGGGCGGGAGATGCGCCGGTTGTGCTGGTGGCGGTTGAAGACGGCCTCGTCCGAGGGGCTGCCGGACTGCGGCGAGTCTGGAGGTAGCTCGTACCACTCGTCGGGCGGCGCCTCGCCTGGATCAGGGCCGCGGTCATCCGGCATTGATTCGCCTCCCGCCTCTGGCGATCAGCCGGCGTGCGCCGCGGGCGCGTGGCTGAGGCGCCTGGATTCGAACCAGGATTAACGGATCCAAAGTCCGCTGTGCTACCGTTGCACCACGCCTCAGTGACCGGCCGCGAGGGGCCAAGAGCGGATTGGGCCGCGCCGCCACCTCTGCCCATGCCGCCGCTGGTGCCGAAGGCCGGGATCGAACCGGCACGGCCATCGCTGGCCAACGGTTTTTGAGACCGTCGCGTCTGCCTATTCCGCCACTTCGGCGCGCACCCAGAATAGCAGGTTCTCTTCCAGCGGGAATATGCCCCCGGCAGAGATGGAAAACCCCGGCAGCCGTGGCCGCCGGGATTGACTGGGAGCGGAAGACGAGATTCGAACTCGCGACCCCCTCCTTGGCAAGGAGGTGCTCTACCACTGAGCTACTTCCGCACGGCGCGGCGGCCGTTCCCCCACGGGCCACGCCATCGTACACCGCCACCGGCGTGAGAGCAAACCCAAGAGAGCCTCGGCGAACGGCGGCGGCAACGGCCAGAGCCAGCCCTTGCCTGCACGCTACGGGCAGGTGCGCCGGTAGGCTTGGACGGCGCCAAAGTCCTGCACCAGCTGATAGCAGGCGAACCCGCCCGATTCAAGCGCCGCGTACGCCGCCTGCCGCTCAGCATAGGCGGCCGGCCCATCGATGTAGCGCTCGGCGCCGATATCCCAGCGAAACCGGCCGCGGATGTCTTCATTCACCAGAATCACTGCTGGCGCCACTGCCTCCATCTGCGCCGCCGTCAGCCCGAACGTCACGGTCACCCGGTTGTGTCCCGGCGGAATATACACGTAGGCATCCGCCAGCACCGGCGCATGGGGCGGGATGGCTTGTGCGAGCCAGCGCCCGGCCAGCACCCGCGCATCACCGTCGAGCGCCGCAGCGGCCCGCAGGCGGGCGCGCTGTTCGCCGGCGGTCCGGTACAGTGGCACGGCCGCCACGACGGCGCCGGCCATCGCCAGCACCGCTACGCTCCGCACCCGGCTGCCGGGCCGCATCCGCGCGCCGGCAACGAGGGCGTATGCCGCCAGTGCTGCCACGACGGGCACAACCGGCAGCGCATGGCGCGGAGCGCCGTAGCCGACACGCAGCACCAGATAGAGGAAGTACCCTGCTACCCACAGGACTGACAGGCTTGCCAGGTCTATCCGGCCAAGCAGACGCTGCAGCCGGCCGCCTGTGCCCGCGATCGCCGGTCTGGCCAGCAGCGCGATGCCCGCGGCCGCCAGCAGCGCCATCAGCGGACCGCCCAGCGTGACGGAGGCCACCGTCGACAGCCAGCGTACGCCACCGTGCCCCTCGTCAAAGACGTGCCCCTCCTCGGCGTGTGCCAGCTCGGCCCGTACCTGCCCGGCAAAGGCATGGGGTGTTGCCAGCGCCGACGGGTTGGTGACGGCGAAGACCGCAGCGAATGCCGCCCCGAGCAATACCGCCCAAACGAGGAACCGGCCGGGACGTTGCGCCCCGCCGGTGCGAGACAGGCCGGCCGCCAGGGCGAGCAGCAGCACGGGCAGAAGCAACAGGCCGGCATACTTGGCCGAGAACGCCAGTCCCGCCAGCGCTCCCGCTGCCAGCGTGCGCCTGACCGTGGCCTTCCTAGCCAGCGCTCCCGCCACGATCAGCGCTGCCGTAATCGCGGCAAGCTGAAGGGTGTCCGGGTGGGCGGTCACGCTCCATTCGGCCAGCTCCGGCGTGACCGCAACAAACAGGGCGGCGGTGGCGCCAGCAGCAGTACCGCCCAGCCGGGCGCCAAGCAGGGCGGTGAGGACGATGACCGCCGCGCCGGACAGCAACGCCACCAAACGAAGCGCCACAATGATCGCTCGGTCACTGACGGATGTCAGGGCCGCCGCCGGCGCCAGCATCAGCGCGGCGAGATCGTGCAGCAGTGCACCGTAGGCAAAGAAGCCATCCTGGTCCGGTGTGCGCTCGGCGAGCATGTGCCGGACGATGCGCACACTCAGCGCCTCGTCAGCGCTCAGCACGGCAACGAGCCCGGCGTCTGCAGAGGCGCGCGGCAGGGCCAGGCTCAGCCCGCCAACAAACGCCAGCGCGATCGCCAGCGACACCATGAGCCCGAGGCGAGCGGCGACCCATGACCCGAGGGCCGGGGCGTGCCGCCGCGATGGCCGCCTGGACGGGTGAACGGCGGGCGATGCATCATCTGGCATTGGCGAGAGCGGCGACCTGATCAACCGGCAGCTTCAGGTCAGGGCCAAGGATCACGACGATATCGGGATCACCGGCCGGACGGGCGGCGCCGGCCGGTGGGCGCTGGACAGCGGTGCGTGGTAGGTTTAGCCACTCGGCCAGCCGCCGCGCAGTGTACTCCTTGCCGGCATAATCGATGATGATGGTATCCGCGCGGCGTTCGACGCTCTCGCCATCCGCGCCCGTTACGTCGGCGGGGGCGACGCCGAAGCGGCTGAGGTAAGCGGCCGTGCGGGCTGCCTGGCCGCGAACCGGCGTACCGTTGAGCACACGGATCTGCGCGCCCTCCTCCCGCAGGTGGCGGTCCCAGATGACGGACTGGACAATCGGGACAACCTTATCCCAGACGGGTACAAGCACGTCTTCGCCATAGGCGGTGCGGACCTCGCGCACACCCTCAGCCTGTTCACCGGCCATTGAGACCATCACTAGCCGCTCCGGGCCAACCTGCCGGGCCAGAGCCACGAAGCCGGGCAGGCGGGTCGAGCTGATGTCGGTGTCGATGGCGCCCCGGTACTTTCCCCACAGCGACGGCGCGTTCGACAGCCAGCCCAGCGTCAACGCCTTCTCCATCGCGGCCTGCATCACCGCTTGCTGACGCTTGATTCGGCCGAGATCGCCGCCAGCGTCCCCGCGGTGGCGCGAATAGGCAAGGGCGGTGATACTGTCCATGGGCTGGCGGCCGGCGGGGATACTGATGGTGAACGCGTTACCGTCGCGGACGTTGAATGCCTCGACATTGGTCAGCGCCTGGGGCACGGTCAGTTCGATGCCGCCGAGGGCGTCGATGATGCTGGCGAAAGCGACCCAGTCAATCGCGATGTAGTAGTTGATCTTGATCTTCAGGGTCTGTTCCACTGTCTCTCGCGCGAGCGCCGGGCCGCCCCCCGGGTACTTGTAGAAAGATCCGTAGTGGTAGGCCGTGTTGATCCGCGTCAGCCAGGGATCGGTGCGGCCCTGCGGATTCGGCATCTCTACATAGAGGTCACGCGGGATAGCCAGCAAACCCCCAGTGCGGGTCGCCGGGTCGATGCTCAGCACGTACATTGAATCGGAGCGTGGTGGTCCATCGGCGTCCGGCGGGTGGTGTGGACGCCGGTCCAGCCCGAGGATCAGGATATTGATGCGATCGATCAGCGCGCTATCCTGCGCCGGTGAGGCGTCGAGCCCGGGGATGCGCGCAAGCGGGCCGGGCAGATCCAGCGAGTTGCCAGGGAAGAAGATGGTATCGACGCGTACGGCAACCGCCAGCGCGGCGTACAGCGCACCGAAGGCGAGCAGCGTTACGGCCGCCACCAGCGTCACATGCTGGCGCCAGCGATCACCGCGGGTTGGGGTCTGGTCTTCGGCTGGCACCCGCGGCTCGTCGCTCATCGTTGGTCCAACGATAGAAACCCACCCGCCGGATGTCAACGGAGCCGGGCCCTGCGGGCTCGCCTCGATGCCCAGCGGCGCAGGACGCCCATGACTGGTATCGGCCGCATGCTGGTCGAGGCGCGGGAGGCGAAGCGGGTCACGCTCGAACAGGCCGAGCGTGACACCCGCATCGTGCGGCGCTACCTAGAGGC
The DNA here is from genome assembly GCA_963170165.1 of Chloroflexota bacterium. GTDB lineage: Bacteria > Chloroflexota > Dehalococcoidia > CAUJGQ01 > CAUJGQ01 > CAUJGQ01. Next base: position 5,950 of record CAUJGQ010000120.1, on the reverse strand, counting down.
GCTAGAACGGGAGGACTTCGCTACCTTCCCGTTTGAGGTCTACGCGCGCGGGTTTCTGCGCAGTTATGCCAGCTATCTCGGCCTGAATGGCGCCGATCTGGTAGCGCTGATGCCGCGATCCGCGCAGGACACGACCGAGCCGCGCCGGCAACAACGTCCGCCGGATACCCCTCGCCCGATCCGCCAGCCGAGCCGCCCACCGCCCGACCCGGTTTCCGGCCGCAATCATGCCACGCCGGCACGCACCACAAGCACCAGGCCGCCCCCAGCCGCCGCCACCCCCACGCATCCGCGCCACGGAACACGCACGCCGTCGCCGGGCCCCACACGCCGTCCGAGCATTGCCGGATCAGAGTCACCCGGCGCGCTCCCGGCGTTGCGGGTAGCGGCGATCGTCGGCGCGATCCTCGCGACGGCGTTGCTGGTGGGCATGCTGGCCTCAGGCGGCGATGGGTCAACGCTGGGCGGTGAGGGCGTGACAGCGCCTGGAGCCGCCGGTGTCCCCTCCCGGTCGAGGGGTCAGCCACCGGCTGCCGGCACCGCCGTCGCCGGACGCATGCCGGAACTAACGGGGATGGACGAGGAAACGGCCCTGGCGCGACTCGGCGCGCTGGGCATCACGCCGTTTGTAATTGAGGTACCGTCGCGCGAGGTGCCGGCCGGACAGGTGATCCGCCAGAGCCCGGCGGCCAGCAGCACCATTGGCCAATCGACGGTAACGATCGTCATCAGCCGTGGCGGCTAGCTACTGCTTGGGCGCCAGACCGTTGCGGACGGCGTACAGCGCTGCCTGGGTGCGATCCTGCAGGTTGAGCTTGCCGAGGATGTTCGACACATGGCCCTTGACGGTGCGCTCCGTCATCACCAGCTCGCGGGCGATTTCCTTGTTAGACATGCCGCTCGCGATCAGGCGCAACACTTCCAGCTCCCGCGGCGTGAGATCCTCTCCAGGTTGCTCGCGCTTGCGCGGGTGACGGACCTGTTCCATCAGCTTACGGGCCACCTCCGGATGTAGTTGCGCTTGGCCCTGATAGGCGCCCTGAATCGCCTTGACCAGGTCCTCGGCGGAGACATCTTTGAGCAGGTATCCCGTCGCGCCCGCCTCAATCGCCGGCAGAATGTGTTCATCATCGGTAAACGAGGTGAGGACGATCACCTTCACCTCGGGTGCAGCCTGCTTTATCGCGCGCGTCGCCTCGATGCCGTCCATCACCGGCATCAGCAGGTCCATCAGCACGACGTCCGGATTCAGCGCGCGCACGCGGTCCGCCGCCTCACGTCCATTCGATGCCTCGCCCACCAGCACGAACTGGTCTTCAAGCTCGAGGTACGTCCGGATACCTTCGCGAACGACCGCATGGTCGTCCACGATCATCACGCGGATCTGCTCTTGGGCGGTGGTCATGCCGCTGTCCTTTCCGGGTCGTCCTGGCCTGCGGTCCCTGACCGGCACGGGTTCAGTATGGCAAAGGCCGCGGCTCAGCGCGAACGGCGCTTGTGGCTGACGGGTGCGTCAGCTACCGTCCTTGTGCGGGCGGCAGCACGTTCCGCCCCGCCGGAGTATGCCGGATGACGGCGCAGACATGGAACCCAGAGCAATACAACAAGTTCCGTGACGAACGGCTGCAACCGGCGCTGGACCTGATAGCCATGCTCGAACCACAACCGAGGATGCGCGTGGTCGACCTTGGTTGCGGCACCGGCGAGATCACCACGCTGCTCGCCGGCGCGTTGCCGGATTCCATCGTCACCGGTATTGACAGCTCGCCCGCGATGCTGGCCCAGGCAGCCGGCCGTGCCAGTGAGCGCGTGACATTCCGGCAAGGCGACCTGCGCGACCTGCGCGATCACGCCGGCTACGACGTGATTTACTCCAACGCCGTCTTCCAATGGGTACCGAACAACGACCTCGTTCTGCCGGCGATCTTCGCCGGGATGAAGCCCGGCGCCCAGATCGCGATCCAGGTACCCAAGAACGACGAACACCCTTCACATGCGCTCGCCCACGTGGTGGCTCAGGAACCCCCGTTCTGCGACCTGCTGAACGGGTACGTACGCGAGACATACGCACTGTCGTTAGAGCGTTACGCCGGCCTGCTGTATGGCGCCGGCTTTCAGGCGTTCACCTGCATCGAGAAGATCTACCCGCACGTGCTGGCCAGCACCGACGGCGCCATCGAGTGGGTGAAGGGTTCGATTCTCACCGCTTACCTCTCCCGCCTCGACAGCGACGGGCAGGCGGCATTTCTGGCCGCGTACCGCGCTCGACTGCTGGCAGAAGTTGGCGACCAATCGCCCTTCTTCTACCCGTTCCGCCGGCTGCTGTTCTGGGGACGCAAGCCGGAGTAGCGATGCAGCCGCTGGCAGTGCTGTTTGACGTCGGCGGCCCGCTCGACACCGAGGTCGAGCATGAACGATTGCTTGACGGCGCCATCCGCGCGGCTCTGGCAGCAGAGGGTTTCGCGACGGACGATCGCAGCTACGCCACCGCCTGTGCTGCGGCCGTGGCGACATATGCGCCAGACGCGACCGCCGCCATCATCTGGAGCTTGACCGATGGCAATACTGGGACCGCACAGCGGGTGTACGCCGCCGTGCTTGGCGGCGCCGAGCAGCGGGCAGCCGCACGCGGGGGCATCGAGGCGCGACCAGGGATGGCAGCGCTGCTCCGGTGGCTGCATGACCGCGGCCTGCTGCTCGGTCTGGCCGCCAATCAGCCGGCTTCAGCCATCGCCCGCCTGGACGCCTGCGGCCTGGGCCAGCACTTTCAGCACCGCGAGGTGTCCGGCAGTCATGGGTTTCGCAAGCCCGACGTGCGCCTGTTCCTGCGCGCCTGCGCAGAGCTAGGGGTGCCGCCGGAAGGTTGCATCATGATTGGTGACCGCATTGACAATGACATGGCGCCCGCGCGAATGCTCGGGATGCGCACCGTGCTCTTCCGCACGGGCCGTCATGCCGGGCAGCAGCCGCGGTCGTGGCAGGAAACACCGGACCGTGAAGTCCACAACGTAGACGAACTCGGTAGAGCGCTAGGTCAACTCCTGGCGTAATCCCAGGAGATCACCTTACGGGGACGCACCTGGAGATAGGCCGTTCCCGGCCGGGCGACTTCCGGCAGTTGGTCATCAGGTACCCCTCGGCGCCGCGCGGCCTCGCGCATCAGCGGCAACGTGGCTTCTGGATCGGTGATCACCTCGGCGTCACCTTGAAAAAGCACACCTTTGATGTCTTGCATCGTGGCGCCTGCTTCCAGTAGCAGGCTCACCCGCGGGTTGCGCTCGATGTTCTTGACCTTCTGCGTTCCCGCGCGGCAGCCGATGTATACGTCGCTGCCCATCCGGAAGTAGCCGATCGGAACGGTGTGCGGATAGCCATCGCGGCCCAGCGTCGTCAGCATGATCCAGCCGGGGCGGCTATCGAGGAATGCGTGCACTTCTTCTTGAGACAAGCGGACCGGCATACCTTCCTCCGGGCCGGGCGGCGCGGCCGCGGCACCCGTACATGGTACACTGCCTGCGGCGGGACCAAGCACAAGGGAAGGCCGATGAGCGCTCTGCGGGCTGTCCGTGTGGACCCAACGCCGAACCCAGAGGCAATGAAGTTCACCGTCGATGGCGAACTGGTTGCCGGTGGGCCGCTCACGATCTCCGATCCGGCCCAAGCCGTTGGCGTCCCGCTGGCGGTCGACCTGCTGGCAGTGGACGGGGTCGCGCGGTTGTTCTTCCTGCGCGACTTCGTGACGGTTACGCGCCGGCCGGGTGCAGACTGGGGCGCGATCATCGACGGTGTTCGCGCCGTGATCACCGAGCGCGCAGGCTAGCGCGCGGCCGGAACCACGACAGGCAGCGGTGACGGCCGCCATCGCTGCCTGTCTCATTTGTATCCGTGTCTTGTTACGCCGTGACGGCCGCCTTCGGATAGGTTGTCTGCAGCTGGGCGGAATCGTCGAAGTAGATCTGGAAGCTCTGGTTGAAGCGATAGAACAGGTCCAGCCGGTACCCGTCATCAGAGGTGGCGAACCCATCCACGGTCAGGTCAACCGAGTTGAGCGTGTGGGACAGATCCGCCTGGCCGTTGGCCTTGATGTTCTCGAGCATCTCCTGCCAGCGCTCCAGCGGCAGGGCGAGGGTAAAGTCCAGGTCACGCTCGTCCGCGGGGCGCAACAGGCGAACGCCCGTGACGGAATAGGCCTCGAAGCTCAACTCGTACAGCTGATCGTCAACCTTCAACCCGACCTTGGCATCGACGGTGCCCTGGTGCTTGTACTCCGGGTCCTGATTGACGATGGCGGCCAGCGCTTCAAACCACTCAATCGACGGAAAGACGGGCATTGACTGCCTCCTGAGGGCTGCAGGCTTGCGGCGCCGGTACTGCGCTCCGTATACGGAACACGCGCGCCGCCGAGCACTTAGCCTACCGCCGCGCAACCGTACGGTCCAGTGGGGTAAAGCCTGACAACATTGTCGGGTGGAGCCGGACACGGCAAGAGTCAGCGGTCCCTTCCCCGCATTTGCCACTTGTAGCGCTCATACCACTTGTTCAGGTCGGCGCTGCGCCGCCGCCCCCGGAACAGCCATACCAGCACCAGGCCGGCAACGAACCCGCCGATGTGCGCCCAGTACGCCACGCCGCCAGAGCCGCCGCGGGCGTCAGCCACGGAGCCGACGCTGACCACCTGCGTCAGGAACCAGAACAGCATCATCAGGAAGGCCGGTACCCGCACAAAGAAGGGAATGATGATCACGGGGATAATCACCTGCACGCTCGCGCGCGGGTAGGTCATCAGGTAGGCGCCGAGCACCCCAGCGATCGCACCGCTGGCGCCCACCCCCGGCACGATCCCGGTCGGGTCGGAGAAGACCTGCGCCAAGCCGGCCAGCACTCCGCAGACCAGGTAAAACAACAGGTAGCGGAAGTGACCCATGGCATCTTCGATGTTATCCCCGAAGATCCACAAGAACAGCATGTTGCCCAACAGGTGCAGCCAGCCACCATGGATGAAGGTGGATGTGACCAGGTTCACCCACTCCGTACCGGTGCCTGACAGCGCCTCAAGCTGCCGTTCTGCAAACGCCGGACACATATCAGTCAGACGGCAGGGCACCACGCCCCAGGCAAGAATCCACTGATCAAGCTCGGTGACGGACGTGCGACCGGCACGCACGGTCTGCGTCTGCAGCATCAACTCGTAGAAGAAGACACCGATGTTGATCAAGATCAGCGCATAGTTGACGGCGGGAAATGAGCGGGAGCGCAGGCTGTCGCCATACGGGATCATCTGCCCTCCAGTTGCGGTGAGGCGTTCAGCCGTTGACCGCGACGGCCCCCGCGGTGCGTAGCTCCAGTGCCAGACCGGCGACGGCAAGGTAGACGCGCTCAGCATGTGCCGCCAGCAGGCGGTTCGCGTGCCCCAGTGTATCCCGGTACAACCGCGTCAGGGGGTCGGCGGGCACGATCCCAAGGCCAACCTCGTTGGTGACCGCGACCACGCTCACCTGGCGGCGCTCACACCAGGCGGCGAACTCCCGGACCGCCGTCAACGCCCGCTGCGCAGCTGTTTCCCCCTCCGTAGTGTCCCATGCGGCCCGTGGCAGTGCTGCCAGCAGCAGGTTACTCACCCATAGCGTTACGCAGTCCAGCACGACTAATGTGCCCGGCAACACGGAAGCCAGCGCGGCAAGCGGATCGACCGGTTCCTCGATGGTTCGCCAATGGCGTGGCCGTTCCGCGCGGTGGCGTTGGATGCGGACCGCCATCTCGTCATCGCCGGCCTCGGCTGTGGCGACGTAGATTACCGGCCCGACGTGCGCCCGCGCCAGCTGAAGCGCAAAGGCAGTCTTGCCAGCGCGGGCGCCGCCTGTTACGACCGTCAGCCCTGGCGTCACCATCACTCGCCTCCTCCCCCCGTCCGCCCCGACGCCAGGCCAATGATCTGGAACAGGGCCGGCAA
>CAUJGQ010000119.1 GCA_963170165.1 Chloroflexota bacterium | reverse complement strand
ATTCGCCGCTGCTTCCCCGGGCTGCCGCCGGATCGGGGCTGGTCCAGCTTCGTGAACACCGAGGACCGCTCGGGATCGCTCCCCGGCACCGCGCTGTCAGGAGCGCCGGGGAGCCGCCGGCTGGCCGGCTGGAAGACGTGGATCGCCACCTCCGATCACGTCGGCCGCCTGCTCGTCAGCGCCCGGCAAGGTGAGACGCCGTTCATTGTGGTGCCCCGCGACCAGCCCGGTGTCCGGATCGACAGCGGTACCCCGAAGGCGTATCTCTCGGAGATGACCCAGGGGCGGGTCGAGTTCGTCGATGTGACCGTGCGCGAGGCGCAGCTCGTAGGCGATGACCGGACGTTCCCAACCTTCCGGTCGGCGGAGTCTGCCTATGTCCGCGCCGCGCTGAACGCGTTCATGTTCGCTCAGAGTTGCCGGCTGGGCGGGCCGCCAGCCCTGACCGGCGGGGCGCTTGCCGGGCTCTTCAGCGCGGCTGCCATCCTCCAGTTGCCCTTGCCCTCTGACGCGGCGGCGGTCGCCATGCTGGGTTGCGATGTACACACGCAGTCACTCGCAGGCGAATTTGAGTCGTTCATCCAGCAGGCAGATGCCGGCCTGCACACGCGGTGGATGAAGGACCGACGCCTCGTGGTGGGGGCGGCACAGGGCATTGCCACGCGGGCGGAAGCGGCGCTGACACGGATTGTCCAGGCGCCGCCCGCCGGCGGAGGGGAAGGGAAGCCATGGAGCTGAACCTGGACCATGCGCACCTGTTCGCTTCAGATATCAACGCCACCATCGCCTTCTGGCAGACGATGTTCGGCGCCACGCTGGAATGGGACCGGGAAGCAGCGGGGGTCCGCAATGTGTACCTGCGAGTGGGGCGGGGGGCGATCAACCTGTACGACCAGCCACCCCGCCATGCAGGCGCGGGCAGCATCCACCATCTCGGCATCGAGACGGATGACCTGGACGCGCTGGTAGCGCATATGCAGGCGCACGGCTTCCTGTTCCGCAAGCCCATCAGCGAACAGCCTGCCTTTCGCTACGTGATGGTGGCCGCCCCCGACAACGTCCTCGTCGAGTTGTTCCAAACGCGCCGTCGTGTGGCATCGTAGTGCGCGGGCCAAGACCATCCCGTCGCGCTATCGCTACCGGACAAAGAGAGGCCATACCGGTCCCTGTACGTGGATCTCGGGAACATGCTCTACACCGGCTGCGCCGCGAGGCCGGCCGCTGATCCATCCGGTCGCTGAGACCGCTGCTCCCTGCGCGCCCAGCGCGGGGCAACCGCGACTGATAGGCCTTCGACCGCACACCGGCGATACTTTCGGCCGCGTATGCTGGAGACGGCTGGGATTGGGAACCGGCGCAACAGCAGCGACGGGAGGAGCAGCACATGAGTGGGGAGCGCTTGGAGCAACTGTATACGCCGAAGCAGATGCAGCAGTTCGCCGAGCTGCGTGCCGGGTTGCCGGCGGAGGAGATCGCCCGCATTCAAGACGCGTGGCCGCCCTTGCTGGCGGATGTGCGCGCGGCGCGGGAGCAAGGGATGGAGCCAACCACGCCGGAGGCAGCCACACTCCTGGCGCGATGGGACACGCTGACCGCGGCGACCATGGCCGGATTCGCCGCCCGGCCGGAGCTGGCGCAGGCCATCAGTGCGAACTACCAGCAGGGAAACTTCGAGGGCTTCGAGGGTGCGCCCCAGGCGGCGGACTTCGCCTTCATCGAGCGGGCACGCGCTGCGCTTGGCGAGGCTTAGGGGAGCCGCAGCGCGCGGAATCCGGCCCGCTGGAAATACCGGTCACGTGGTGGCATCCTCACCGGCAGATTCGCCAGGTTGGGCAGCACACGGATACGCCGCAAGCGTCTGGCCGCCTCGGTTGGCCGGTGTGCACTGGCCAGACGGTTGCCCGCTTCATGCTACGCCACGCTCCGGCGGATTTGACGCAGCCGAAGCGACATGGCAGCATCCCTAGCGCACCGTGGCCGGGAGAGCCCGGCGAGACAAAGGAGCGGTTATGGCCTCACAGACGCGCGAGGCGGCCATCGTCGGCCTGTACGAGTATCCGCTACGCAAGGTGGAGCCCGGCACCACCGCGCTGCGCATCAAGACGGACAGCGCGGCCAAGGCCCTGGCCGACGCCGGCCTATCCTGGAAAGACGTGGATGGGTTGTATGACGCCGGCGACGGCGGCGGCTACGCCGGGTTGGAGCTGGCATCGTACTTTGGCTTCAAGCCCAACGTAATCGACACCTCTGCCACCGGCGGCTCGTCGTATGAAGTCCAGGCGGCCCACGCCATGCGCGATATCGCCGCCGGCAAGTGCAAGGTGGCGCTGCTGACGTACGGCTCCACCGCCCATTCACAGGCACGGGCCATTGGCACCGGCGGTGGCACCGGCGCGGGCGCGCCCAACTGGATCGGCAACATGGAAGACTCCTGGGGGCAGACGCTGATAGCCAACTACGCCCTCGTCGCCCACCGCCACATGCACCAGTACGGCACCACCCCCGAGCAACTGGCAGAGATCTCCGTTGCTACCCGCGCGCACGCGGTCCGCAACCCCGAGGCTGTCAAGGCAATGGAAGATCTCGGCTTCGTCGGCACGGGCGAGGTCAGCATTCAGGACGTGGTCGAGTCACGGATGATCGCCGATCCGCTGACGCTACTGCAATGCTGCATGGTATCGGACGGCGGCGGTGCGCTGGTGATCGCCGCGCGCGATGTGGCGCGGGGCTGCAAGAAGCCGCCGGTATGGCTGCTGGGCGGAGGCGAAGCGACGGCCTACCCGGAGAACAACCGCGATATCACGATCAGCGCCGCGGCGCAGTCCGCCCCCGCTGCCTTCGGCGAAGCCGGAGTGACGGCGGACGAGCTGGACATTGCGATGATCTATGACTCGTTCACGATCACGGTGCTGACCATTCTGGAGGACCTGGGCTTCTGCAAGAAAGGCGAGGGTGGGGCCTTCGTCAGCGGCGGCCGGCTGCGCTGGGATACCCCCGGCGTCGCGCTCAACACCGATGGCGGCGGTCTCTCCTCCAACCATCCGGGGATGCGCGGGCTGTTCCTGCTGCTGGAGGCGGGCCGCCAGCTCCGCGGCGAATCCACCTCGCAGAAGCAAGGCGCCAAGCTGGCCGTAGCCCACGGCAACGGCGGTATGCTCGGCACCCGCCATGTCGCGGGGACGGTCATTCTGGCGGCGGATTAGGGGGTAGGGCGGCATGCCGGGGAACCGAGGGTAGACAAACCAGCAATCAGCAGGCGGTGCGGGTAAGATGCTTGCCTGTCGCGGCCCGCCCGCTGGTTCCCGGTTACCGGCCACTCCGCCCCCAACAGCCGGCCTGCTGGTTGCCTATCTGCCAAGATCGAAAGGAGCACCTTCATGCCCCGGCCGTTGCCGCGGTTTCCTGAGCCTGACACGGAGAAGTTCTGGGAGGCGACCAAGCGCCACGAGCTGACCTATCCCACCTGCGATAGCTGCTCCGCCATCATCTTTTACCCGCGCCAGCACTGCCCGCAGTGTGGCTCGGACAAGCAGACTTGGCACACCTCGCGCGGGGAGGGGACGGTCTACAGCTACAGCGTCATCCGCCAGAACCGCAACCCCTCCTTCAAAGACCTCGGCGCCTACGCGCTTGCCTGGATTGACCTGGACGAAGGCTTCCGCATGATGTCCAACGTCACCGGTGTCGGCGATCCCACCAAGGACATCAAGGTCGGGATGCGCGTCAAGGTACAGTGGGAGGACCAGCCGGACAGCGAACTGTCACTGCCACTGTTTGTCCCGGCGTAGACGGGCAGCGTGGGAGGAACGAGGCTCTCCCTGAGCATTGTGCGTTATGACGGATGGTTCTGGCACTCTTCGGCGCGCAGTGCTAATGACGTAGCGCACAAGCGTTATGCCACTGCGGCTAAACCATGAATTCACGCGATTGAAACAGAAGAGCCATTAACTTCGTTGGGGTGTGTGAGTTAATCAAGTCACCACCCCAGCGGAGTTTGTCATGGTCACCTGCGTGCTGTGCGGATTCTCAACAGAGCTGGATGACGCCGCCGTGCTGATGGGCGGGCGGCCGCGCTGCATCTGCCTGCGCTGCTTTGCGCGGGAGACGGGTACGGCCCGCGCCATGCCCCCCACCCTGCGGCGCGAGGTAGACGCCTGCCTGCCCAAGGGCTAGCTCCCCTCTGGCCGCCGCTTCTCGTATGCTGTGCCCCGCGACATCCGCGCGGAGGAACAGGGCATGCGGTTTAGTTTCTGGCCGGGGGCGGGCGGCCCCTGGAGTGACCTGCTGGACGTCTGCCGCCACGTCGAGGCGACCGGCTGGGACGGTATCTGGTTCGCAGACCACTTCATGCCCAATGCGGCAGACGTCTCTGCCCCCACGATGGAGGCGTGGACTGCCGTCGCGGGACTGGCAGCGGCGGTGCCGCGGGTACGCATCGGCACGCTTGTCAGCGGCAACACCTACCGCCACCCTGCCGTACTGGCCAAGATGGCGGCCCAGGTGGACAACATCTCCGGCGGGCGCTGCATTCTCGGCATCGGCGCCGGCTGGCAGGAGAACGAGCATACCGCATACGGCATCCCCTTCTACACCGCCGGCGGGCGGCTGCGGCGGCTGGATGAGGCCGTGCAGCTCATCCGCGGCCTGCTCTCCCAGGAGCGCACGACCTTCACCGGCCGCTATTACCAGATCACCGACGCGCCATTGGAGCCGAAACCGGTACAGGCACGGCTGCCGATCCTCGTCGGCGGCGGCGGCGAAAAGAAGACCATGCGGATCGCGGCCCAGTATGCGGACGAGTGGAACGTCTGGGGTTCGCCTGAAACGCTGGGCCACAAGATCGGCGTGCTGGATGCCCACTGCCGCGATCTCGGCCGAGACCCACGCGAGGTCAAGCGCTCCTGCCAGGCGATGTACCTGCCCGGCGACGACGAGGAGACCCGCCGCCGCGCCGGGGGGTTCGGCCCCCGCCCCGTCATCACTGGCTCTGTCAGCGCGATCAAGCGCACCGTCCAAGCCTACGTCGACGCCGGCGTGGATGAGCTGATCATCCCCGACTTCGCCCTCGGCCGGGGCGAGCGCCGTGCCGCCGCCCTCGACCAGTTCATCACCGAGGTGGCGCCGGAGTTTCGGTAGGGGCAGCCGGCAGCCAAGTCCATCGGTCCGTCTCCTGGCCACCCATCAGCCACTCGGAGGTTTCGATGTCCGCATCAATGCCATCTCAGGGGAGACCGTGGCCGGAGCTGCGGGCGGAGATGCTGGCGCTGAAGGGGCGCGACCTCGACTGGCGTGGCGGCCGCCATGCCGCGTACGTCTGGCACGCCTGGGACGACGTGGAGGAAGTGGCGCGCGAGGCGTACGCGCTGTTCATGACGGAGAACGGCTTGGGGATGCGCGTCTTTCCCAGCCTGCAGGAGATGGAATCCGCCGTCGTGCAGATGGTAGCGGCACTCGCCGAGGGGGGGCCGGAGGTCAGCGGCCACATGACCTCGGGCGGCACGGAGAGCATCTTCCTCGCCACCAAAGCAGCGCGCGATTGGGCGCGGGCCACGCACCCGGCGATCACGACCCCGGAGATCGTCGCTCCTTTCTCCGCCCATCCTGCGGTCAACAAGGCGGCGCACCTGCTGGGGATGCGTGTGCTGCGCGTCCCCACCGGTGAGGATTTCCGCGCCGATGCCGCCGCGCTGGCTGCCGCCGTGTCGCCCGAGACCGTGATGCTGTACGGCTCCGCTCCTGCCTACTCGCTGGGCGTGATCGATGACATCGGCGCACTGGCGCGGCTGGCAGCAGAGCGGGGGCTGTGGCTGCACGTCGATGCCTGTGTCGGCGGCATCCTTGCGCCGTTCGTACGGCGGTTGGGCTACCCCGTGCCCGCCTTCGGCTTCTCCCATCCCGGTGTCACCTCACTGTCCGCCGATGTGCACAAGTCCGGCTTTGCCGCCAAGGGCGCTTCGGTGGTGCTGTTCCGCGACGCCGCGCATCAGGAATTCTCGCGCTACACCTTCACCGGCTGGCCCACCGGCTCCTATAGCACCCTGACCTTCACTGGCACCCGCCCCGGCGGCGCAATTGCCGCCGCCTACGCCGTGATGAACTACCTGGGCGAAGACGGCTACCTGCGCATCGCGGGGGCCGCCATGCGCGCCCGCGACCGCTTCATCGCCGGGCTGGCGGCGATCCCGGGCGTGCACGTCTGGGGCGAGCCGGACCTGTGGGCCGTAGCCTACGGCGTACGCGATGCGGACATCACCGCCGTCACGCGGGAGATGGTGCGCCGCGGCTGGGCTGTTGGCCCCGTTAAGGAGCCGCCCGGTATCCACCTGATGATCACCCCGGTGCACGAGCCCGTGATCGATGCCTACCTGGTAGATCTCAGAGCCAGCATCGATGCCGTCCGTGGCGGGACGGCCACGGCAGAGGGGCGGCAGGCGGCGTACTAATCGAGCCGCCCGGCACGCGCCCGCGCCGCCGCCTGCACGAACGCCACGATCAGGGGATGCGGGTCCGCGGGCCTCGATGACCGCTGCGGCTGATAGAGCGTGGCAATAAAGAACGGATGATCCGGTAGCTCGACGGCCCGCACCAGCCCGGCGGTATCGGTCGCCGCCACCTGCAGGCCATGAGAGGTGAGCATCACCTGCCATTCCGGGTTGAGCTCAAAGCTACAGGTATACGCCTCAGAGACGCACGCTCGTTGCATGATGCTGCGCAATCGCGAGCCAGGCGTAACAGTGACCGCGATGCCGCCGTTCAGCGCGGGACCGCCGGGCTCGGCCCCAGGCACAGGGCAGGCGACCGGCGTGATCACAAGCGGTCCCTCACGGGGGTTCGACTCAGCGTGTTGGGCATTGCCGGCGCCGGCGGCATGACGCGCATACTCTACCAGAGTATATTGAAAGCCGCCTCAGGTGCCGATGAACGGCCGTCCAGACTCGCGCGCGTAGCGGATCGCCGCAAGCATCCCGTCTGCACTGCGGTACGGGCTAGCCGGCGCGGCCCACAAGCCCGCGAGCGGCGCAAGCACCTGAGAAGCGTTGGCGGCGTCCACCGTTTCGGTTGGGATCCAGCTGACCGTTACCTCAGTTCCGGTCGCAGCGGCAGCATGGGCAAGCGCGATATTGGTGGCGGTATGCGACGGTTTCTCTGGGTCAAAGTCCCCAACAACCCCAATCCGGACCGCTCGCGACATGTTCCCCACCCCTGAGTTGCCCGTGTCAGGGCCAGTCACAGCGCCCATCGGGTGAGTGTAGCAGCATCGCCGCCCGGTGCGAGCACCGCCCGCACCGGTGCGCCGTCGCCGCCCTCCAAGCGCAGCGGCAGGCAGATGAGGGTATACGCGCCGGGTGTCACCCCCGCCAGCGCGAGCCCCTCCACCACCACGACGCCCGCGCCCAGCAGGATATGATGCACCGGTCCGGGTCGCTCATCGGGTGCGACGGACAGGCCATCCACGCCAACCAGCCGCACGCCCCGCGCCACCAACGCTCGTGCGGCGCCCTCGGTCAGAGGGGCGCCGCCCGTGCGCAGCAGCAGCCGCTCGGCAACCGGCAGCGCGGTGATGGTGGCCGCCTCTACCGGCTGCCCTGCGGCGGCCTCAGCCACCAGCGCCGGACCGATCAGCACCTCCAGCGGCAGCGCCTCCACCGTCGCGCCGCCGGGTACGAAGTGCGCCGGTGGGTCCACATGCGTCCCGGCGTGTGTCCCCAGCGACAGCCGCGACAGCGCGTAGCGATCCCCGCCATCCGGCGCCGATATCGGCTCCATGATTACCGGTGGGTCGCCGGGATACACCGGTGTCCCCGGCCCCAGCGGCATGGTGATATCGATGTAGCGCATGGGGAGCGGTCAGCTTTCAGCGTTCATCAATCGGGGTCCCGAGGCGCATCCAGCCGCGAGCGCCACGCCACGACATCAACAGCCTGCTGACCGCTGATTAGCTGACCGGCTGCCCCGGCGGCTTCGGCCGTTCGGTCTTGGCGTAGGTTAGCTTCTCCACGATCAGGCCGTCACGGAAGCGGAGGATGTCAAGGCCGCGCCAGGCACGATCCGTGCCCTTCCACTGGAACGTGCAGAGCCAGCGGATCAGCGCCTCACCCGTCTCGGCGTCGATGAAGCGCGACTCCTCATTGAACTGGATGTCGCCGTAGTCACCACGGAACTGCGGCAAGAAGCCCTCGCGCACTGCGGCTTTGCCCTGCCACAGCTTCTCATTGAACTCGTCGTAGATCGCATCTTCCGCAACCAGCGCCATCGCCGCCTCCAGGTCGTGGCGCGCCCAGGCGTCCATGAAGGCGTCCACCAGGCGGTTCAGCGTAGCGCGGGTGGTGTGCGTGGTTGTCATTGGTGATGCTCCTTGCGGGGACATCCTCCCAGACGGCCTTTCCGGGAGGGATCAGGATTGACCACATCCGGAGGACCCTCACCCCTCAACCTAGCCCTGCCGCCAGTGTAGTCCCTCACCCGCGCACGCGCGCCGCGCCGCCGCGTGGGGGATAATGGCGGGGTCCGCGGGCGACGGCGGGCAACGGAGGGGGCAGCGCATGACCACGCTCGATCTGCCGGTCCTGCCGCCGGGGTTTTCGCTGGCGCACAAGTACACCACCGAGGAAGGGCGCATCTACCTGACCGGCGTGCAGGCGCTGGTGCGGCTGGCGCTGGACCGCCACCGCGCCGACCGCCGCGCCGGGCTACGTACCGCCACGTTCATCGCCGGCTACCGCGGATCTCCGCTCGGCGGCTTCGACATGGAACTAGAGCGCAACAAGAAGCTGCTGGACAGCCATCACGTGGTGCACTCCCCCGCGCTAAACGAAGAACTGGCGGCCACGGCGCTGCTCGGCACCCAGACGGTAGGCATCTTCCCCGGTCCCAAGTACGACGGCGTGGCCGGGATCTGGTACGGCAAGGGGCCGGGGGTGGACCGCACCGGCGACGCCTTCAAGCACGCCAACTACGCCGGTACAGCGCGGCACGGCGGTGTGCTTGCCCTCGGCGGTGATGACCCCGCCAGCAAGTCCTCCACCCTGCCCAGCGCCTCTGAGGTGGCGTTCTATGACGCGTTGATGCCGGTGCTGTACCCCGGCAACGTTCAGGATGTGCTGGACCTCGGCCTGCACGGCTTCGCCCTCTCCCGCGCTTCCGGGCTGTGGGTAGGCTTCAAGGCCGTCACCAACGTCTGCGATGGCGCCGGCACTGCCGAGGTAGCACCGGACCGGGTACGCCCGGTGATCCCGGTGGTGGAACTGGACGGCAAGCCATACGTGCATGCGGTGGATTGGCGGCTGGCGCCGCCGCACAATTTGGAGTTTGAGCGCACGCTGCACACCGCCCGCTTGGAGATTGCCCGCCGCTACGCCGCCGAGAACGGGCTGAACCGCATCACCGTGCCATCGCCCGAGGCGCGGCTCGGCATCGTCGCCGCCGGCAAGACCTACTACGACCTGCGCCAGGCGCTGGACGCGCTGGGGCTCGATGACGCAGCGCTCGACCGCGCCGGAGTACGGCTGCTGAAGATTGGGATGCTGTTTCCCCTGGAAGCAGGCACCGTCCGCCACTTCGCCCGCGGCCTGCGCGAAGTGCTCGTCATCGAGGAGAAGCGCGCCTTTCTGGAGACGTTCCTCAAGGACGCCCTCTACAGCCTGCCAGACCGGCCGCTGGTCACGGGCAAGCAAGACAGTGAGGGCCGCATGCTGGTGCCGGCGCACGGCGAGCTGGACCCAGACATCATCACCCGGGCGGTGGCCGCCCGCCTGGGCCGCTATGTCGAGCTTCCCTCTGTCACGGCGCGTATCGCCTACCTGGACGGGGTGAAGGGGCGGCCGTCGCCGGCGACATTGCCACGCACCGCCTACTACTGTTCCGGCTGCCCGCACAACCGCTCGGCGCCCATCCCCGAGGGTAGCATTGTCGCCGCTGGCATCGGCTGCCACTCGATGTCACTGTGGATGGACCCGTCAATCACCGGCACGATCGCGGGCATCACACAGATGGGCGGCGAGGGAGCGCAGTGGGCCGGCGCCGCGCCGTTCACCGAAACAAAGCACATCTTCCAGAACATCGGTGATGGCACGCTGTTCCACTCCGGCCAGCTTGCCATCAATTACGCCGTGGCCAGCGGCGTCAACATCACCTACAAGGTGCTGTACAACAGCGCCGTGGCGATGACCGGCGGCCAGCCCGCCACCGGCACCCTCCCCGTACCTGCCCTCGTCCGCCGCTTGGAGGCGGAAGGAGTCAAGCGCATTATCATCACCACCGATGAGCCGGAGAAGTACCGCGGCCTGCGCCTATCCCCTATCGCTCAGGTGCGTCACCGCGATGACATTGTGGAGGCAGAGCGGGAACTAGCCGCCACCGCCGGCGTAACGGTGTTGATTCATGACCAGCAGTGTGCCGCCGAAAAGCGAAGGTTGCGCAAGCGCGGGCTCCTACCCGAGCCCGCCGCCCGCGTCCACATCAACGAGCGGGTATGCGAGGGCTGCGGCGACTGCGGCCACACCTCCAACTGCCTCTCTGTCCAGCCGGTCGAGACGGAGTTCGGCCGCAAGACCCGCATCCACCAGAGTTCCTGCAACCAGGACTTCTCCTGCCTGTTGGGTGATTGCCCGGCATTTGTGACGGTAGAAACGGTACCAAGGCAAGGAGCAGGACAGGAGCCATCAACCGGCACCCCGCTTCGACCGGCCGGGGCGCTGTCCCATCGGTCAGGCCCGGCGGGCGCGGGGGCGTTGCCTTCGTCTCCCATCTCTCCTGCCTCAGCCTTACTGACCGCACCGGTGCCACCGGCCGGCCGGCCTGCTGCGGTCTCGGTGCACATGATGGGCATCGGCGGGACGGGGGTGGTGACGGTCAATCAGATTCTGGGGACAGCGGCCCTGCTGGACGGTAAGCAGGTGTGGGGGCTGGATCAAACAGGCCTGTCACAGAAGGGCGGGCCGGTGGTCTCCGATCTGCGCATCGGCGATGCTCCCTTTGAGGCGGCGAAAGTCGCGGCGGGCGGGGCCGATCTCTATATCGGCTTTGATCTGCTCGTCGCCGCCGATGCGCGCAACCTGGCCGTTTGCGACCCAGCGCGCACGGTGGCCATCATCTCTACCAGCCGGGTGCCCACGGGGCAGATGGTGTCCGACGTCGCGACGCGCTTCCCCGAGGTCGAGGGGCTGCTCGCCGGTGTGCGCCACGCCGTCCGCGCCACGCCTGCGCCGGTGTTCCTGGACGCGCAGGCGGCCTGCCAGCAGCTGTTTGGCGATCACATGCCCGCCAATATGCTGCTGCTGGGCGCGGCGTTCCAGACAGGAATGCTGCCGCTCAGCGGGACGGCGCTGGAGCAGGCCATCCGCCTGAACGGCGCGGCGGTGGAGCAGAACCTCGCCGCCTTCCGTTGGGGCCGTGCGCTTGCCGCCAACCCGGACGCGCTGCCCGCCGCTCCGGTAGGAGCAGCGCCGGATTCGCAGCCCCATCCGCTGCTGGAAGGCTTCACCGGCGAGCTGCGCCGGCTGCTTGCGGTGCGTGTGCCGGAGCTGATCGCATATCAGGACGAAGCGTACGCCCGCCGATACGTGCGGTTCATGCGCGCCGTTGCCCGCATCGAGGGACAGAAGACGCCGGGGCAGACGGCGCTGGCCGAAGCGGTGGCGCGCAACCTGTACAAGCTGATGGCCTACAAGGATGAGTACGAGGTAGCGCGCCTGCATCTCGAGGCGCTGGAGCGGCAGGCGTACGGTCCCGGCGCGCGGGTGACACTGCGGCTGCATCCGCCGTTGCTGCGGGCGCTGGGGCTCAAACAGAAACTGGCATTCGGGTCCCGGTTCACCCCGGCGCTGCGGGCGCTGCGCGCCGGCAAGCGGCTACGTGGTACACCGCTTGATCCCTTCGGCCACACCGAGGTCCGCCGCACCGAACGGGAGATCATCGCCGAGTACCGGCGCATGATCGCCACGGTCTGCGCCGGCCTCACCGCCGAGAGCCACGCCGAGGCTGTCCGCCTGGCGGCGCTCCCAGACATGGTGCGCGGCTATGAGCAGATCAAGCTGGCGAGCGTCGAGTGCTACCGTGCGGCGGTCCGCCGGTAACCGGCAACGTGGGTAGCACAGACCGAATGAACAGGATGGCCGGCATCGAGGGGTAGGGCGTTATCGCATCCGTGCAGAACACCCCCGACGGCCAATGGGAGAAGCGCTCATGCCCGCATGGCTGAACGAGTTGTTTCCGTGGGAGCAGCGCGCGCTGACGGTGAACGGCCGGAGGATGAGCTACATCGACGTGGGGCCGGACGAGGGCCGGCCGGTGTTGCTGCTCTCCGGCAACCCGACCTGGGGGTTCCTGTACCGCGACTTCATCGGCCCGCTGACCGAGGCGGGCTACCGCGCCATCGCGCCGGACTGGGTGGGGACGGGCTACTCAGACCACCCACGCGTAGACGGCGCCCTCACCTTCGCCCATCATGTCGCCGACCTGGTCGCGCTGATGGATCAGCTCAAGCTCCGCGGATTTGTGGTCGTGGGGCAGGACTGGGGCGGGCCGCAGGGGGTGGGCGCGGCGCTCCAGCGCGTAGAGCGGCTGGCGGGCATGGTGCTGATGAGCACCTGGCTGTTCAATGGCAACGCCGGCCGGTTCCACTCCTCGCCGCGCCCCTGGACCACCTGGCACGCGCCGCTAATCGGCCAGTTCTTCATGAAGCGACACAAGGTGTTGTCGCAGCACGGCCCTTCGGCGATCAGCAAGCGCGGCATGACCGAGGCCGAGGCGCGCGCCTACCATCACGTCTTCGACGAGCCAGACAGCGACCATGCCGTGCTCACCTGGCCGCGCACCATCCCCTTGCAGGAGGGCGACCGCGGCTGGGCAGATATGGCCGCCATCGAGCGCCGCCTACCCGAGCTGGCCGCCATCCCCACCCTGCTGCTGTACGCCACTGAGGACAGCGTCTTCGGTAAGCCGTATGCCGGCCGGCTGAAAGAGCTGCTACCCCATGCCGATGGCCCCCACCCCATCGAACACGCTGACCACTTCATGCAGGACGACGCCGGGCCGGAGATTGCGGCGCGGATCGTGACGTTCCTGCGCGACCGGCTGCCCTGACCGGTGGCTACCGTGGCGGCGGGCCAGGGTGCAGGCGCGGGTTCATCCCGTCAGGGCGCGTAACGCCCTTGAATCAGGCCGCGCAGTGAAGCGGGCACCGCCGATGCATCGCCACCCACCAGCGTATCCGCAGGCAGAAAACCACGGGCGGCAAGCATGGCGCGTCCACGCTCCGACAGCAGGAAGGCCAAGAACGCCTCTGCACCCACCCGATTCGGTGCTCCTTCGAGCACCGTCGCGCCGTACACCAGCGCACTGCCGTGGAACACCTGCCCCTGCGGATTGGTGTACGACACTACCCGATACGCCGCTTCCAGCGCAGGATTGCTCTGGTCAATCTCCTCGGGCAACGTCACGAACGGCAACCCGGCATCTACCGCGTTGGACCGGTAGGTGATGGCCGCGTCAATCGTGCCGTCGATCAGGCCGGCGACGTTGTATCCCTCGATCTGTGCTAGGTTCTCAGCCCCACCAGACAGCTGCTCGGCCAGCCCTAGGATGCCGTAGTGACGCTCAGCGAGCAGCAAGGTGAAGTAGCTGCGATAGCCGCCGGGGTCAACGCGCGGGTCGCCGCGCTTGAGCACGAGCCCTGGTAGCGCCAGCGCCTCGTACCAGGGGGTCGCGCCCGCGGCCACTGCAGCGAATTGCGGTGCAAACCGGCTGCGTGGCGAGTAGGCAATCACCATCTGCTGACGGGCCATCACCAAGTACCAGCGGGCCAGGTCGCCGTTCTGGGCGCCGATCAATAGATCGGCGATGTTGATCGCGTCGGCGGTCAGATAGACATCGGGCTTGAGGGCGCTGCTACGAATCTGGTTCGCCAGCCCCACCGACGGTCCGCTGGTGTTCTGGAATGGGATACCGGACGCTGCGGTGAACGCCGGCCCAATGTCACGGGTAAGCACCGCATTCAGCGAGCCGGCATGGGCGGCCGTTACCGGCTGCTGAGCCGGCAGCAGCACGATAGAGGTGATGTTGCTGAC
This sequence comes from Chloroflexota bacterium, assembly GCA_963170165.1. Lineage (GTDB taxonomy): Bacteria > Chloroflexota > Dehalococcoidia > CAUJGQ01 > CAUJGQ01 > CAUJGQ01. Next base: position 6,398 of record CAUJGQ010000119.1, on the reverse strand, counting down.
ATACCGGCTGCCGCGATGATCGCCCGGCGCCACCAGCCGGGCCATACCCGCGCCGGCCATTGGCTCGCCATCTTCCAGATATGCGACCAGCGGCGGCCGGGCGCCATACTCCGGAGCCAGCTCACCCCAGGCGATCACGGCAGTGAAGCCATCCGTCCCCACCACCGTTACGTAGAATCGCAGGCCATCGTGGGTGGACGCTGGGTCAAAGCGCGGCCCGGCCGCCATCAGCAACGTGTGCAGCAGGACGCCGGTGTACGTGTGGCGCTGCGGGCGGCCGCCACTGGTGAACTCGACCTCCACCTGCTCGGCCGGCATTGCCTGGAGATCGGCCAGGGTGTAGCTGCGCGGGCGTTCTACCGCACCGCCGATGCCAAATGACGCGCTGTAACCCCGCGTCTGGGCGATGGCGGCCTGGGGTATTGCCGCTAGCATCAGCAGGATCGCCCCCACCATGACCGCGGGAGTGGCTCTGGTCATCATCAGCCTCCCAAAGATAGCGATCGGCCGGCAGGCGACGCGGGCCAGCCGGAGCGATATGCTGTCGGTAGCATAACGCCCTGGGGGATTACGTGGAACTCAGCGCGCGCAACCAGATCCCGGGCACCGTCCGCAGCGTCAAACTCGGTGCGATCATGGCCGAGGTGGTGCCGGCCATCACGCGCAGCAGCGTGGAGCGGCTGGCCATCTAGGAAGGCGGCCGCGTCACCGTCATCATCAAGGCCACCGAAGTCATGCTGGCGAAGTAGCCACCTGACGGCACACGGTCATCTGCCGCGGTCGCGGCGTTTCTGCCGGTGGACCCCGCCACGCCGCCGGCTGTTGCCGGTGACATCGCTGTCAGGTACGGTGCGCAAAACCGGCACGCCCAAGAGCCGCCGGCGCCACGGGTAGCCGGTCTGGGAGCGGCGCTGCCCATGCAATTCATCACCCCCAACCCAGAGGAACTGACATACCTGCGCGTTGACCCGCTGCTGATCGAGCAGGAACTTGACGTTCGACCGGCAGTAGCAGAGGCGCTGGCGGCGGCCACCGGTATCCGTGCGGGGCGGGTGTACTGGCGCTCGGCGCACGATCACCTGTATGCGCTGGAACTGGGCGACCTCGGCCGCGCGTGGCCGGCCATCGCCACGGTGTACGGGCACTGGGACCGCTACGAGCCGCGCCCGCCGGAGCATGAGATCGACGCGGACCTGCTCGACTTCTGCCTGTGGCTGGCGGAGGTCGCTCCCGGCATCGAACCGTCCGATGTGGCGCGCGTGGCCAGCTTCGCGGGCATTCGCCCATCGTGGCCGGAAGGCGCCGTCCTGCGCACTCCTGATGAGCGGTTCGCACTGCTGCCCGGCTACCCTTACCCACCCCAGTACGTCGAAGTCGAAGGGCTGCGCACGGCGTACGTCGAGCACGGGCAGGGGAACCCGATCCTCTGCCTGCACGGCGAGCCAACCTGGGGCTACCTGTACCGCCACATGATTCCAGCGCTGGCGGTAGCGGGCCGGGTGATCGTGCCGGACCTGATCGGCTTCGGCCGCTCCGATAAGCCGGTGGCAGACAACGCCTATTCCTACCGCTCCCATAGCCGCTGGATGCGCCGCTTCATCGAAGCGCTCGACCTACGCGACATCACGCTCGTCTGCCAGGACTGGGGCGGCCTGCTGGGGCTGCGGTTACTGGCAGCCATGCCGGAGCGGTTCGCGCGGGTAGTGGCAATGAACACCGGCATCCCCTCCGGCGAGGAACGCGACGGTGTGGGACCGGGCTTTGCCCGCTGGCGGGCGCGGGCCCAGGCGATGACGGCGATGGACGTGCCCGCCATGCTCCGCTTCGCCGTCCGTGGTCGCGCGCTTACCGACGCCGAGGCAGCAGCCTACGGCGCCCCCTTCCCCTCCCCGGAGTACCAGACCGGCGCGCTCGTCTTCCCGCGGCTGGTCCCCACCCGCTTGGACCACGCGGGCGCGTACGACAATCGCGCCGCCGTTGCGGTACTCCGTACCCTCAGCCTGCCGGTGCTGCTCGCCTGGGCAGACGGCGATGAGGTGACGCGCGGCGGCGATGATCGCCTGGCGGCCATCTTTCCGCACGCGGACCGGCTCACCGTGGCAGGCGCGGGCCATTTCTTGCAGGAGGACCGCGGGGAGTGGCTGGCCGGGCAGATCGTGGCGTGGCTGGGGCAGAGCTAGGGAAGCCGCTACGGCGGGGGAACTGCCAGCAGCAGGAACTCAGCGGCGGTGTGGGCGCTGCCGCAGATGCGCGCCAGCTCGAAATCGGTGGCGCAGGCGTTGCAGAGGCGCAGCCCGTCATACACCAGAAAGCCCGGCAGCGGTCGCAGCCGGGCACAGCGCACACAGTGCATCTGCTGTCGCGGGGAGACCCCGGTCTCAAGGTCCTCCTCGACGAATAACTGCATCACCGCGCGAACGGCGGCGATCTGCCGGGCGGTGGGGAGATGGTCGCGCGGTACAACCGAGACATCAGTGTTGCGAGCCATCGTGATCATCGCTGCACTCCCGCCTGCTCGGCCGCCACCGGCGCCCTGCCCGATTAGGACCAGTATCGAACGTCCGCGGCGCCACGCCTGTCCGGCGTCTGCCGCGTTTCTGCCCGCCGCGCGCCGGGGAATCCCTGACGGGCCTCTCAACCGGCTGCCACACTGAGCGCATCCAAGGCCGCGGTGACCATCGCTGCGGCTGCGCCGTCGGTCCACACCGGGATGGTATGCCGGGGGAGGTGGCCGAAGCGCGCCGACCCATCCCCTTCCGTCGGGTCCACGCTGGCGAGCTGTGAGCGCAGCCGCTCGCGGGCCGCCACCCGTTCCGCCCGCACCGCCCCCGGCGCCAGACACAGCAGCACGCAAAACTCCGCATCACCGGCAGCGGCGATGGCTTTGGCACGATCGATGACGGGAGCATAGAGCGCTGGGCTGTCCAGGATCACCGAGCGGCCCTGGTGGACGATCAGGTCTTGGGCCAGATCCAGCAGCAGCGCATAGGAGGCCGGTCCGGCCAGCGCCTCGGACGCGCCAAACTCCAGCAGCCCCGCCTTAATCGTGTCCTTGTCCAGCACGGGCAGGTTCAGCGCCCGGCCCAGCGCCGCCGCCAGGGTGCTCTTGCCCGCACCCGGCAGCCCGGCCATCAGCAGCAGCAACGGGCGGGCGATCATTGCACCTCCCGTCTCCGCACGCCGGCATCCAGCTCAGCGCGAGGACAGCAGCACGATCTTGTGCAAGTCCCTGCCACTCAAGAACTGCACCAGCGCCAGTTCATCCACTTGCCAGTCAATCCCGTCGAAGACCAACGTTCCCGCCAGGTCTTTGCCATAGAGATCGCTGGCGCCGTCTTTGGTGAGCCCGGTACCGCCGCCGTTTTCCTGCTCCCGCACGAAGTCACCGCCAGGGATACGACGCGTGGAGCGCAGGATGATGCCGGTGGGGCCATCAGGCAGGTAAGGCACGACACAGCTTAATCCCGGTTGTGCCGGTGCGCTGCGAACGTACGTCACGATTGCCCGATCCGGCTGGCGCTGGTCGCGCTCAATGCTGCTGACATGGAGCGACAGCACAATCTCACCGGCGCTGCACATCCCGCTGACTCGCGACGAGGCGGCATAATTGAGGGTGCGCTTCTCGCCCGGTTGCAGCAGCGCGGGCAGCGGTGCCGGAGACGGCGATGCCGTGCGGGAAGCCGTGGCCGCTGGGGTGGTGGTGGCAGAGGCGGTGACGATCTGGGCTTGGGCCGAAGCGGTAGGGTCAGGGGTTGCCCCGCTACCGCCGTTCCGGCCCAATAGCGCGAACGCACCTCCCGCGGCTGCCAGCAGCACGACGGCAGCGACAACGACCGCAATCACCGGTGTGCGACCACGCCCGGCCGGCGCCTCGCCCGGAAACGGCGTCGGGCCGCTCATCCCCTGCGGACGTTCGACCGTACGCACCGCACCACCATAGGCCGGCGCCAGCGGCGGCACAGAGGGCGGCACGAAGGCTGGCACCTCGGGCGGCGTCGTGGTTGGCGCCGGCGCTGCAGGCGGAGCCGTGGCGGGCCTTGGCTGCATCACCGTGGCGGACAGCGGCGGCTCGCTCACCGGTGGTGCGGCAGCCGGCCGGGGCTGCATCACCGTGGACGGCAGCGGCGTGGGGACGGCGGGCGCCACCAGCGCACCGGCCGCCCCTCCCCGCAGTGCGCGCAATGCGTTCAGCAGTTCCGTCGGTGTCTGGTAGCGATCGTTCGGGCGCTTGGCCAGGCAGCGCCGTACCAGCTCTGCTACCGGCGGCGGGATATCGGCTGGCAGTGGCGGCACCTCCGCCAGCTCATGCTGACGCAGGATGGCGAAGGCAGTGACGCCGGTAAACGGCCGCCGTCCCGACACCATCTCGTACAGCATCACCCCCAGCGAGTAGATGTCCGCGCGGATATCGCCCAGACCGTCCATCCGCTCGGGGGCGCAGTACTCGGGCGTACCGGTGAAGATGTTCGTGCTGGTGATGCCAGGCTGGTTCTCCACGCGGGCGATGCCGAAATCCAGCACCTTGACCTCGCCCTCATCGGTGATGCGGATGTTGCCGGGCTTCAGATCGCGATGCACGACGTTGACCGCGTTGGCGCTCTCCAGCACCCGCGCGATCTCGATGCCGATCCACAACGCCTGGTCCAGCGACAACCGCCGCTGGCGCTCCAGCAGGTCGGACAGGTTTTCGCCGGTGACGTGCTCCATCACCAGGTAGTGGATATCCTGGTCTTCACCGAGGTCGGTGACCTTGACGGCGCGCGGGCTGCGAATGGCGGCGGCGATCTGCGCCTCCCGGCGCAGCCGGGCGACGAAGGCGGCATCACGGGCAAAGTGCTGGTGCAGCGCTTTGACGGCGACGGTGCCGCCAGTGCGGAGGTCCGTCGCCTCATACACCGCGCCCATCCCGCCCGCGCCGAGCTCGCGTTCGATGCGATAGCGCCCGGACAGCACCGTCCCCGCAGCGATCATGCTGGCATTATAGGCACATTCGCCGGCACCTCGTCTGTCGCATCCTGTCCGCTTCGGTATGCTGAGGGTGACCGCAGTGCGAGGACGCTGATGGGGAACACGACGCCGGTGACAGAAACCGAGGGCGCCATGCCATCGTGCGGTGGTTGCGACGGCTGTGGCGGTGACTGTGCCGCCGCGCGTTGCCCGTTCTGCGCCGAGCCCTTCCGTCCCGGTGCGCGGCCCTGTGCGCACCTGATCGCCGCGCTGGATGGCGCGGCGTGCGTGTATACCCCGTTCGCAATCGATACAGCCCTGCACCTGTCCGGTGACTGTGCCGCCCGGGTGTGGAGCGCGGATGCGCTGCGCGAGACGCTTGGCCCGGCAGCGGGATTGCTGGCTGCCTACCCCAACGGCCTGGGCGCACCGCCGGACGTGCCGCAACTGGTCGATGCGGTCGTGGCGCGGCTCTCCTTTCCGGTCGAGCGGCTGGAGCGCGGCACAGATCGGCGCTACTACGCGGCCAAGGGCGTGATCGCGCGGCAGCAAGCCCGCCACTTGGTGGAGCGGCTACGGCTAGGCTTAGACCGGTTGCAGGCGATCCACACCTCTGATGAGCGCGCGCCGGACGGCAAGCAGCAATGAGCGGACGGATGACGGCGATCCAGGGCGACATTACCCGCCAGCAGGTCGACGCGATCGTCAATGCGGCCAAGACCAGCCTGCTCGGCGGCGGCGGTGTAGACGGCGCCATCCACCGGGCGGCGGGGCCGGAGCTGCTGGCCGAGTGCCGCACCATCGGCGGGTGCCCCACGGGCGAGGCGCGTATCACCCGTGGCTACCGCTTGCCCGCTCGCTACGTGATTCACACACCGGGGCCGGTGTGGGACGGCGGTGACGCCGGCGAGGATGCGATACTCGCCGCCTGCTATCGCAATAGCTTGGCGCTGGCGGCGGCGCACGGCCTGACCAGCATCGCCTTCCCGGCGATCAGCACCGGCATTTACGGCTTTCCGCCGGAGCGGGCCACGCCGATCGCGGTGCGCGAGTGCACGATGCACCTGGCCGGAGACACGACTATCACCGACATTCGTTTCGTTTGTTTTGACGCGCATACACTGGGGCTTTACCGTGCGGAGCTTGCCGTCAGGGCAGCACGGTGAATCCTGCGGCAGCGCGCCCGCCCCGGTCGTCGGTCGCGTCGATCTGATACGGGCCGGGCGGCACGAGGGGCACGGAGGTGCTGAAGCTGACGCTGCCGTCGCTGCCAACCACACCAGCATGCAGCAGCACGGCGCAGGTACCAATTGCGCTCACCCAGCAGGTCCGCACGGCCGCACCTGCCGTCAGCCCGGTGATGGACACGGTGAACGGCATGCCCGGCCGCCCCTGCGCCGGTGCTAGCGTGAGGCTGGCGGCCCGCGCGGCGGGCGTGGGGGCGAAACCCG
>CAUJGQ010000118.1 GCA_963170165.1 Chloroflexota bacterium | reverse complement strand
GGGAGCGCGCCACAACGGCCGGGTCGTCCGGGCCGCCGGGGGCGCGGTCCTCGCGCGTCGCCACCAGCACCAGCGGCGCGCTGCCCGCCCCTGGCTGGTAGCGGAAGCAGGCGACGACGTTGCTCCCTAACACCACGAAGGCATCGCGCCGCGAGCCGGGCGCCACCACCTGATCGTGCACCACCAGGTTAGAGACGCTCAGGGCGCGGGTGGCTGCCGGTGACGGTCTGCCGGTGACGGTTCCGGCGCCACCGCCGCCCGTGCTCTTGGGGCCGGCGGCCGGGTTGTTGCCCGGCCCCGTTGCAGCTTCCGGGCTGCCTCTGGAGAGGGCCAGCACCAGCATCACCGCCAGCAGCGCGGCCGCGCTTCCCGCGAGTAGCAGCACGGTCAGGCCGCGGGAGCGGGCGGCGGGCGGCGCGGGCGGGGCGGTTGCCGTGAGCGTGCGGGCCGCTGAAGCATCCTTGCGGGTATGCGCCGGCGTGGCTGCGCCCAACGCCTGAACGAACGCACCCGCAGTGGCGGGCCGGGCGGCCGGCTCTTTGGCCAGCGCGGCGGCGAGCGCGGCGGGCACGGACGGAGGCAGGCCGGGGGGCAGGGCGGCCAGTGGCGGCGGCTCGTTCACCTGGGCGTACAGGACACGCGCGGTGCCGCCGGTGAAGGGGGGGCTACCGGTCAGCAGCTGGAAGGTGAGAATGCCGAGCGCGTAGATATCGGCCGGTGGCCCGGCGGGTTCGCCGCGCACCTGCTCGGGGGCCATCGTCTCCGGCGTGCCCAGCACCGTGCCGGTGAGGGTGTGCACACTGCTCGACAGGTGGCGGGCGATGCCGAAGTCCATCAGCACCACGCGGCCGGCCTGGTCGCGCATGATGTTGGCGGCTTTCAGGTCGCGGTGGACCATGCCGGCGGCGTGCAGGTAATCAAGCGCGGAGGCGACGGCGCTCAGCAGCGGCGCCGCCTGCCACGGCGGCTGGGGGCCACGGGCGGTGATCATCTGCGCCAGCGTCTCCCCGTTCACCAGCTCCATGGCGATGAAGGGGATGCCATCTGCCTCGCCCACATCGTGGACCGTGACGATGTGGGGGTGGTGGAGCGCGGCCAGCGCCCGCGCCTCGGCGATGAAACGGCCGCGCACGGCGGCATCCTCGGCCAGGTGTGGCAGCAGCGCCTTGATCGCCAGTTCACGCCCCAACGCCGGGTCCCAGGCGCGAAACACGCGGGCAAAGCCGCCCTGCCCCAGGACGCCCCGCAGCTCATACCGGCCCAGGCGGGCACCGGCCTGTGTCACGCGGGACCACCTCCGTGCGTTCGGCGAGAAGCACGTTCAGACGTACTGACGCTTGCTTGATACCCTGGCCCTCTGATGATGTCAAGCATGCCCTGGCCCGGTATGTCTCTTGACACGTCTGGTCAAGACGGCCTAGCCTTCTTCGGAACCTCACGGAGCCGAAAGCACCCGAAATTGATGAGGGAAACCACAATGTTGCTCCGACGAACCACCCGTTTGTTGCCGTTCGTCCTGGTCGTGGCCATCGCCGCCGTCTTCGGCGCCGGCGGCCCGGCCGGCGCACAGCAGCCAACCAACCTCGGTACCTACACCGTGGGCCAGCAGATGAGCTTCACGCTCTCCGCCACCTGGAGCGGGCAGACGGCCGTTACCGCCCAGGTGGTGGAGACCCCGCCCGGCCGCACGCTGTATAACGGGCCGGTGTCCGCCACCTTCACCGGCAGCACCTATAACGCCCAGGTGCAGATCAATGCCCAGGCCGTCGAGCCGGTGGGGCAGCACACCATCCAGGCCACCCTGCGCAATTCCTCGGGGCAGACCGTCGCCACCGCCACGGGCCTGATCACGGTCCAAGCGCCGTCCATCCAGCCGCCGCCGAGCACCGTGCAGATCGACTGCTCGCCCAACCCGGCGCAAGTGGGTCAGAACGTCAACTGCCCGCCGCCTCCGGTGCCAAATGGTTTCACCTCCGTCTCGGTGTCGTGGAACTTCGGCGATGGCACATCACCGAGCCCGTCCCCGTCGCATACCTACAGCAACCCGGGCACCTTCAACGTCAGTTTGACCCGCTCGATTTGCAGCACGACGAATACCTCCGCGTGCTTCACGCAGACCGGCCAGACCCAGATGCTGGTTCATCAGCGCCCGGATAGCTTCTTCGCCATCTTCAGCGGCACCGTGACGCTCAACGGTGTACGAGCGCCGGAAGGCACCATCGTGCAGGCCACCATCGGCGCGACCACCTGCGGCCAGACCGCCACGGTCGGTGGCAACTATCAGATCGAAGTACTGCCCGCCTCCTCCCGCACCGGCTGCGGCGTCAACGGCGCGCTGGTGCGCTTCACCGTTGACGGCCGCCCGGCCGACCAGGCCGGCACCTTCGACAGCACCCAGGCGCAGCGCCTCGACCTCACCGCGGGCCAGGCGTCCACCCCGACGCCCACCCCTTCCCCGAGCCCCACGGCCACGCCGTCCCCCAGCCCGAGTCCAACAGCTACACCGTCGGCCTCCCCGACCGCGACTCCGTCGCCGTCACCCAGCCCGACGGCTTCACCGTCCCCCAGCCCCACGCCGGCGCGCACGCCCATCCCGCAGGATGTCCAGGCGCGGGCGGCGGCGCAGCTGCAGACGGCGGAGTATGTCAGCGGCCCCACGACGCCCATGGTTGGCCAGACGACGCGGGTTCGGCTCGTCTACACCATCACCAACCCGCTGAACGAGCCGGTTGACTACTCCAACACCTTTGTGGCGGAGCTGGGGCCGAACGCCACCATCGTCTCGGTCACGCCCACCGTGGGCGCGAATGCCAGCAGTGGCCGCAACGCCATCGTTGGTGGCTTCGTGCTCGCTCCCGGCGAGACACAGACGATTACGATCCTTGCCGACATCACCCCCTCCGCCAACCTCGTCGGCGGACCGGTGGCGGTGGTCACCGGCGGCCGCACG
>CAUJGQ010000117.1 GCA_963170165.1 Chloroflexota bacterium | reverse complement strand
CTGCTCAACATCCTCGCCGGCCTCGACACCCCCTCCGCCGGGCGGGCATTTGTCGGTGGGCGCAATCTGCTGACGATGACGGCCGGGGACATGGTGCAGTACCGGCGCAAGCAGGTCGGCTTCGTCTGGCAGCAGACGGGCCGCAACCTGATCCCGTATCTCTCTGCCCTCCAAAACGTGGAGATTCCGCTGATCCTGGATGGCGTCTCCGCCGCCGATGCCCGCGCCCGTGCTACCGAGCTCCTGGAAGCGGTGGAGCTGACGCCGCGGGCCGATCACCGCCCCGAGCAACTCTCCGGCGGTGAGCAGCAGCGCGTCTCCATCGCCGTCGCGCTGGCTAACAACCCACCACTGCTGCTCGCGGATGAGCCCACCGGCGAGCTGGACGCTATCGGCGCCGACCTGGTGTACGAGGTGTTCCGCACCCTTAACCGCCGGTTCGGTGTCACCATCATCATTGTGACCCATGACCCGGATATCGCCGCCCGCGTGGATCGCGTCGTCGCTATCCGCGACGGCCGTACCAGCACGGAGATCTTCCGCCGTACGGAGACCCGCGCCGGCCGCCCGGCCATCGTCCACGATGAATACGTGCTGGTGGACGCCGCCGGCCGTCTGCAAATCCCGCGCGAGATGCTGGAGCGGCTGGCGATCAGCGAGCGCGCCAAGCTGGTGGTGGGCGACGGCCGCCTGGAAGTGCTGCCGGAACAGCGGGACCTTGACGGCTGACCGGCCGGCCGGCGTGCGCGATGGAGCGCTTAGCCTGGTGCCGGACCGCGCCTCATGGCCACGTTTCAGACACCTCTCGCGGCAATGAATTGCACATCCGGCGGGATCGCTTCAGGAAGGAATTGGCATGGGGCGGGACGAGTCTGGCGGCGCGGGATCGGGGACACTGGTACTCATTGGCGGAGGGGACTACGAGCAGTCCGAACCGGTTGATCGCTTCGTGCTGGAGCTGGCTGGCGGAGCAGGTACGCCGGTCGTGTTCCTGCCAACGGCGCGGCCATCCCAGCGAATGGGCGAGAAGTTCACCGCGTACTACCGGTCACTCGGCGCCCGCAACGTCCGGGTTGCTCCCGTCTACGAAGCTGAGGACGCACGCAACGATGACAACGCCCGGTTATTGCGGGAGGCCGGCCTGATCTTCATCGGCTGGGGTAATGATTCCCGCCTGCGCCAGGTGGTGATGCACACGCCGGTCCATACAGCCATCGATGAGGCGTATCGCGGCGGCGCCGTCCTTGTGGGGACGAGTGCGGGAGCGCGCGTCGCTGGTGAGCTGGTCATTTCACCAGCCAACGGGCCGGTGGGGCTGCGCGGAGGGCTCGACGAAGGCCCCCCGCGCGCCGATGACGGTCTCGCTCTCGATCAGAAAACGGTGCTCCAGATCTGGCCGGGTTTCAACTGGCTGCCGGGCTTCGGGGTAGATGCGCATCTCGCCGAGTGGAATCGCTACGGGCACCTGTTGCTGATGGGGGCGCTGCGCCCGGATCTCACGTGGATCGGCCTGGACGAACGCACCGCGCTCGTGGTGTACCCCAGCGGCGAAGCCGAGGTTGTGGGGAGCGGTAACGTGCTCGTCGCGCGGCGGACTCCCTCCGTCCAAGCAGTGCGGCCCCGGCCCGGTAAGGCTCTCGAGGCCCGCGGGCTGCGCCTGGATGTCCTCTCCCATGGGAGCCGCACGACGCTTGAGGAGCTGCGCCGCCCCTGCGTGTGAGGCACGGCGCTGGCCCGGCGGCGGGGATGTGCGTGTGTGGGAGATGCCGCACCCGCGTCTGGGCAGGTCTGGCCTCACAGGCGCGTGGGGGGTGGAGCCGGCGGTCTTGTAGTGTCTCGGGGATGCTTGCCACTTTGGCGCGTGTGCCGAAAGATGAAGGCACTGTTGCAGGTGAGGACCCCGCCATGCAGGAACGTCAGGGCGCCGCGATCTCCATCGTCAACGTCTCCCGGCGTTTTCGCGTGGGGCATGAGGACGTGTGGGCGCTGCACGGGGTCAGCCTGGAGATCGCGCCGGGGGAGTTCGTTGCCCTCATTGGCCGCTCCGGCTCCGGCAAGACCACGCTGCTCAACCTGATCGCCGGGCTGGATAAACCCTCCGAGGGCGATGTGCAGGTCGATGGCCGCAGCGTGCCTGCCATGTCTGAGAAGCAATTGGTCGAACTGCGGCGGCGGGATGTGGGTTTCGTCTTTCAGTCCTTCGGCCTGTTGCCACTGCTCTCCGCCGAGGAGAACGTTGAGCTGCCACTGCGCATCGCCGGAACGGGCCACGGCGAGCGGGCACGGCGGGTGCGGCAGGTGCTGGAGATGGTGGGGCTGGGCCGCCGCGCCCATCACCGCCCGTATGAGCTGTCCGGCGGTGAGCAGCAGCGCGTCGCCATCGCCCGCGCCCTCGCCATCCGCCCCCGTCTGATCCTGGCCGATGAGCCGACCGGTGAGCTGGACTCCGCCACCGCTACCGCCATCTTCACCCTGCTGCGCGAGACCGCACGGGCGGAGGGCGTCACCATCGCCGTCTCCACCCATGACAGGCTGGTGATCGAGCAGGCGGACCGGGTAGAGGAGCTGGCCAACGGCCGCCACGTCACCGACGGCAAGCTCCTACACACGGTCACCGCCCGCGAGCGCAGCGTGTTTGCCGCACCGATGCCGGATGACCTGGTGCACGCTGCGCCGTCCGAGGCCGGCTTTACCACGTCCCGCCCCTCATCGCTGATCGGCGCCGATCTCTCCCACTTTGCCCGCCCCGCCGTGGTAGGCGCTGCTCCACGTGAGGAGGAGCGCCCCGCGCCCGCCGTTTCCGAGCCGTCCGCCGACACCGAGGATGACGGCGGCATCTCCCGCTGGGCGCGTCCCGGCAAACGCTGAGTTCCCCGTCTAATGGAGGAAGTCATGGCCGAGATCTACGGCGAGATCGACCCGCGCTTTGCGCCGGTATGGGCAGCGTTCGCGGAGAACTTCGACAAAGGGCTGGATGTTGGTGCGTCGGTCGCCTTGACGGTAGACGGCGAACTGGTCGTGGACCTGTGGGGTGGCCATGTCGATGCGGCGCAGACCGCTCTCTGGCAGCGCGACACGATCACCAATGTCTGGTCCACCACCAAGACGATGACCGCCTTGTGCGCGCTGATGCTGGCCGGGCGCGGCCAGCTCGACTTTCACGCGCCAGTCGCCCGCTACTGGCCGGAGTTCGCGGCGAACGGCAAGGAGCGGGTCGAAGTGCGTCACCTGATGGGCCATACCTCGGGCCTGTCCGGCTGGCAGGAGCCGGTTACGGAGCAGACGCTGTATGACTGGGAGCAGGCCACGGCGCTGCTGGCGGCACAGGCGCCCTGGTGGCCGCCAGGCACCGCCTCCGGCTATCACGCCATCACCCAGGGCTACCTGGTGGGCGAGGTCATCCGCCGCGTATCCGGCCGGACGGTGGGGCAGTTCTTCGCCGAGGAGGTGGCGGGACCGCTGAACGCCGACTTCCACATCGGCCTGGACCCGGCCCATGACGCCCGGGTCAGCAACGTCATCCCGCCACCACCGCTGGAGCTGGGCGCGGTAGACCCTGCCAGCATCGCCATCCGCACCCTGGCCAACCCGCCGATGGATGCCCGCATGGCCTGGTCGTCTGCCTGGCGACGGGCAGAGATTCCGGCGGCCGGTGGCCATGGCAACGCCCGCTCCGTCGCCATCGCCCAATCGCCGCTGGCGTGTGGCGGCACCGTGCACGGCCGTCAGTTCCTCACGCCCGAGGCCTGCGCGATGGTGTTTGAGGAGCAGGCGAAGGGTATTGACCTGGTGCTGGGTGTGCCGCTCCGCTTTGGTATGGGCTACGGGCTCAACAGCGCCGAACTGCCGGTGGGCCCGAGCGAACGGATGTGCTTTTGGAGCGGCTGGGGTGGCTCGCTGATCATCGTTGACCTGGAGCGGCGCATGACATTCGCCTACGTGATGAATCGCATGGGCGCCGGCACCATCGGTGACGAACGCGGATTTAGCCTGTTGCAGGCGGCGTACGCCGGCCTTGCCGTGGGCTCAGCGTGACGAGACAGGGGAATTCCCCCCGCGCAGGTGCGACCATGCCGCTGTCACCGGCGCTGGCGGATGCGGTGCTGCGCTACCTGGATGTCGTGCCCGGGCCGCCCGATGTGCCGCTACTCGGCAGGCTGATCGCTGCCTACACCCAGCAGGTGCCGTGGGAGAGCGTCTCCCGCATCGCCCGCCGGGCGGCCGTGACCCGCACGGAGGATTGCCCGCGCTGGCCCGAGCAGTTCTGGCGGGAAGCCCTGGCGCTTGGCACAGGCGGCACCTGCTTCGAAAGCAACCTGGCGCTGCACGCGCTGCTCGGGGCGCTGGGGTACACCGGCGATCTCACGATCAACGACATGAAGAGCGTGCGCGGCTGTCACACCGCACTGATCGTGCATGCCGGTGGCGGCCGCTGGCTGGTCGATGCCGGTTTTCCCGTGCACGCGCCGCTGCCGCTGCCGCCGTCCGGCCCCGTCGCCGCCCCGTTTCACACCTACACCCTGGTCCCCAGCGGTGCCGGTCGATATGACCTGGAGCGCGACCGTCACCCCGCACCGTACTGCTTCACACTGGTAGATTCGCCGGTGCCGGAGCCGGCGTACCGCACCGCCACCACCGCCGACTACGGCCCGGACGGTCTGTTCCTGGACGAGATTATCGTGACGCGCGTGATCGACGGCGTTGTGACGCGGTTTGCCTCCGATAAAGCCGGGCCGCCGGTGCTCGAGCGGTTCCTGAGTGACGCGCGCATAGAGACGCCAATTGAGGGTGACATCCCCGCGGCGCTGGCGGCCGTGTTCAGCATGGATGCCGGCGTTCTGCGCGCCGCTTTCACCGCGCTTGTCGCCCGGCAGCACAGAGGAGCATGACCACCTACGACCTCTACCTGGAGTCTGGACCGCAGCGGCGGAAGACGATGGTGCACGTCCCGGCGCTGCTGGGCTGTATGGCCAATGGCCCCACCACCGAGGCGGCGCTGGCTGCCACCCCGGACGCCATCCGCGGCTACCTGCGCTTCCTGCGGTCGCTGGGTGAGCCGGTGGCTCCGGACGCGCCGTTTGCCGTGCGCATCGCCGAGCACATCACCAAGGGACAATGGTTGGGCAACGGCTCGCCGTACATCACCTACGGCCCGGACCTGGAGCCGATCAGCGATGCCGAACTCGCGGTGCTGCTGGCGCGCTTCCGGGCGTTGCGCGGCCGCCTGGCGGATTGGGCGGCGCAGCAGAGCGACGTGGTGCTTGATCTGCCAGCGGCGGGCGGCGGACGCACAGCGCGCGCGATCCTGCTGCACATGATGGCGGCCACAGTGGGCGGCTCATTGTCGGCCGCGTTGGGCGGGGCGTCCGGCTTCTCTGCGCTGCACGGCGCCGCCGAGCGGGGCAGCGTGCCGCTGGTAGAGGCATTGCGGCAAGTGCCGGACATGGCCGAGCATCGAATCGTCGCCGCCACGGTCGAGGAGCGGGCGGCGGTGCGTGACCGTGGCACGGATATCCGCACGCTGCGCAAGGCCCTGCGCCATATCCTCGAACACGAGTGGGAACACCACGCCGAGCTGGCGCGCCGCCCGGGCGGCCCGGCGCTGTGAGCGAACGGGACACGTGTCGTGAGGAACGGGGGGTATGCTCCCCGTTGAGCCGGCGCTTGGTCCAGAGGTGCACACGACCTGCACCGGATCGGGAATGAACCTGCCGCGCCCGCGTTAGCGTAAGACCGGCATCCCTGCAGGCGGCGCCGAGAGGAACGGCCCCACGTTCAGGAGTGATCAAAGGCAGGGATACGTGCCCCGGCGAAGATTGACGCCAGGCGCAGGGCAATGATGACCGCAACGCCGGCCAGCGCCGCCGCCGCCCGTTCCACACCCAACCCCGCCAGTGACAGGTAGACGATGATGCCGGCGATGGCGGCGCTGGCGTACAGGTCGCGTCCGCGCAGCACCAGCGGCACCTCGCCGGTGAGCACATCGCGGAGCGCCCCGCCGGCGGCGCCGGTGAGCGTCCCCATCACCACGGCGATCAACCCGGTGCGGCCCATCTCCTCAGCGATATGCGCTCCCGTGATGGCAAACACAGCCAGGCCGAGCGCGTCAGCGACCAGCAGCAGGCGCGGCGGCAGCCGCCGGCGTCGCACGGCAAGCACGGTCACACCGGCCACGGCGAGGCAGACATACAGAAACAGCGGGTCTTCTACCCAGACAATTGGGTGACGGCCAAGCAGCACATCGCGCACCGTGCCGCCGCCAAGCGCGGTAATCGTGGCGATGGTGGCTACGCCGATCAGGTCGAATTGTTTGCGGCCCGCCGCCAGCGTACCGCTGACCGCCAGCGCGCCCACGCCCATCAGGTTCAGCAGCCGCACCAATTCCGCCGTCGTCACCACTGTCCTGCTGCGCCGGCCGCGCCGGGTTCGAGTGTAGCGGTTGGATGGGGAACAGCGCAGGTGGCGCCTATCTGCCGGCCAAGGGAACGGGAAGGGCGAGCTGCTTCCTCGTGCTACCCCTTCACCGACCCGGCCAGGATGCCGCTGACGAAGTAGCGTTGGAGGGCGAAGAAAACGAGCAGCGGCAGCGCCATGGAGATGAAGGCAGCGGCGGTGAGTAGTTGCCAGTTCTGGCCCAGGGAGTTGACCAGGTTGCTGATGGTGACGGGCAGTGGCGCGACGGAAGGGCGGCCGCCGAGATATACCAGGGCGACGAGCAGGTCGTTCCACACCCACAGGAACTGGAAGATTGCCATCGAGGCGATGGCGGGGATGGAGACCGGCAGCACCAACCGGAAGAAGGCCGTCCACGGCCCTGCGCCATCGATGCTGGCAGACTCGAACATCTCCCGCGGCAGTCCGCCGAAGAAGTTGCGGAACAGGTAGATGGCGAAGGGCAGGCCGTAGCCGGTGTGTGCCAGCCAGATACCGAGAAACGAGCCGGTCAATCCCCAACTGGTAAAGAGCTGAAGCACAGGGATCAGTGTCATTTGCAGCGGCACCACCAGCAACCCCACGACCATCAGAAACAGCCAATCCCGCCCCGGAAAGCGCATCCAGGCAAAGGCATAGGCGGCGTAAGCGGCGATCAGGATCGGCATCACGGTCGCCGGGATGGTGACGAACAGGCTGTTGACGAAGCTGCGGCCCATGTTGTTGGTGTCTACCACCCGTTCATAGTTCTGGAGCGTGAACTCGGAGGGAGTCGTCAGCGCCTCCCACCAGCCGGTGTTGCTGACCGCCGCCGGATCGCGGAACGACGAGACCAGCAGGCCGGCGGTGGGAATCATCCAGAGCAGGCAGATGGCGATGATGGCGGCGTGCACCGGCGTGCGCCGCAGGGGCGCGAGCGGGTCCCGTGTCCGCCCGCGCGCGCCTGCTTCGGTGCGCCCGCGGGGATGGCCGGGCATGCTGGCCGTTCTCATCGCATCGCCTCCTGCTCCCGGAACCGCCGCAGATTGAACAGCATCACCGGGACAATTGCCGCCAGCAGCAACACCGCCATCACGCTGGCGCGGCCGTAGTGGCGAACATTGAACATCTCCTTGTACATGCGGCTGGCGATGACGTCGGTGTCAAAGTTGCCGCTGGTCATCACGTAGACCACGTCAAACGCCTTGAGCGCCGTGATGATCATCGTCGTGGTGACGACCGTCAGGGTTGGGGCCAGCAACGGCAGGATGATCCGCCGAAAGACGTTCCACTCCGTGGCGCCGTCCACCCGCGCTGCCTCCAGCACGTCACCCGGGATACCCTTCAGCCCGGCGGAGAGGATCACCATGGCGAACCCGGTCCACACCCACACCGCCGCCACGATCAGCGCGATGGTGTTGCGCGGCGGATCCAGCAGCCACGCCTGCGGGTCGATGGGTGTGGCGCCGGTGAGGATGGCGTTGACCGTGCCCGTCTGCGGTGTTCCCGGCGGCCGGTAGTCGTACATGAACTTCCAGATAACGCCGGCCGCCACGAACGAAATCGCCATCGGCATGAAGATGATCGCCTTCGCCACCGGCTCATACTTCACCCGATCGGTGAGCACGGCGATCACCAGACCAAAGGTCACTGCCAGCAACGTGAAGAAGACGATCCACAGGGCGTTGTTGCGGATAGCGGTGAGGGTGGCTTCATCCGTCAGCACCCGCCGGTAGTTGTCCAGCCCTACCCACTCCTCGGAGCGGGCGTCGAAGAAGCTGAGATAGATGGTCTTGAGCGCTGGGTAGATCAGGAACAGCGCAAGAAAGGCGAGCGCCGGAGCGGTCCACAGCCAGGGCCGCACCCGCGGCTGCGCCCGCTCCGGCAGCAGCCGCATCGCTCCTTCCACCACGGTGATGTAGCCCACCAGCGCCGCCGGTACCCCCACCACCACGATCAGCGCCTGTAGCCAGCGGTCCATGGGGTGCTCCCTTTGGTCGTGCGGGCCGGATGCTGGGCGTCGGTTTACCTACCCTTCGTCTCCTGCTGCACCTTGTCCAGATTGGCGAGGATGCTGTCGAGGTTGCCGGGGTTTTGCACGAAGTCGAGGACGGCTTTCCAGAAGGCGTTGTTCATCGCCTCGGGCATCAAGTCGGAGGCGTCGAAGCGGACGGTCTGGGCGCCGACCAGGGATTGGGCCATCTGGCGGGTAATGTCATCGGGGTAGACGCTCATCGGCACCTGCTTGTTGGGGGAAATCGCGCCGCCGCGCTTGGCCCAGATCTGCTGCGCCTCCGGCGTGGTCAGGTACTGGATCAGCGCCCGTGCCTGGGGCGTGTCCTTGAACATGCCGAACAGGTCGCCCGCCACGACCTGGGCGTCACCATTGCCACCGAATGACGGAAACGGGAACAGGTTGTATCCCTCTCCCGGTTGGAGTCCGGGATTGGCCTTGACGAAGAAGTCGGTGATGAAGCTGCCCTGATGATGCATGTAGCAGCGCGGTGGATTCTGGAACATGGGGTTGCCGGCATCACCGAAGTTGGTCGTGAGCATCGTCTGTTTGCCGCCGTACACCATCTTGTCGTTGCTGGTGATCCGGCCCCAGGTCTCCCAGGCGCGCTTGATCTCCGGGGATGTCCACTTCAGCTCGCCCCGGTGCCAGCGGTCGTATGCATCGGCGCCGGCCTGGCGCAGGACGATGTCTTCTATCCAGTCTGTCCCCGGCCAGCCGCTGGCCGCGCCGCTCTCCAGGCCGATGCACCATGGCGTCGTGCCGCTCGCAGCGATCTTGTCGGAGAGTGCCATCAGCTCGTCCCACGTCTTGGGCGTCGTGCCGCCGGAGACGCTGCCAAAGGTCTTGGGGTTGTACCAGATCGGCCCCTTCAGCGCCGTCTTGATGAAGATGCCGGTCTGCTTGCCATCCACCTGCGCCAGCCGTAACCAGTCCTGGCTATACTGCTGCTGCATGGCGCTCATATCCAGGAAGGTCGCCAGGTCAATCAGCTTGCCCTGCCGGGCGAACTCCGCCATCTGGCCGGGACCAGGCAGCCCCGCCACATCCGGCGGGTTGCCACCCGCCACGCGCGTGGTGAGCACGGCGTTGAGGTCGCGCGTTCCCTCGTACTCCACTTTGACGCCAGTGCGGTCCTCAAACGGCTTCACCATCGCCATGAACGCGTCCTGCTCGTTCCCGCCCCAGGTACCGAGCACGGCGACCCTGCCGCCGAGGCGCTCTCCACCGGTCGTGGCCCCGCCGGATACGCCCTGGTCGCTCTCCTTATCGTCATCGCCACAGGCGGCCACTGCCAGCGCCATCATCAGGATCAACAGCATCCTGCCGGGAAACCGCCACCAAGAGCCAGACATCCTGCCCTCCCCCGGGCCGGCGGGCCGCCGGCGCCATCCAGCCTCTCTACGAGGGTGCTGCCGGGGAGCCCGGCCTGTTGATACTCACACCGGGTGATAGGACGGATACAGAACAAGCGGATACGCGCTACACACGAAGCAGGCAGCACCTGCGCCCGCTAACCCGCTATTGTGCCGCGGACTACGCCGTGCCGCCGATGCTGGGCCGCCTGCCGGCTGCCACGCTGAGCGTATGGGGAGCGTGTTACCTGCTCGTTTGGCGCCGCGGTTGCCGGTGGTGGCGGGCAGTGCCCTGGTGGCGGCGCTGGCGCTAACGCTGCACGCGATCTTCACCCCGCTTCTGCCGGGGGATAAGGCGCTGCTGCGCGCCGTGCAACGTGCTGACCCCGGACCAGCGCGCCTCCTGATTGAAGCTGTGGACCTGCTCACCAGTTCGGCCGGGGCGGTGCTGATGTGGGCCGTGCTGTTGTCCGTGTTTGCGCTGGCGCGCTGGTGGCCGGCCGCGCTCGCCATGCTGCTGTTGCCGGCCGCCGGCCTGGTGGATAACGCGGTGGGCCTGCTGGTGCATCGCGACCGGCCACCGCTGGGGCTGGCGGTGCGGGTGGCGGCGGGCACCGATGCAGACTCATTTCCCAGCGGGCATGTGCTCGGCGCGGTGCTGCTGTACGGGTTGCTGTTCGTGGTGGCCGGGCAGATCGCCGGCCGCCCCCGCCGCTGGGCGGTGCGCGTGTTGTGTGTGGTGGTGATCCTCACCACCGGCCCGGCGCGGGTATGGGCAGGGGCGCACTGGCCGTCTGATGTCCTGGCAGGCTATCTGTACGGAGTGGCGTTGCTGGCCGCTCCTATCGCGGTGTACCGCGTGGTCACGGCCGCAGGGGTCCGTTGCTCCGTGCGCAGGCTGCCCGGTTCGATATCGTTGAGAAATGGCGAGCGCAGGCCGCGGACGGTGATCAGGTAAAGCCGTTCGGCAGCGCGCGTCATCCCGACATACAGCAAGCGTCGCTGCTCATCTAGCAACACCTGGCGATCGCGGGGGCCGGCGTCCGCCGGCACGGTGTAGGGGAAGTCACGGCTCTGCCGGCCGCCATGCGTTAGCCCGGCGATCACCACCGCCGGGAATTCCAGCCCTTTGGCCGAGTGGATGGTGATCACCTTCACCTCGTTTTCCAGCACAGAGAACTGATTCCGGTACAGCCGGCACGGGATACCAGCCTGAAACAGGGCATGGTGCAGTTCCTGACAGACGGCGGAGGTAGGCGCCAGCACCGCCACATCACCGGGGCGATAGCGCTGCTTGCGCTCGCCGCTGCACAAGTCCAGCACGCGTTGCACCACCTCGCGCGTCTGTTCCTGCTCGCGCTCACATTCGGCTACCTGTGGCCGCGGTCCGCGCCGGCGGCTGGCCTCCGGGGCGATGAACTCGTCGGTGTTGCGCAAGGAGGAGCTGGCGGCGATCAGTGAGGCGGCGGCACGCAGGACCTCCTGCGAGTTGCGGTGATTGGTGCGCAGCACCCGCGTTCGTCCGCTGATCTCGATACCAGCATCGCGCCAGGAGATGCCACGGTAGTAGATGCTTTGGGCGGCGTCGGCCAGCAGAAACAGGCTTTCGCCGGCTGCCAGCAGCCGCACCGCCAGCAGTTGCGCCGGCACCAGGTCCTGCGCCTCATCGACGATCACCTCGTCGTACAGCGGCGGCGGCGTGCCGCGCAGCTCAGCCAGCGCCGCCAGCCGCATACTGCCCCAGGTATCGAACCCTGCGCGCTCCCGTGCGGCTCGGAAGTGCTCGTACACCGCCCATACCGCTTCCCGCGCCGGCGCGCCCAGGGCGCTGCCCGTGCCCGCGCGGTCCGCCTCCAGATAGGCAGCGCGGCTGGTGAGGCTGCGTCCTTCGATGACCTTCTCGAACTCATTGGCGAACCACGGCCGCCCCCGGCTCAGCACGGGCTCGCGCCGTATCTGCGCCACCGCGTGGATCGCCTGATCCAGCAGCGGGTCGGTGCGCTGGCTGTCGATCTGGGCTGGCCGTCCACGGTCGCGGAGGAACCGCATTAGCCACCGATCGACGGTGCTGACTTCGATTCCCGCCGGCAGCTCGCCGTACAGCTCGCGGAACAACTCGTCAACCGCGTTGGTCAGGGTGGCGTTGTAGGTGAGGTACAGCACCCGGCCGCCGCTGCTGAACAGGTCGCGTTGCTCAGCCCGCGTCTTGGCCCGGTACAGGCCGATGGTGGTCTTGCCTGAGCCGGCCACACCCCGCAGCAGGAACGGACCGCGCGGCCGGATCTTCAGGAACTGCTCCTGCTCCGGTTCCAGGTTCAGCAGCAGGCGTTTGATCCGCCCCTTGCAGTAGCCCTCCAGCCGGTCGGCCGTCTCGCGGTACAGCAGGCGTGCCGGATCGAACAGGATTTCCGCGGCGGGAATCTCGGGGTTGGTGAAGATGTCATACAGCGTGGTCTGGACATCGGCGGGCAGGTCCAGATCCCACACCCCCTCGATATCGGGCAGCGCACGGACGGCCTCGACCGCCGCCTCAGGCACACCGAGAATCCGCAGGGTGATGGGGTCGAAGTGGTGCAGCACGCCGGGCAACGCGTGCTCTGGGGGCGCCGCTGGCCGCGCCGGCGCTCGTTGCTCCGGCTGAACGGCGGGCCGGGGTGCTGGCTGGGCACGGCGTAGGTCAGGCTCATCGAGCTTGCGCGCCTCGTCGGTCATGTCGTGATTACCGGCCCGCCACAGATAGATGCAGCCATCAGCCCACTGGTACAGCAGGCGGTTAGCGTCATCGATTCGCGCCCGCCAGATGTCCCCACGGCTGCTGGCGCGTGCCTTCTTGCTGTTGAGGCTGGGGTGCTTTGGGTTGTCGCTGAGCCGGCTGATGGCTCTGAAGACCCGCTCGCGCGTGGCCGGGGACAAGTCCTCCAGGTCGGCGGTGAAGCGTGGATCAATGAGGTACGTGTAGTGCGTGGGAGCGGGGAAGCCGGCGGTCATCGTCGCCTCGCCTGCGTGCGGCTGGAATGCAGGGGGATCGTACAATACGGGGAGACAGTGTCCATGGGGAGGCAGTGCGGCCTGGCCGCGGCCCATGCCGGATGAATTGTTTGACGAAATCCAGAGCTTTCTGAAGAACGACCGCGAGGATCGCGCCGGGCTGGAGTACTTGCAGCGTCTGGGCGAGGATGGCGTGCTGCGCCTTGCCCGCCAGCTTGAGGCAGATTACACCCAGGCAGCCGCTGCAGTGGAGCTGAGCGGCCGCGATGTGGCGCGGATCACCGTGCTCGCGCACTCGCTGGCCCGCGCCGCCGGTGTCACCAGCCAGGAAGGAAAAGAGACCATGGCCCGCCTGGTCGAAGTTGGCTGGCTGATGGCGCGCTGGTATGAGCGGGAGTAGGGCATCGGGGCAGGCAGACTCCCTCACCGTCTCAGAGAGCGGGTTGGGGGCTGTCCGGCGATGCCCGTTGACCTTATGGCGCCGGAGATGCGAAGCGGAGAGGCCGGGACCGCAAGCGCGATACGTCCCCTCACCCGCCGCCGTGAGAGAGGCGAGGGGGTGAGGGGAGGATCCCCCTGCCCCTACTCGCCTCGTTTGTAGAGCTTGAGATCCGCCTTGCGGGGGTTGATGCCGATCTCGGTGCAGATCGCGCCCCAGGCGTCGTAGTCCCACTCGCCGACGAAGGTAATGGCGTGGCCGGATTTGCCTGCGCGGGCGGTGCGGCCGATGCGGTGAATATACTCTTCGGCGTTCTGTGGAACGTCGTAGTTGACGACGTGCGTGACATCAGGGATGTCCAGCCCGCGTGCCGCCACATTGGTGGCAACCAGCACGTCGATCTCGCCACTCTTGAAGGCGGTCATGGTGCGGTCGCGCTCCGGCTGGCGCATACCGCCGTGCAGCCCGGCAACCTGTCCACCGCGCCGCTTGAGCGCTGCGGCCAGCCGGTCAACCCCGATCTGCGTCCGCCGGAAGACGAGGATGCGCGGCTCGTCATCATCCTCGATGTCGTTGTACACCTCGACGAACGCCTCAACCTTGTCGCGCTCGCTGACGTCGTAGGCGATCTGGTCGACCGTCTCCACCGTGGGGGCGGCATCAGGGTCGATGACGTTGACCCAGATAGGGTCGCGCATGTAGCGGATAATCATCCGGCGAATGAAGGGTGGCAGCGTGGCAGAGAACAGCGCCGTCTGCCGCTCCTTGGGCGTGCGGCGGAGGATGCGCTCCATATCCTCGGCGAAGCCGATATCTAGCATCTCATCGGCTTCATCCAGGACGGCGATGCGTACGCTGTCCAGCCGCAGGGTGCCGCGCTGCATATGATCCTGGACGCGGCCGGGCGTGCCCACCACGATCTGGGCGCCGCGCGCCAGGGCGACGAGTTGTGTGCTGATCTTCTGGCCGCCATAAACCGCGATGGCGCGCAGCCCGGAGCGCGCGCCCAGCCGGGTGATCTCCGCGGTCACCTGCACCGCCAGCTCGCGCGTGGGCACGAGCACAATCGCCTGGACGGCGGTGCTGCTGGCATCGAGCCGCTCGAGGATTGGCAGGCCAAAGGCGGCCGTCTTGCCCGTGCCGGTGCGGGCGCGGCCCACGACGTCGTCACCGGCGAGCATTGATGGGATTGCTTCGTGCTGGATCGGTGTGGGAGCGCTCCAGCCGATGGCGGCGAGCTGCGCCAGGGTGGACTCACTGAGGCTGAGGTGGCGGAATCCCTCGGCGAGGGGCACGCCGGGGAGCGTGGCCACGGGGGCCGGGCTGGTGGGTACGGTGGGTTTGCGTGTCCGCGCCCGGCGCGGTGAACGTGCGGCCGGCGCGTCCCCCGCCACCGGCGGGGGTGGTTCTCGTTCGGCGACCAAGAATGCTCCTTTGTCCGAGACACTGGTGAGACGATCGCGGCGCTCTGCCGGATTCGCAAGGTTCAGTATCAATCGGTTTCACCCTATCATATCGGCGGCCGGTTCGGTGGCCGGTAGTGGCGCGCCGGCTGCCTCTCAAGGCGAGGTATCAAACGGGTGATGCCGGGTCCCTGCCCCTGTGGCATCCTGAGCGCGCGCTGGTGCGCAACAAGCCCCAGGGGGTAGGTCGTCATGTGCGCAATGCAGGCCGCGGACGCCGGCCTCGGCACCGTGCTGGTGGTCGATGATGATGCCGCCATCCGGCGGGTCATCGAGGAAGCGTTAGCCGCCGAGGGGTACACCGTGCAGTCGGTGGCCGGTGGCAGCGAGGCGCTGGCTGCCGTACGTGCCGGCCGTCCAGCGCTGATCTTGCTCGATGTCAATATGCCCGTTGTCGACGGCTGGCAGGTGCTGGAAGAGTTGCGCAGCGCCGCCGGCCCGCAGACCCCGGTCGTGGTGATGACCGCCGGCTACGATGCCCAGGACCGTGCCCTTGCCACCGGCGCCCAGGGCTATCTGGGTAAGCCCTTCGAACTAGACGACCTGATCGAGGCCGTCGATGCGCATGCTGGGCTGACCTTGCGCGGTAGCGTCGAAGCGATGGTTACCGAGTCACACGGATGATCGCGACATCCGGCAACGGATATCCGGGCCAAGATGGGTTCTGGTCGTGATGAGCAGGATGAGGAGCAGCTAGGCGCCGGCTGCCTGTCTGCCCCCGGTTCCCACATAACATCCACGCTCCCAGCGCGTCATACCCGGCAGAATAGGGCAGTGCGCCCGCGCTTCGGATCACCGGCGGGCGTGCTGACACATGCCGCTTGTCATCGCCGGTATCACCAGCGGACGATAGGAGTCCGCGATTTGCGGCAGGCAACGGGACGCCGGGCGCGATGGTACTCGAGAAACTGCCGCCACATGACATCGCCGCCGAAGAGGCCGTGCTTGCCGCCTGCCTGGTGGACAGCGACGCGATCTTCAAGGCCGGCCCGATTCTCCGCCCCGATGACTTCTACCGCGAGAAGAACGCCTGGGTGTACGAGGCGATTCAGGTTCTGTGGGATCGCAACCAGCCGATCAACCAGGTGACGGTAGCGCACGAGCTCGCGCGCCGTGACCGGCTGGAGCCGGTGGGCGTCGCCTATCTCGCCCAGATCGTGGCCGATCTTGCCACCATCGTCGGCGTCGAGTACTACGCCCAGATCGTCGCGCGGGATGCCGTGTACCGGCGCCTGATCTCGGCCGCCGGCAGCATCGCGCAGCGAGCCTACGAGGGCGGGTCAGACTTAGAAGCGGCGCTGGGCTACGCCGAGGCGCTGCTGATGGGGCTGCGCTCTGGTGAGGCGCTGCGCGACTTCGTTCATATCCGCACCTTGTTGGAGAAGTACCTCGAGGAGGCGGGTGACGGTAGCCCCGAGCCGCTCGGCGGACCCGAGGTCATCCGCACCGGGTTCATGGACCTCGACACGCTGCTGGGCGGCCTCAAACGGTCTGACCTCGTGATACTCGCGGCCAGACCCTCGATGGGCAAGAGCGCCTTGGCCATGGCGATGGCGCGCAACGCGGCGGTGGGGCAAAAGGCCAAGGTGGCGGTGTTCTCGCTGGAGATGTCCGGCGACCAGCTTGCCCAGCGATTGCTGGCCTCTGAAGCCGGCGTGGACAGCATGCGGCTGCGACTCGGAGAGCACACCGAGGCGGAGGAACGGCGGATCATGCACGCCATGGGAGTGCTGGCCGCCGCCGATATCTTCATCGACGACACTGCGCTCCTCACCGTGGCGGAAATGCGCAGTAAATGCATGCGGCTCCAGCGCGAGCACGGGCTCGACCTGGTCGTGGTGGACTATCTCCAATTGATGCAGGGCAGCGGCTCCCGCAACGAGAACCGCGTCCAGGAGATCTCCATGATCTCCCGCACCCTCAAGACCATTGCCCGCCAGTTGAATGTTCCGGTGATCGCCCTCTCGCAGCTATCGCGCGCCGTGGAAAGCCGCACGCCGCACATCCCAATGCTCAGCGACCTGCGCGAGTCCGGCTCCATCGAGCAAGACGCCGACGTGGTGGGTTTCATCTATCGGGAGGACTACTATACCCGCCGGGAGGACTGGGAGAACCAGAACCCAGACCGGCCTTCCAAGTCGTTTCCGGCCGGCATCGCCCAGGTGATCATCGCCAAGCACCGCAACGGGCCGGTGGGCACCGTGGACCTACGATTCATCCACAAGACGGCGAAGTTTGAAGATCTGATGGTGCGCGATGACGAGCCGTTCTGAGCCGGATCGCCGCCCGTTTCCCGGCTTTCCCGCTGGCGGTCATGCCACGGTGGTGCCGAACACGTTCTTCTCCGAAGTGCTGCCGCAGATCGACGACCCGGTAGAGCTGGCGGTTTCCGCCTACCTGTTCTATGCCCTGGGCAGGCGGCGGGGGTATCCGCGCGTCATCAGCCGGGCCGAGCTCGCCGGCGAGCGGCCGTTGCGGCTGCTGCTGGCCGCGCTGGCCGGGTCCGGCGGCGTGGAGGCGGCGCTGTGCCGCGGGCTGGAGGCGGCGGTGCGCCGGGGAACCGCGCTGTGCGCCCAGCGCGGTGAGCAGCAGTTCTACCTGGTCAACACCGACGCGGCACGTGAGGCACTGGCGGCCGGCCGGCTGCCGGGGCTGAGCCCCGGTCCGGCGCCCGAGCCGCTGCCGGATGTGCCACCGCCCTCTATCTACGCCCTGTTTGAGGAGAACATCGGCACCATCTCACCACTGCTGGCCGATGAGCTGCGCGAGGTGGAAGCGGGCTACCCGGCCGCCTGGATCACCGCTGCCTTCACCGAGGCGGTAAGCTTGAACAAACGTAGCTGGCGCTACATCGTCCGCATTTTGGAGCGTTGGCGCGCCGAGGGCCGGTCTGATGCGACGGTTGGACGAGATCTTCCGGGGCACTCCCGGCGCGACCTCGAGGGACGATACCGGGACTTGGTACGTCATTGACGACCGCCCCGATGCGCAGCCCCCAGAGCCGGAAGCCGAGCCGGAGGGTCTGCCGCCGTGCCCGCGCTGCCACGGCACCGGCTTCATCCGCCGCCGGGTGCCGCTTGGCCATCCGGAGTTCGGCCGCGCCACCCCCTGCGAGTGCGCCTCGCGCGAGGAGGCGGCGGAGCGGACCGCGCGCCTGGAGCGCTACAGCAACCTCGGCCAGTTGCGCCGGATGACGTTTGCCGGGGTGCTGCCCCAGGGACGCTCACCCGATCCCGAGCATCAGCGCCGTTTTGCCCGCGCCCTGGATTGCGCCAAGGTGTTTGCCGAGGCGCCCGAGGGCTGGTTGGTGTTCACCGGTCGCAGTGGCGCCGGCAAGACCCTGCTGGCTGCCGCCATCGCCAACCGCTGCATCGAGCGCGGCCGGCCGGTGCTGTTCATCGGCGTGCCTGACCTGCTCGATCACCTGCGCGCTGCCTACCGCCCGGATGCGGAGGAGCCGTACGACCGCCTGTTTGACCAGGTGCGCGCCGCGCCGCTGCTCGTGCTGGACGATCTCGGCGCCCAGGCAGCCACTCCGTGGGCGGCCGAGAAGCTGTACCAGATCATCAACTACCGCTACAGCGCCCAATTGCCCACGGTGTTCACCTCGGCGCAGCCGGTGGAGGCGCTGGACGAGCGGTTGCGCACGCGCCTGACCGATCCACTGTTCTCCCAGGTATGCCCGCTGGAGGAGAGCGCTGCCCGCGGCGGCCCGGCAGACATCCTCAACCTCGGCATCATGCGCCAGATGACCTTCGCTACCTTCACCCCCGTGCCGCCCGGCGCCGGCCCGCGCACCCCGAATAACCTGCTGCGCGCCCTGGACACCGCCCGCCAGCACGCGGAGCAGCCGGAGGGCTGGTTGGTGTTGCTGGGCGATACCGGCACCGGCAAGACGCACCTGGCGGCCGCCGTCGCCCATCGCTGGCGCGAGCTGGGCCGCAGCGTCGAGTTCGTCGTCGTCCCTGATCTGCTGGACCAGCTGCGCGCCGGCGTCCGGGACGATGACGGCGAACAGTACAAGCTGCTGGAGCGGATCCGCTCGGCGCCCTTCCTCGTGCTCGACGACCTCGGTGTCCACAGCGCTACCCCCTGGGCGCAGGAGAAGCTGTTCCAGATCCTCAACTACCGCTACAACGGCAAGCTGCCGACGGTGATCACCGTTGGCCGTCCCCTGGAAACCCTGCCCGACGCCTGGGTATCGCGCATGCATGACATGAAGGTCAGCGATCTGTTTCGCATCCAGGCGCCTGACTACCGCGGCCTCCACCGGGGCGAGGAGCGAGAGCGTGAACGAGAGCGCCGCGACCCCCGCGGCCGGCCACGGCGCTAGACGGATGGCGGCACACCCGCGGTCTTCCGCCCTGCCCACGCTGGTGGCCTTCCTCAGCGTCGCGAAATCAAACCCCATCGTGCGGGTGTGCGGGCGGAGGAGTTCCACCCCTTGGCGCTCTGCTTGCCATGGGTTGACCCGCACGGTCGCGATTCGCGCTCCCGGCCCTGCGCCGGAGTCGCCGCAGCGCACGACATCTTCGCCCAGCAGGATGCCGGAGCGTTGCTCAGCGGTCGCGCCGTGCCACCCAGTCGCGTAGCGCCTGCTCGGTGGTGTCGAATGCCAGGTCATCCCAGGGGATGTCTTCTGGGGAGAACCACACCACTTCCGAGGCCTCAGGTCCTGGGCGGGCGGAGGGGACGGCCACCGCTCCCTGCCAGACGGCGATGATCACCCCCGGGCCGGGGCGCGAGTAGACGCCGATCACGCCCGCAAGCGTCACATCAATCCCCACCTCCTCGCGCGCCTCGCGCATGGCCGCCTGCTCTGCCGTCTCCCCCCACTCTATGAAGCCGCCCGGGAACACCCACGTGCCCGCCCGCGGCGCGATGGCGCGGCGCAGCAGCAGTACCCGTCCCTCATGCACCGGCAGCACCGCCGCCACAGGGGTGGGATTGACGTAATGGATCCGGCCGCACGCGGCGCACCAGTGGCGTTCGCGCTCCTCACCGTGCGGCCGGACAAGCTGGAGCGGATGTCCGCAGGCAGAGCAATACTGTGGTAGGCGGGCACTTGCATAACTACCGTGAAAACCCTCTTCCGTCATCTACCTCGCTCATGCTGCAACGTGCTGCTTGCAGCGCCCGAATCCGGCTCCGTACAATCGCAGACGGCGCTTGGGGTGGGGCCGGGGGCCGGGGCCATGTTTGATGATAAGCGGTTGGTGTGCCGCGACT
>CAUJGQ010000116.1 GCA_963170165.1 Chloroflexota bacterium | reverse complement strand
CCGCGCCTGGGGGCCGGAGTTCGCCCAAGACGTTGACTACTTGCGTGTGTGGCTGTCCCGCCTGCGCCGCAAGTTGACCGATGCGGGCATTGATCCCAACTTGATCCGTACAGCGTCGGGTATGGGCTACGCCTTCGGCCTTGATGAAGCGGCCGAGGCCGGCTCGAACACCAGTTGACAGTATCGCCGGGTGCGGTGACGGTCACGGCGCCGGCCGCTCTCCGAGTTCTGTGACCGCTGACCCGTTCACCTCCCAGATGGTGATGCCCGGGCTGCGGTACACGGTATGGCCAACCTCATCGAACTTGGGCAGCCCGGCCGTGCCGTACCGCTCCAGTTCCAACCGCCCGACGACGACGTAATCAACGTGGTAATGGCGCAGCAGGGCGGCCGCTTCGGCGGCATCAGGCGTCTCATACACACGGCGAATGTCCGCGGCGATCTGGTTGGCGCGGACGATGCCACCCTGATAGTCGCGCCCGCCGCGCAGCTTCTCTTCGTGCTGCTTCCAGCCGAGGATGGTCGGGAACCCGGCCCGCGCACTGATCCGCCCCGTGAGCGTGTAGACGTCGCCTTCAGCCTCCAAGATGAGCGGCCGGCCGGGGAGGTTGGCCCGCATCCACTCAACTGCCTCGTACTCTGCCGGGTCGATGCGACGTACAAAGGCGAGGCCATCGAGCGTGGGCGTTGCGCTGAAACCGTTCGTTCGGTTCATGGCCGCCGTGAGCGGATAGGCCAGCGCGGCAACTATGACCGCGGACACGGCGGTTCCCCACAGCATCGGGCCGGTTCGTGCCCGGCTCCGCCACCACAGCCGCGCGACGTCCACCAAGGCTGCGCCACCGGCCGAGGCCAGCAGGAGCCACACGATAAACGAGAACTTGAACAGCGTGTTGATCCGCGAGGTGATTGCCTGCTCGCGGAAGTAGAACAGCTCGATCACGTGCACCAGCATTAGCCCCGTGACGGTTGCGAGGATGATGTAGGTGCGTGACGCCCGGCGCCCGGCGTGCACCCGGCGCGTATCCGCCAGCACGGTGAGCAGCCCGAGGGCGCAGAGGCCCACGACCAGCCCCTGTATCAGCCAGTAGCTGCCCGCTGTCCACCAGGTAGCGCGGGCCGCCACCTCGTCCGCCAGCGCCGTGACACTGCGGTGCGCGCCGGCCACGCCGGGCGCCCACAGCGCCAGCGGGAGCATGGCCACGCCGGCCGCCAGCAGACGCGCATCACCACGTTCTCGCCAAACCTTGCCGCGATAGGCATAGGTCACGATTGCCGAGCCTGCCACGAGCACCAGCGGTCCCCACACCATGGCGAAGTGATGCGGTGGGAGCACCATGCCCTCACCGTTGACTCCGGGAGGTAGGTTGTTCAACTCAACCAGCGTAAGCGTAAGGCCGGCCGGCCGAAGATACAGGAAGAACGGCAGGTACAACAGGAACGACAGCGCAGCTACCGGCGCCACGAAGCTCAGCGATCGCGCTAGTGCCCGCCAGGCGAGGCCATCACGCTGGAAGTTGAGCAGCAGCGCCACCGCCAGCAGCATGGTGAGGTACACGGGCTGATCCCATGTGTTCGACAGCGCCAGGAAGCCGGCGATGACCGCGAGCAACACGGGCAACTGCGGGCTCGTGCGCAGCGTGCGCACATCCAGCGGCCGGTTCCTGCGTATCAGCCCCAGGATGGTCGTCAGACCAAGCAGCGTATAGGGCAGCACCATGACATGGGCATGGAGATCGCCGAGCATGAAGCTGAAGAATGGGAACTCGATGATGTTCCAGCTCGAGCCCAACCGGGTTGCCCGCCACCAGAACCAGAACTCATCCGGATACCAGGTGTCGGTGCGCGCCAGCCCGGTGAAGTTGTCGACGCCGAGCCGCTGATAGAACGCCGGCGTCGCAACGCCATGCGCCGCAGCCCACTCGAACGCCCCTTCGAGATTGCCAATCACCAGTAGCAGCAGCACACTTAGCAGCCCCGCCAGTGCGGGCGCGGCTACGCGGTGCTTCGCGTGGCTGCCGCGGCGCGCGCTCAATCCGAGCAGCAGGTTTGCCCCAAGCGCATAGGCGCCCAGTGCCGTTAGCGCGCCGGTCATCGCCACCCCAAGGTTGAAGGCGTAGGCCGCGGTGGTGGCGGTGAGATGTGCGAACAGGGCAGTGACCAGGTAGCCGCCGTAGTAGTAGCTGATCGGTTCGCCCGCGTACCACAGGTCGGCTGGTGGCATCTGGCGAGAGGTCAGCACGCCGTTCAGCAGGCTCAGTTCAAACAGCTTCTCCGTTGCGTCAATCTCAGGCGCATAGGCACGAAATGCCGCCAGCGCGAACAGTACGGCGGCAAACACCACTTCACCGCCCAGCAGCACACCCCTCAGGCCGAGCAGGTGCGCGAACAGAACGGCTCGATCCTGCCCTGCCAGCCAGACTGCAACGGCCGCGAATACCGCTAGCAGCAGGACGGCGCCACCGGCCGTGAAGGACAGCACCCCAGCCACTGACAGCAGCCACAGGCCGTACGTCACGGCGACGATGCCCAGCGTGCGCGCCACCAGCACCCCACGGTCGGGCAGGAATGGCAACATGCGATACGCGTATGGCACGAACAGCCAGCCGATGCTGGAGCATACGAGCCACCAGCTCAGCGTTTCGCGCATAGGGGGCATTGCTCCGGTTAAGGGTCGGGCTGGCGCTGCAGTCTCGGCTCGCCCACAGTGTATCTGCTCGCACGGGCGCGGATCTTGCACTAGGCTGGGAGGGCGCAGCATCGCGGACAGGGATCGCAGATGACCAGTGAGGCCGCCGCGCCGGCCCAACAGTTAACCTCCGGCGTTAGCCTCGTCGCCCGGCCGCGCGCGGCGGAGCGCGTGCTCTGGATCACCGGCGCACTGCTCGTCAGCGCCTTCTTGGCCGCCACGGCACGGATACCGCTGCATCGCTGGTTCCCCGATGCCGGTGTCTCCCTCGGCTTTCCACAGATCATGAGTGACGATTGGCGCCGGAACGCCCTGGAGTATGCGGGATTCGTAGCGGTGACATTCGGCCTGTATGCGGTGGCGCTGTTCGCTGTCTGGCGCGGGCGGCCACGGGTACGGACCGTGCTTGTGTTTGGTTTCCCGGTGCTATTCTGCGCCGCGCTCGTGTTCATGTACCCGCCAACGGCAGCGGACGTGTTTCATTACCACGCCGACGCCCGCACGATGTGGGTGTTCGACCGAAACCCGCTGACCGTGGCGCCGGCAGCGACCGGCTACGTGATGGCGATCTCATGGGCGGATCAGCCTTCACCATACGGTCCGCTGTGGACCCTGCTCACTGCACCCGTTGCCATTCCGGCCGGGGACCACTGGTATGCCGGGCTGCTGGGCTTCAAGCTGCTCGCCTCGCTCTCGTTGCTCAGCTGTGTCTGGCTGGTCTACCGGCTGGTGCGGCGAACGCGGCCCGGTTGGGAACTGGTTGCGGTGGTGCTCTTCGCCTGGAACCCTTTCGTTCTCGTGCGGGTGGCGGGCAACGGTCACAACGACCTAGTCATGATGTTCTTCGTACTGCTGTCGCTGGAGCGGGCAGAGCGCCGCGACTGGCTGTGTGCTTTCCCGGCGCTGACCGCTGGAGTGTTGGTGAAGTTCGCCCCAGTGCTGCTCGGCCCGCCGCTGCTGCTCTTTGCGCTGTGGCAGAGTGAGGGCGATCTGTGGCAGCGGGTCCGCGGGCTCGTCCCGGCAGCTGTGGTATCGGTGGCGCTGGCGGTACTCGTGTATGCGCCCTTCTGGGCGGGGACTGACACCTTTGCAGTGCCGGTAGACGGCAGCAGCAACAAGATGATCACGTCGCTGCCGATGCTCATTCAGTTCCGTCTGGAGACAGTGGCGGGGATGGCGAACGACAGCGCCACAGCAATGGCCAAATACCTGACCCGCGGGCTGTTTCTCTTGCTCTACCTACCGCTGGTCTGGCAGGCGCGGCGCGACTTCACCCGGCTGGTCGGGGCCAGCGCCACGGTGCTGTTCTTGTACCTGTTAATCGCTGCCGGGTGGTACCGGCCGTGGTATGTCCTGTGGCCGCTGGTCCTGCTGGCACTGCTGACCGGCTCGTGGTACACGGTCCTATTCCTCGCGCTCTCGTTCGCAAATGCCTTTCCAGACCTTGTCGAGCAGTACCGTATGCACTGGGAGTGGTTGGCGGTCGACGGTTGGCGGGCATTTGCAGCGCCGGTAGTGACGCAGAGCTGGCTCCCGGTGCTGATATGGTGGCTCGGGCTCTTGTTGTGGAAGACATGGTTCTTCGACACCACGGGCAGCGCCGCACGCCCGGGGCTGGAGCATCCGTCATGAGTCCACACCCGCCACAGGTTCTCGTTGCCGAGGATCACCCGGGGTATCGCGACAAGGTCGCGGGGCTGCTGGCCGGGTGGGGACTGGCGGTGGCGGTGGCGAACGACGGCCGGCAGGCAATTCGCCTGTTGCGCGCAGGGCCACTCCCTGACCTACTCGTGACCGATCTGGCGATGCCGTACGCCACCGGATTCGAGGTGATCGATGCATGGCTGGCGGCGCGCGGCGACGTCCGGGCAGTGATCATGGTCACCGGTGAGGCCGACGCGATGGACGTCCGGATTCGCTGTGCCTGCCTGGGCGTGGCGCTGCTGCACAAAGCGGCCATCGATGCCCGGTTCGAACGTGCCGTGCGCGATGCGGCCAATTGGCTGAATCTGGATCTGGGTCCATGATGGGCAGACAGAGGCAGGCGCCGCGCGAGGCGGCCGGCCCGCCGGGTGACTACCGCCATGCACGCGGCGCTTGGGAGCCCGATCCCGGTCACTTCCCGCTGCCACTCTCGCCTGCATTTGCGTCGCTGTATCTGCCCTGGCAGGAGGAGGCGCTGACCGCCATGTTTGCGGCATACGGCTGCCTGGCGGGCAGAGCCGGCTCGCGCCTGATCGATGGCCTGCTGTACTACCGGGTTGCTCCTGCCGGAGGCTGGACACCACCGCGGTGGCTGCTGCCGTATGCCTCCTGGTTCTGGCCGCTGAGCCCGGCAATTGCGGTGCGCGTCCTGCGTGCGAAGCGGCGTTGGCGAACCCGGTTTGACCGGCGGGTGCTGGCTCGCTGGCGCTCGCACTGGCGCAGCCGGATTGAGCGGGAACAGCGCGATGCGCTGCAGACCAACCTGACAGACCTCTCCCGCGATGGGCTGCTGGCAGCGTTCGACCGGCTCGTAACCCAGACCGGCCGGAACGTCCGGCTGCACTTCCTGTTGCACGGCGCGATCGCGCTACCGCTGTACCAGCTCGATTGCCTGCTGCGCGCGACCAATGGCGAGGCGCCGGTACGGCTTCAGGATCTGCTGGCCGGCGCCTCTCCTGCCTCCCGCGCACCGGCAGAGGCACTGGCTGCCCTGGCCGCGGCGTTGCGCGCCCGCCCGGATGCGCTGGCCCGCGCCGTCGCCCTTGGTCCCGAACGGGTGGCGTCCGCTCTTCAAGCCGTGGATCAACCCTTCGCTGCCGGGGTAGGTGCGTGGATGGAGCGCTTCGGTCATCGCGTCCTGGGGCGATACGAGTTCGCCGAGCCGGCGGTGGCGGAGCGACCACAACTGATGGTCGCTGAGGTTCTGCGGCTGGCTGCCGCGGGAGCACCGGCCCCACCACGCACCGACCCGGCAGCCGCCGCAGCTGCTGCCGTGCGCGGGCGCCTGCCGGCCGCCGAGCGACCGAGGTTTGACGCGCTGCTGGCGGAGGCCCGCGCCGCCTATGCCGTTCGCGATGACAACGTGGTACTGACGTACAACGCATCATTCGCACTGGTGCGCTACCTGATGCTGGAAGCCGGCCGGCGGTGGCAAGGCGATCTGCTCGGAGCAGCCGAGGATGTGTTCTTCCTCACGGCGGGCGAGATGCGCACGGCGCTGGCCGATCCGGCCGCGGCCCGCTCGGGCGCCTTCGGCGCGCTGGCAGGGGCCCGCCGGCGGAACTGGGAGCAGCTCCGGCGCCGGCCACATCCACAGCTCAACCTCGGGCCACCCCTGACGCTGCCGCCGCTGGCCGGATTGCCGCGGGAGGCAGCGTTCATGAACCGGGCCATCGTTTGGTACCTGCGCGCCATCCAGACGATTGCGGATGGGGAGAGCGGCGGACACCAGGCGTTGCTGACCGGTCTGGGCGCTTCTGCCGGCCGGTACTGCGGGCCGGCCCGTGTGATCAACACCGAAGGGGATTTTCACCGGATACAGACGGGTGATGTGCTGGTGTGCACCATGACCTCGCCGGCCTGGTCGACTGTCCTCGCGATGGCGGGCGCGCTCGTTACCGAGTATGGCGGCCTGCTGTCTCATCCCGCGGTGATCGCCCGTGAGTTTGGCATTCCTGCGGTGATTGGGGTGCCGTCAGCCACCACGGCCATCCAAGATGGTCAGCGCGTGATCGTCGACGGGAGCCTGGGCCGGGTAGAGCTCGAGGCCTAATGGCCGGCCCACCGTCGCGCGGTAGAGGATGGCAACCTTGGCGGCGTGGCGCAGATTCCTGGCTTCCACTCAGTATCGAGTACTGGCACTTGTGGCTGTCGGTGCCGCCACGGCGGCGACATATCTGCTTCTCGTTACGCAGCCGCTCCGGCTGGACCACGTTGCACCGTCGCCAGGCGTGAGCCTGGCCGTGCAGCTCGGCGGTGACTGGCCGGCGCTGGCCCGTTTCGTCGCCACGATGATGCTGTTGCTGGCGCTCTACGCCGTGGCGCTGCTGCTCGCCGCTGCGCTGGGGAGCCGCGGTAGTTGGAGCGCGACGGCGCTGATGGTGCTGCTGGTTGGCGCCCTGCTGCCGGCACACCCATTTGACTCGGCGGATGTGCTGCACTACGTCGCAACGGCGCGACTGTTCACGGTCTACGGGCTGAACCCGCTGACAACGCCGCCAGATGCCGTGGCAGGCGATGCGGTGGTGGCGCTGGCGGAATGGGGTCACCTGCCCAGCCCCTATGGTCCATTGTGGGCGTTGCTGTCCGCAGTGCCCCGTCTCTTCCTCGGCGCCGGCGCCTCCGCGGCTGCGGAAATCATCGCCCTCAAGGCGCTGGCCGGCCTGGGCCTGCTCAGCACCGCGCTCCTGACCGGCGCAGCGGCGGAACGGCACCGGCCAGGCAGCCGCACATTCGTGATCGTGCTGGTTGGCTGGAGCCCATTGTTCCTGCTGCACGCGGCGGGCGACGGTCATAACGACGCGGTCATGCTTGCGTTCGTTGCGCTGGCGCTGTATGGCGTGGCGCGCCGGTGGCACGTTACCGCGGCCCTGGCGCTTGTGCTGGCCGCATTGGTGAAGTTCGTGCCTTTGTTCTTGTTGCCGGTGCTGCTGCTGTGGCTGTGGCGCCGGCGGCGGCGCCGGTCGTTGGCCGTCATCGGTGTCTGCGCACCGCTGCTGGTGATGGCCGCCTATGCGCCGTTCTGGGAGGGCGGACGGACGTTCGCTGCCGGGCTGGGTGAGGGCGGCTACCTGACGACCTCGCTGCATGCCGCATTGGTGCCGGCGCTGATGACGTTCATGACCCGCGCTCAGGCCGATACGATGCTGCCGCTCGCAGGGCGGGTGGCGTTCGCGGTCCTGGCGGTGCGCGCGGCGTGGCGGGTGCTGCCAGAGCGCAGCGGACCGGCGCAGGCTTGGGCAGAGACGATGCTGTGGTACCTGGCGGTGGGAGCTGCCTGGTTGATGCCGTGGTACGTGCTGTGGGCACTGGTGCCGGCGGCGGTGCTGCAGACCCAACGACTGGGGTTCCGGCTGGCGGTGGCGATGTCGGCGGGGGCAATGTTCCAGCCAGTCGCGCCCGATTACCTGACGCTCATCTCCGGCGAAGGAGATTCCTGGGGACCGGTGCACCTGGTAGCGACAGCGCTGCTATTCGGGCCGGCGCTGGTACTCCTCGTTGTCGAGTGGCTCATACCTTGCCCGTGGACTGATGGGGGGCTTGCGCGCTGTGGTACAGTCGATGCACAGGTGGCCGGCCGGAGGGACGGGTATGACGCCGACACAGGGCCCGCAAGCAGAACAGGACGCGGTGATCAGCTTCACGGAGCAGGCACAGGAGCGTGTCCGCGGGTTCATGGAGAGCCGCGGCAAGGATAACTCCGCCCTGAGGGTCGGCGTCCACGGGCGCAGCACCCAGGGCTTTCGCTATGCGATGAATATCGTGGACCCATCGGACCGCGAAGATACCGACGTGGTGCTCGACGGCGGTGGTTTTGCGGTGTACATCGACGCCGCCAGTGTGGAGAGCCTGCGCGGGGCGCGCGTGGATTTCGTCGAGACCGAGCAGGGCGCTGGATTTCAGATCGACAACCCCAACCCAGTGTGGCGAGATGAGCTGGCCATGTTGGTCCAGCAGGTCCTTGACACGCAAATCAACCCCGGCGTCGCCAGTCACGGCGGCTACGTGGAGCTGATGGAGGTACGCGAGGGCATTGCGTATGTCCAGCTGGGGGGGGGCTGCCAGGGCTGCGGCATGGCCGATGTCACGCTTAAGCAGGGCATTGAGGCGATGATCTTGGAGGCGGTGCCCGGTATCACGGCGGTGCGGGACAGTACGGACCACGGCGCCGGCACTAATCCATACTTTCGTCCGTCCAAGGGCTAGCACCCGGACTCAGGCAGGGGCCACGTGCAGCGGTGGCGCCGCATCTAGCGCAGCCGGCGGCATGGGGCTGAGCTGGAAGTGCAACTGTGCATGGGCCATGCGCAGTGCCTGTTCCACGTCGTCGACGCTGCGACCGCGGGCGAAAATGAAGCCGGTGTAGCGGTCGCCCTCCGGCACGGGCACGATACGGTCACCGATGGGAATGCTGATGTCTACCTCGGTGATCCCGGCCACGGCCCGCGCTGCGTCAACTCCTTCCACCGCGCAGAGATAGCCGGCTCCGGGCGCAGGAATCATCATCACCCCAGCCGGCCGGCGCTGGCGCTCGCCATCGGCCATTTCCGCGCCCGTCGCATGGCGCAGGATCAACTCCTCTAGCGACTGGCCGCCGGAGAACTCGAGCACACTTGAGCACAGACCACCGATGGACCGCGCCGCCACCTCTATGGTCTGCGGTCCGGACTCGCTGATTCTCAATTCGGCATGCACCGGCCCTTCGCGCAGACCCAGCGCTGCGGCAGCCCGCGCGGTGACCGCGGCGATCCGGTCCTGCTCCGCAGGCGGCAGGCGAGATGGTGTTAGGTAGATCGTCTCCTCGAAGAACGGGCCGTCTAGCGGGTCCGGCTTATCGAACAGCGCCAGCACGCGGAGATGGCCATCAGTCAGCATCGCCTCGACGGCGACCTCCGCGCCGGGCACGAACGCCTCAACCAGCAACCGGCGGGCAGCATCCCCGCCGGCATCTGCCACCTCCGGCTGATCCAGGATCGAGCCGATGCGCTGTGCCGCGAGAAGGAACTGACCCTGATTGTCGGCGCGGATCACACCACGGCTGGCGGACAGGAAGGTGGGCTTCAGTACACACGGGTACGGAGCGCGCGCGGCCGCCGCCGCCAGATCGCCATCACGCTCAACGACCGAGAACGCCGGCCCCGGCACCGCTGCCGCCTGCAATAGCGTGCGCATCAGGTGCTTGTCGCGGGTGGCCCGCACCGCATCCGGCGGATTCGCACCGATGCCGAGCGCCTCCGACGCCAGTGCTGCTACCAGCACGGTGTCGTCATCGACGCCAATGATCGCGTCAAACGGCTGCTCGCGGGCAGCCACAACGATTTGCGATACCGCGTTCTCGGGGTGGCTCAGATCAAGTGTCAACATCGCCCCCCGACGCGAGACGGCAGCACGACGCTCCGATCCCGTGACGACGGTAGCGCCTAACCGTCGCGCTGCCTGCATGAAGGCACGGGTGCGGTATGAGCGCGTCGCCACCAGCAACAGGATGCGGTGCACAGCCATTCCTCCTCAGCCAGCGTATCACCATCTCCACCAGAGGATTGCGGTACCGGATGCGCCGCGTCACGGCCGGAAGTAGGGCATCACCTTTGTCGCGAACAGCTCTAGTGATCGCGTCAGTGCCGCCTGCGGAATCAGGCTGATGTACTGCCAGGCGACGAGATAGTGGATCGGACACTGCGCGTACAGCAGGTCAAGCTGCCGTATCACCGTCGCCGGTGAACCAACCAGCAGCAGCCCGCGCTTGAGCATCTCCGGCACACCGACAGCAGGCTCACCAGGGGCGGACAGCCCGCGGCCGAAGCCAAACGGCTGGAACCAGGCAGCCCCGCTAAACGCGCCGCTATGGCGATAGAGCTCCAGCGCTTCCTCGTCGGTCGGCGCGACGATCACATCCCGTAGCAGGCCCATCCCCTCGCCCAGCGCCGGTTCCCGGCCGGTGTGCCGCGCCAGCTCATCCTGGAAGGCGTGGTGCAGTTGCATCCGCAGAGAGATGTCGACGGGAGAGAGCACCGGCATCACTCCCTCCCGCGCACACCAACGAATGGTGGACTCGCTGAAGGCGAACGGCTGCATAAGCGGTGGGTGCGGCTGCTGCAACGGGCGAGGCGCGATGCCGATCGCGGTGAGCTCATTACCTTCGCCGGTTCCCCGTCCGTACCTTCGGGTGGTAGCGACGTCCCACGGGATGCCGTGCGGTGGGATGGTCCAGTGCTGGCCATGGAACGAGAAGGTCTCGGCGGTCCAGGCGAGCTTGATGATCCGGAAGAACTCCTCAAATGCCGCTCGGTTCAGGCGGTCGACCTCGCCTTCGTCGGAGAGGGTCGCACCAACCCGGTACGGTGAGGCTAAGGTATCGACCCAGCGCCGCTGGTAGCCCCGCGCGAACCCGGCGAACGCCCGGCCGCCGGACATGTGGTCGAGCATGGCGATGTCCTCGGCCACCCGCAGGGGTGACGATGCCGGCAGCACGATGCCGAGCTGTCCCACCCGCAACCGGCGGGTCTGCATGGCGACGAACAGATCGAGCAATACCGGGTTGTTCGAGACCTCAAATCCCTCGATGTGGAAGTGATGCTCGGTGAACGCGGCGGCGTCGTACCCCAATTCGTCGGCCAGCCGTACCTGTGCCGACAAATCGGCAAGCATGCGCTGATACAAGTCGGGTCGCTGCCCGGCCATGCCTGACTCAATCTCCGGGCGGGTGCCGACCGAGGGCAGGTAGAACAGCCCAACCTTCATCACCCTGTCCTCCTGCGCGCGACATTTGCGCGATACTAGCCGTGACGCAGTCAGGGGGCAATCACGGCTGCCTGCGGGCGGCAGAAACGGTGCCGGGGTGTGACGTGGCGCGGATCGTGTTCATGGGATCGCCGGAGTTCGCCGTGCCGTCTCTCGAGCGGCTGGTGGCGGACGGCCATGAGGTGGCTGGCGTGTATACCCAGCCGGACCGCGCCGCTGGTCGGGGCCGCTCGCTCACACCGCCGCCGGTCAAAGTCTGCGCGCTGGAGCTGGGCCTGCCGGTTTTCCAGCCGGCCACGTTGCGCCACGAGCCCGCCCTGCGCCAGTTGGCCGCCCTCGCACCGAACCTGATCGTCGTCGCTGCCTTTGGGCAGATCCTGCGTCAGCCGGTACTGGACATCCCGTCGCACGGTGTCATCAACGTGCACGCCTCACTGTTGCCGCGCTGGCGTGGGGCCGCGCCGATCCCGGCAGCGATTCTGGCCGGCGACCGTGAGACCGGAATCTCGATCATGCAGATCGACCCCGGTTTGGACACCGGCCCCGTCCTTGCTCGCCGCAGTATCCGGATCTCTGACTTCGACTCCGCCGGCTCGGTGACAGTACGGCTGGCGGCGCTGGGCGCAGAGCTGCTGTCCGAGACGCTGCCTGCCTGGCTGGATGGCGCCCTCCTGCCCGAGCCACAGGACAGCGCGGGAGCCACCTATGCCCCACGCATCGAGAAGGACAGCGGCCGGATAGACTGGACGCACTCGGCCGCTGAAATCTGGCGGCGGGTGCGTGCCTTCCACCCGTGGCCGGGCGCGTTCACCTCGCTCCACGGCGTGCCGCTGCGCCTCCTGGAGTGCTGGCCACTTGCGGGGTCGAGCGCGGGGCAGCCGC
The DNA here is from genome assembly GCA_963170165.1 of Chloroflexota bacterium. GTDB lineage: Bacteria > Chloroflexota > Dehalococcoidia > CAUJGQ01 > CAUJGQ01 > CAUJGQ01. The sequence goes on along the minus strand of CAUJGQ010000116.1, from coordinate 8,885 downwards.
CAGGGATGGTCGTGCCTTTGGATGCGGCCGCGATCCGGCAAGTCCCTGCTGAACGGCCGCGACCGGCGTTCGCCGTCGTCACCGGCCATGGGCTGCTGGCGCCGCTCCAGGTCCAGAAGGCCGGCAAGCGTGCCCTGTATGCCGAGGACTTCCTGAGGGGTGAGCGCGGGCTCGCGGGCGTTTGCCTGGGTGGCGGCTGATACACTGGATGCACGAACCCGCCCGGGAGTTCACCTGTCAATGCCCGAGCTGCGCCGTAACGTGCTGGATCTCACCCATGCTGACCTATCCGGCCTGATGGCCGGTTGGGACCAGCCGTCGTACCGTGCCGGCCAGGTACTGGCATGGATGTACCGGCGCTTTGCCGGCTCGTGGGATGCCATGACCGATCTGCCAAGGGCGCTGCGCGCACGTCTCGCTGCGGAGCTTCAGTTCACAGTGCCTGAGGTGGAGACAGAGCGCATCTCGGCGGACGGTAGCACCACCAAGGCCCTGTTGCGGCTGAGCGATGGCGTGACCGTGGAGACGGTGCTCATGCGCTACGCGGCGACGGAACGGGCGCGTGCCCGTAACACCGTGTGCGTCTCAACACAGGCCGGCTGCGCCATGGCCTGCGTGTTCTGTGCCACTGGCCAGCAGGGCTTCCTCCGCAACCTGAGCGCCGGTGAGATCGTCGCTCAGGTGTTGCACTTTGCCCGCGCACTGGTGGCGTGCGGCGAACATGTCACCAACATCGTGTTCATGGGTATGGGTGAACCGCTTGCCAACTACGCTCACACCCTGGCGGCGGTGCGCGCGCTGCAGGACCCACAGCGGTTCGGCCTGGGCTCGCGTCACATGACCATCTCTACCGTCGGGCTGGTCCCGCAAATGCTGCGGCTGGCGCACGAGGGCTTGCAGGTTGGGCTGGCGCTGTCCCTTCACTCACCATATGATGACGCCCGCCGCGAGCTGGTGCCGACGGCCAGGTACCGTATCGACGAGCTGCTGGCCGCCGCTCAGGAGTGGGCGGCCCTCACCGGGCGGCGCTTCAGTGTGGAATATGCGCTGATCAATGCGGTGAACGACACACCCCAACAGGCGGAGGCGCTGGCGGAGCGGCTGCGCGGGCTCAGTTGCCATGTCAACCTGATTCCCGTCAACCCGACGGCGAATGCCCGTACGCCTCGCTCCCGTCGCGCCCGTGTTCTGGCGTTCGAACAGGCGCTACGCGAGCTGGGGATCAACGTGACGGTGCGCGTAGAGAAGGGCGTAGACATCGCCGCCGGCTGCGGCCAGTTGCGCGGTGAGGTTGAGGGCCGGCGGCCACGGGCGGCCTCGGCCCTGACTCTGGCGCCCCCTGGTGACGCACTGCCTGCCGTCTCCAGCGCGTAATCAGCTCATGCAAGACGTCATAAGGGCCAGGCCGAAACGTGCTGGGACTGGCTTAAGATGAAGGCGGCCCGGCTACCAGCCGGGGTGGTGTACCGCATGGTGCTCAGTGACCGCGACATCCGTGAGGCGTTGAAGACGCGCCGGATCCACATTGATCCTGCCATTGACGAGTCAGTGCAGTTGGGGCCGTGCTCGGTGGACCTGCGACTAGGGCCGGTATTCAAGCTGTTTGACTATAGCCGGGTACCGTACATCGATACCCGCGCACCGGTCGTTGGCAACGACATGATGCGTGAAGTAGTGGTGGGCGGCGAGGGCCCGTTTGTGCTGCACCCGGGCGAGCTCGTGCTTGCGTCAACGTTTGAGTCGTTGGAGCTGGCCGATGACATCCTGGCCCGGCTGGAGGGCCGCAGCAGCTTGGCGCGGCTCGGCGTGATCGTGCACGGCACAGCCGGCGCTTTTGAGCCCGGCTGGCGCGGCAAGGCGGTGCTGGAGCTGAGCAACCTCAGCCGCGTCCCGGTGGCGCTGTACCCGATGATGCGGATTTGCTCGTTTACGTTTGAGCCGCTGTCGTCACCGTCGGAGAACCCCTACTGGAAACGGGCGGCCAGCAAGTATGTCGGCCAAACCGGCGCAGAAGCCAGCCGGCTGTGGTCAGACGCGGAGCTGCGGCCCTGGATGCAAGCCTTCTGGGGACCAGACAACCCCGGCGAGCAGCCGGGCTGACCGCCCGACCAAACCGGCCAGCGGGGCAGTGTACTGCTGCCCGTCACACGATCGGAGTAGACCCAAACCGAACAACCCCGACGCGGGTAACCCACGCAGTGATTGAGCGTAGGTGATGCCGCAGTCCACACTGATCGTAACTGGATTCCTACTCGGATCCCACCCCGGACAGTCCAGCCTCGGCCGGTCTGGACCGGCTCACCGGAGCGTCACTTTGACCCGATCCACACGCCGTCCGCCGGTCTCCCGCATGGAAATCGCCGGAGTGTTCCTGTTCGTCCTGGTCCTGAGCTGGCTCGCGCTGCTGGCCATGACGATGTGATGCCGGACGCTTAAATCACCTCCAGATCATCCGCGCCCGGGAGGATGGGGAAGGGCGCGGTGGGAAGGGTCTGGTACCAGAACGCTACAGAGGCAATGTCGTCCTGCAACGGCAAATAGCGTCGTTCACCGCGCGGGCCATTGCGCCACCCTAGCGCCTGGATCGTGATCCGCAGATCACGTTGGAAGCGTACCGGGTCCATGATGTGCCACCGGTACATGCCAAAGCGCGTCTGCGACTGGTACAGTCCATCCGGCCGGATTACCTGGGGCAGCCCGGCGTACGGGGTGCTGAATTCGCGGTATCCGCCGTTCTCTTTGCCCAGATCGAAGTTGTACGAGCCGCAGAAGTAGTCTTCGGTTCCTGTGCCACAAATGGTGGGGAATTCGCGATCACCATCCAGGAAGAACTTGATCTCCCCTTCGCCCCACCAGCCCGCGTTGTTGACTCCCCACGCCATGTACACACCGGCATAGTGACCTTGGCCCTGCACGCCGTCCAGAATGGTGTACACAGACTTGAACGGCAGCGGGTTCACGCGGCGAAACTGCGCGTGAAAGTACGCGGCGTCCTCTGGAACGTCCGTCAGGGTGTAGTTGATCTGGTAGTACAGCGTCGCCTCGACCTCGCTGATGTTGGTGATGGTGATGCGACAGTGCCTGCGGAACGGCATCTCCCAGTAGCAGTTGAAAGCGCTGCCCGGGTTCACGCATACGGCCAGCGAGCTGACCTGCGCATAGCGATTCCACCCGCATGCGAAGAAGTCCCCCACCGGACACTCCACGGACGGTTGCTCCTGGCCGTCCCAGTAGATGCGTAACACCAGGTGACGCCAGTGGCCCGTCGGGGTCATCCAGATCTGCTGAATCGCACCGGGACCGTCAATACCGGCCAGCTCGCGGATCTCGCCCGGCGCTAGCCGGATCGACGGCGAGATCTTCCAGCCTCGCCCCAGGCCACGGGCAGCACGGGCGCCGGTGCCTTCATCTGCCATCCCCCCGCCGCCTTTAGCGCCGGTGAAGTTCTCCGGGCTGATGGACCGGCTCTGCGCCGCTGACAGCCGCGGCAGGATGCCGAGGTGCATACCGAGCCCGTTGAACGTCACGAGTGTGCCTCCAGTGTCATGCCGTCATTGTGCCGCCGGGCTGGCGCAGGCACGCTGGACGTAACAAGCTGGCCCGCCACGACGTCGCCCGTCCTACACTGTCAGTGGTGGTGGCAATGAGGCAGAGACGATGCGCGTCTACGCCGTCACCGGCGTGTCTCCAGAGATCCAGGCCTATGCAATGGCCAAGTATAGCCGCTCAGCCCAGTCGATGCGCGACAGCATCGCCGAGCTGAGCGCGCAGCAGGCCGAGCAGTTCCTTGACACTTTTTACTTCCAATACGGGCATCGGTCCATCGCCGACCTGGCGCACCTCGCTCTCGCCATCGAAGACATCTCCATACTGGCCGCGATCACCGTGGTCGACGAGCCGCTCTGGGATGGGCAAGAGCGCTCGACGCGCTATCAGGACTTCCGCAGGAGCGGTTGGGTGATGCCTGAGGAGGTGGCCGCCACCGGCGCCACCGCCCCCTTTGCCGCTGCGGCAGACGCGGCGTTCACGACATATCACACGCTGACCGCGCAACTCGTCGACATCCTTCGGGACCGCTACCCCGTGCCTGCTGGATCTGACCGCAGCGCACACACCCGAACCCTGCGCGCCCGCGCCTTCGATATCGCGCGCTACCTACTGCCGCTGGCCACCAAGACGTCGGTGGGACAGGTGACCAGCGCGCGGGTACTGGAGCGGCAGATCAGCCGGTTGTTGTCGTCCTCGCTGGCCGAGGTGCGGGCCATCGGAGAGCGCATGCGCGCCGCCTGCCGCGAGCCGGGGTACGACCCGACGCGCGAGCGTTTGCGCGCGGCGCTCAACGGCCACGGGGCCAATCCGGATGTGGCAGCACTGCTGACCCCCACAGCACCTGCCCCAACGCTGGTCAAGTATGCCCAGGCTGCGCCCTATGCCGGCTGTGCCCGCGATGCGCTGCGGGGGGCGATGTCGCGGTTGCTGGAGGGTATTGAGCCCGACATCACCTCGACGGTCCAGCTTGCCGGGCCCGAGTCGCTGGAAGATGAAGCAATAACTACGCTCCTTTACCGGGCGTCGCCGGTGGGTCACTCTTACCGTCAGATCCAGGCGGTGGTATCCGGGCTGTCTGCCGGTGAGCGCCGGTCGCTGCTGGATCAGTCCTTTGCCGGGCGTGGCCAGCACGATGAGTGGCTCCGGGAGCATCAGAGCGGCTATGCGCTCAAGTTCGACATCCTGATGGATATCGGCTCATTCCGTGACCTGCACCGGCATCGTCGCTGCGTGCAGATTGTGCCCGAGTTCGGTCCCCTTCTTGGCATCGGCGATACTGCGGAGGTGTTACGTCTCGGCCTGGGCGATGCCGCGCCGGCCGCTATCGCGCAGGGCGCCGGCCGGGCGTTAGACGGCGCTCTGCGCAGAGCACTGCAGGCAGCTCGCACCTTACCAGCTGATCAGCCGGCGGCCGCGGCGTACCTGTTGCCGTTGGGGACACGCGTGCGGGCGTTGTTCAAAATGGACGTTGCCCAGGCGGCATACATGATCGAGCTGCGCACGGGCACCGGCGGGCACTTCTCGTACCGGCGCGTGGCCTGGCAGATGTACCAGGAGCTTGCACGCCACTACCCCGATACCGCGCGGTATATTCGAGCGACCAACCCCGATCTGACCGTTGACCTGCTATCCCGCTGATCAGGGGTCAGGGAGCAGTGCTACCGCCGGTGCGTTCGTGCAGAACACAACCACATCACCAGCCGGCACGCTTGCCAAGTCATGGGGGGCGCCTGCCACAGGCAGGAAACCGAGGTAGCGCCCGACGGACGGTTCGAACCGCCACAGCCCCCGAAGTGCGGCCGCCGGTGTCACGACCGCGGCCACCGCGCCGGCCGTCATGGACACGCCGAAGTAGGTAGTGATCGTCGCGCATCCGGGCCCAATCGGCGTTGGGCGCCCGATGATCAGCGGCTGTGACGGCGACGGCACGCGCAGCCCCGTGCTCAGCAGCTCCGCCTGGATGGTGTACATCGACGGCGCCAGCAGTTGTGGTACCGCTCCCGGCACTGTCGACGGTCCCAGCAATGTGTATGGCATCCACGCGCCGGAGAAGAGCACCGTCTCCCCTGGCTGCCAGCGCTGCGTGCCGAAACCTGGCCCGACCGGTTGGGTGGCCGCAAACCGGCTCACCACCACCGTGTCCTTGCGGATGATGACGTCGATCCGCTGGGTGCTGGCAAACGAGAGGGTCACCGGTTCCCGGCTCACGTTGCGTGCCGACACGGTAAAGCCGATGCTGGCGCCCGGCTCATACGCGCCGCGGTCCAGGGTCAGTGTGACCTCCAGCGGAAAGGGTTGCGCGGCGGCCGGCTGGGGAGCAGCGGCGATATTGGTAACCAGCATGGTGGTGAGGATCAGCAGCAGTGCTCGCATCGGGGTCACCTCCCACAGACGGGCGGGCGCTGCCGCCACCTGCTAGCCCGGTGTCCATCCTTCGAGAGAAGGCAGGGCGCGGAGGAAGGCGCTGACTCCGCCACTCGCCCGCTCGGGAAATACCTTGTGTGGGTTGAGGATGCCGAGCGGGTCCAGCGCTTGTTTGATGGCACGCATCACGTCAACCGCATCCCGCCCAAGATCAACCTCCAAGAACTCGCGCTTGAGCGAGCCGATACCGTGCTCGCCCGAGAGCGTGCCACCGAGCGCCAGTGCGGCGCCGAAGATCGCGGCCGCCGCCCGCTCGACCCGCTCCAACTCGCCGGCCACCCGCCGGTCGAACAGGATGTTGGGATGCAGGTTGCCGTCGCCGGCGTGGCCGAACACCGCAACCGGCAGGCCATGCTCCTCGCTGATGGCACGAATGCGCCGCACCATCGCCGGGATCTGTGAGCGCGGCACCACAACATCCTCACCCAACTTGTTCGGTCGTACCCGGCCGAGCGCACCGGACACCGCCCGCCGCGCCCGCCACAGGCCGTCACGCTCCTCCGCGGTGGATGCTGCGGTCACTGACGTAGCGCCGTGCTCGCGGCAGATCGCGGCCATCCGCTCAACATCGGCGCGGGCCAGCGCCGCGTTGTTGCCATCTTGCTCCAGCAGCAGCAGCGCCTCGGCAGTGCGCGGCAGTCCTAGCTGGAGGTAGTCCTCAACGGCGTTGATGCTGACGGCGTCCATCATCTCGACGGTCACCGGCAGCAGGCCACTGGACATAATGGCGGAGACAGCCTGTGAGGCGCCGTCGAGCGCAGGGAAGTACGCCGCTGCAGTAGCGCGCTGCCGGGGTAGGGGAATCAGCCGAAGGATGACCTCGGTGATCACTGCCAAGCTGCCCTCGGACCCAACGAGCAGCTGCCCAAGCTGATAGCCGGTGACGTTCTTGATCGTCCGTCCGCCCAGTGTGAGTACCCGGCCATCCGCAAGGACGGCGGTCATGCCCAGGACATAATCCTTCGTGACACCGTACTTGAGGCATCGCGGCCCGCCGGCGTTGCAGGCGACATTGCCGCCGATTGTGGACTGGCTGAGCGACGCGGGGTCCGGCGGATAGAACAGCCCGACGGCCTCCACCGCGCGCTGAAGCTCGGCAGTGACCACGCCTGGTTGGACGACCGCCACTGTGTCTGCCGGGTCGATATCGAGGATCTGGTTCATGCGGGCGAGGGACAGCGCGATCCCGCCGCCCAACGGTAGCGCGCCGCCGGACAAGCTGGTACCGGCGCCGCGGGGATGGACGGGGATCCGTTCCCGGGATGCGATGCGCAGGATGGCAGCGACCTCCTCCGTGCAGCTCGGAGTGAGTGCGACGTCAGGCACATCCTGCGGGAAGGTCGCATCGAAGGAGTATGCGACGCGCTGCGCCGGGCCACCATGAACCTGCGTCTTGCCGCAGATGCGCTCAAGCTCAGCCATGACCGGCCCGCTCAGCGGCATGTGGCTACCCATCCCAGCCTGGCGGATCACACGGCCGCTCCGCCGCGTCCAGTATGTCGATGTAATGCTGCACGTTGATGTCCGATGCTCGGGCATCAGCGACGGCTCGCAGATGCATCAGGCAACCTGGGTTGGCGGTGGCGATGACGTTTGCTCCGGTGGCGCGCGCGTTGTCGATCTTCCGCGAACCCAGTGTGCGGGCGGTGGTGCCGTGCGTCAGGTTGTATACGCCGGCGGAGCCACAACACAACGCCGCCTCGCGCATCTCCACCAGCTTTGCCCCGGGCATGACCCGTAGCAGCGCGCGCGGCTGCCGTGTGATCCGCTGGGCATGGGCGAGATGGCAGGGCTCCTGATAGGTCACGGCGAACGCCCGAGGCGTTGCCGGCGGCGCGGGCAGGATCGCCAGTTCCTCGGACACGTCACGCACCCGAGCGGCGAAAGCGCGGGCTCGCTCGCGGTACCCGTCGTCATCCGCCAGGAGATGCCCGTAGCCCCTGAGCATTGAGCCACAGCCCGCAGCGTTGACGGTAATCGGCGCCGGGCCCGTTGACTCGAACGCGTGGATATTGGCGCGGGCAAGGCGGCGCGCGCCCTCCAGCTCGCCCGCATGGAGCTGCAGCGCACCACAGCAACCTTGAGCTGCCGGAGCGATCACCCGGCGCCCGCGCCGCGCCAGGCAGCGGGCCGTCGCCCTGGTGGTTTCTGCGAAAGCGGTGCTCATGATACAGCCGGTGAACAAGGCGGCATCATCCCCGACCGGCACACCGGCCGGGGGTTGCCAGCGTTGGCCCCGCGCGACGAGGAAGCGGCCGGGCATGGCCGGCAGTAGCGCCTCGGCGCTCGCCAGCCTCAGCAGCCTCAGCACGTGGGAACGGCGCAGCATCTCACCTACGCCGGTGCGCTGGTACAGCCACGCGAGCCGGCACAGCGCCCGGAATCTGGCCATGCTGCCCAGCGCCAGCCACATTGCCCACCGCTGAGCTGCCGCACGCAACCGCGGGCGAACACCGCGTCGCTCGCCAATCAGGGCACGCACCGCTACGCCAATCGGCTCCATTCGCACACCGGCCGGGCAGATCGCGGTGCAGGCTTCGCACAGCAGACAGCTCTGGGCGCTGGTGATGAAGTCGGCTGTCAAGGGTAGGACGCCTTCGGCTACCGCACGGGCAAGCGCGATTCTGCCGCGCGGTGACTGCTCCTCAGCGAAGGTCAGCTGGTAGGTCGGGCAGACCGGCAGGCACTGGCCGCAACGGATACAGGCCAGGGCGTTGTCATACTCGGACTGGAGGAGGTGCACGCCGCGAGACTGCTGCGCGCCCGTCATGGCCGGCTCCGTGCCCGCATCGGGCTCTGCCGTCATTCTATGACGGTAGCGGTCTACTGCGCCGGGATGGCGCCGCGCAACGCTGGTGGTGGCAGTTGCTCATCTGGGGCAGCGCGGTACGCGGTGTGGTCTGCCACCATCG
>CAUJGQ010000115.1 GCA_963170165.1 Chloroflexota bacterium | reverse complement strand
CGACAACGAGTTGTTTGCCGTGATCGAGCAGGTCGCGCGTGAACACGTCGAAGACGCCGTCGTGGTGCCGGGTATCACGGTTGGATTCACCGACAGCCGCACGTTCCGCAATCGGGGGACGGTCTCGTATGGCTTCTCCGGAAGCCTCATGGACCCCGAGCTGGGCAAGACGGTCCACGGCCACAACGAACGCATGCCACTGGATAGCCTCAAGCTCATGTGCCAGATGCTGTTCGAGGTCACGCGACGCATGTGCGCGGTGTGACGTACTAGCTCATGGGCGGGCCGGAGCGAGGCTGCGCGGCCCGGCACCTGCCGGCGCGGGTGATATGCGTGCTCACCACCAGCCCGTCTTCCAGCGAAATCCACCGTGCTCCCAGCCACGTGCGCCGGCCTTGGCAATGCGGGCATGGTGCTTCATACACAGGGGAACGGTAAGGCGGTCGCGATCCTCACCGCGCCATTTGAGCACCGCTACCTCCTCCCGCGGTCGCTCGGTGCAGAACTGACAGCGTGGTGTCATGGCAAATCCTTAACTTGTAGAGTTCAGAGCGCAATCCAGGATGCGAGCGCACCAGGCGGGCGGTTCGCATCGAACTTCACGTCGAATCCTGGCCGGTGGGCGCTGAGCTCGGCTATCACCCGCGAGAAGCGCGGCAACCAGGCCCGGTCCGGTGTGAAGCGAAGCCGCCCGCCTTCGGCCCGGTCGTCGGACATCGTGCCCCAACCGCAGCTTTCCAGATAGCGGAATACCGCCTCGGGCGTGTGTGCCCGGTTGAGTGTCGTGGCGATCTCCAGTTCCGACGGGCCGGCGGCAGGGCGATAATGGCGGAAGGTGAACAGCCGGCCCTCGCTCTCACTGCGGCGGCGCGCCTCCTCCTGCCACCCGAGCCACAGGGTGCCAACCGGTAGCGTCAGCTCCATCCCGTTCTGATAGCGAACGCGCACGCTGACACTGTCAGCGGTCAGCACCTGGAAGGGCCCGCTGCGATTGGCGTACCAGTGACCGAGCACAAACGTCTGATCATCCCAGGCAAGCTCGACCTGCTCGGCGTTACGGCGGGCGCGTTCCTCGGCTGCACGCCGCGCCCGCTCCCGCAGGTCACGTTCCTCCTGAGCGGCGCGGGCTTCCCGCCGGCGTTCCGCCGCGCGACGTGCCTGCTCCTCGGCCTGGTCACGCCGGCGCTGTTGCTGCTCGGCGGCGCGTGTCTGGTCCGGCCCAGCGGACCGGCGCGCATAGGCACTGCTGGTAGCCCGCCCTGCCCGTCCCTGCCGCCGTGACAGCTCGCGGTCAAGGTCTGCACGGCGGCGGGGATCTAGCAGCACATCCCGCGCTACGTTGATCTGCTGCGTACGCAACGTCGCGTCAGGGTCTGGGTTGACATCTGGGTGCCAGCGCCGGACCTGCTCGCGATGAGCGCGCTCGATCTCCTCACGTGTCGCGGTGGCGACCACGCCCAATACGTCGTAATGGTCGATGAAATCGGCAGGCATGGAGACGTCCGCCAGAGGAGTGCGTGCGATCAGTATAGGCAGCAGTCACGACGGCTGGAACCGCGACCGACAGACTCCGCCATGGTAAAGCCGGCAGCTAATCGTCGCCGGCAACCAGCTCAAACCGCGTGCCGATGCTGTTCTGGATGTAGGCATCCGGAAACAGCAACGACATCTGATGGATCGCCCGCCAGCCGGTGCAGTGGGCAGGTACGATCATGCGCGGGCCGATTGCTTCCATGTCAGCGCACACCAGGGGGATCAGTGGCTCAAACAGCGGCCCGGAAAGGTGGAACCCGCCGATCACGGCGTAAACCTGCTCCACGCCGGTCAGGCGGCGGGCATACCGCAGGATATTGATGATGCCGGCATGGCCGCAGCCGGTGAGCACCACCAGCCCTTTGCCGCGCACGTGCGCTATCACTGCCTGGTCATCCAGGGTCAATGGGTCCGGCTGCCAGTGGCCATCTTCCAGCTTCTCCTGGACGGTCATCCCGGCTTCGTAGTCTGTGGTGCGGTCAACCTCGCCGGTCACCAGCAGCGCACGATCCAGCAGGAACGATGGCTGCCGCTCCTCAATGATCGCAAAACCCGCACCCAACAGTGCGCCCTTGGAGACAGCCGGCATCTCAAAAGGCTCGCTGCCGGGAAACACCACCCGCCGCCGGTTCCAAAACTCCGGGTGGATGTATACCGGCATCTGCGCCCGCCCCAACGCGCGGACAAATCCATCAAGCCCTGTGGTGTGGTCGAAGTGACCGTGACTGAAGACGATCGCCTCGACGTCTTTGGGCGGTAGCTGCAGGCGGCGCATGTTCTCCACCATGCCATCTGGGCTGATGCCGGTGTCAAACAGCAGGTGGTGATCGCGGCCCCCTCGGGTCATGCTGATGAGTGCCGAAAAGCCGTGCTCAGCCCGCAGCCCCTCGGGCGCGCTGCCTTCTTCCAGATAGACCGCCTCGGCCCGGCTACGCATCGTCCGCAGGCCCGCGCGTCGCGCCGGCCCTTCATCGGGCAAGAAGACATCGACGGTGTTGTCGATGAGGGTGGTGATGCGAATGGCATCCACCGGTTCCAGTGGAATACGGAGCTGGTTGCCGGTCATAACGGCACTCCTGTGGCGGTGACCTTCCCTGGAATACGGAGAGACCGGGGCCGGAGATCATCTCATGCCCCGGTCACAGCGCCGGCGCTCACACAGGCGCCGGCCCGCTCACACCACCGAGCCGGCGAACTCCGACAGGCCAAGCTCTGCCAGCCGCTCCGGTGTGGGGATACCAGACGCATCCCAGCCGCGGTCGCGGTAGTAGCCGTCCGCCAGCGCGTCGATCTGCTCCTGGGTGATACCGGCGTGTTTAGGCAGATCCTCACGCATCCGGTGCGGCAGTGTGTCATCGGCACGCGTTACGCCCTCGCGCAGGTTGAACAGCCGGGTAAGCGAGATACCGCGCTCGAAGATCTGGTCCAGCTCCTGCTGGTCGAGGTCCCAACCGGTGGTGGCACACAGGGCGTCCAGCGCCATCTGGTCGCTGTAGTTGAGGAAGAAGCACAGTCCCGCCTGATTGCGCAGGCCGTTCTTGTTGGTGGCCGAGCCCATATGATCGCCGCCCGTGGGGGAGAACAAATACGACGTGCGCATCCGCTCCATGTGGCGCGGGTCATGCATCGCGATCTCCAGCCCCTTGACGTGCACGACGTACTGCTCCGTCCCGCGGCCAATGCGCTGCGCCGCACGGAGGGCGCCCTCAGCCAGCAGCTCCCCGATCACGCCCTCACGCCGAGCGATCTTGCCGGCCAGTTCTACTACCTGCTCGGGGTCATGGAAGCGGACGGCATAGCCGCCGGTATCGGCCGCTGTGAGCAGCTCGCGCTCAAAGCACTCGGCCGCCCAGGCGATGGTGCAACCCAACGAGATCGTGTCCAGGCAGTACGCGTTCGCCTGTTCGTTCGCCTTACAGACGGCTATCAAGTCATCAATGCCCAGGTTGGCGCCCAGGGCAGCCAGCGACTCGTACTCGGGACCGCCGTACCGCAGCTCGATGGACCAGCGACCTTTAGGATCAACCGGCACTGGCCTGCCATTCTTCAACTTCTCGCCGGTGTCGCGCGCCTCGACGCGAACGAACTTCTTGCAGCGCACGGAGCAGGCGTAGCAGCCGCGCATCTCGACCCGCACCTGGTCACGAACGGCGATGGCACTGATACGATCTGAGCCCTCGAACGCGCCCAGCTGATAGTTGAGCGTGGGCATTCCCCCCTCAGCGGACTTGGCTGCCATCGCTGCGCCGGTACCGAAGTTGTGGAACGCGTAGTGATTCTCATCGAGCGTGCCGGACACCCACTTGGCAATTCGCTTGATCGCCTCCGGGTCTGCTACCGGCACGTTCTTCTTACCGCGGACGGCAATCGCCTTGAGCTTCTTTGCGCCCATCACGGCGCCCATCCCGGCCCGGCCGGCCACCTCGTTCAGGTCGTTGCTGATGGACGCAAAGCGCACCAGGTTTTCGCCGGCGGGGCCGATCTGCGCCACGCGGATACGCGGGTCGCCCAGTTCCGCGACGATCTGCTCCTCTGCTTGACCCGTCACGAGTCCCCACAGGTGAGCGGCATCGCGGAATTCGACAGTGTCTTCGTTAATCCACAGGTAAACCGGCGTCTCGCTGGCGCCCCGCACAACGATCCCATCCCAGCCGGCCTTCTTCAGTTCGGCGCCCCAGAACCCGCCTGCCTCAGATTCACCGTATCCGGCGCTCAGGGGCGAGCGCGCGCCGATGGTGTGGCGGCCCGAGCCGGGCAACGGCACACCGGTCAACACGCCGGGCATGAACAGCAGCGGGTTGCCGGGGTCGTAGGCGTCAATCCCCGCCGCTGTGTCACGCAGCAGTGTCCGTGCAATAAACCCTCGCCCACCCAGCAACTGCCGGTACAGGTCATCGCCCGGCTCCTCAACCCACCAGCGGCGTTCGGTCAGATCCACGTTGAGAATGCGATTCCAGTAGCCGTAGCGCACAGCAAACTCCATCTATCTGGGCGATGAGTGTGGAACCGGAGCGGGCCGTCAGCCACCCTCCATTGGGCTGGACAGCAGCACTTCGTCGCCATCATGCAACGTGGCGCCGGTAGTCACCACCTCGTTGTTGACTGCAATGACCAGTGTCTCATTAGGCTTCAGTGGCAACGCCGCCAGCAATTCCGCTACCGTTGTTCCGCGAACGAGTGTGGCTTCCCGGTCCGGTGCGGCCTTGGGCCGGATCCGGCGGATGTCGCCGTGGAGCGTCACATACACCTGTACTTGCGCAGTGCTCACGTGGTCTTCCCCATTGACAGGCTACGGCGGGGTACAGGCAGTGTCAGGGTAAAACAACTGACGCCGTCCGCGCGCGCGTATGCAAGTGACCCGTGATGCGCGGCCGCAACGGCTGCTGCCCAGACCAATGACAGTCCAGTCCCGACCGGCGGGCCATCATGCGGCGGCGCCTGGAAGGGACGCACGCCGGCCATGGCGACGGCGGCCGGCGGTAGGCCGGAGCCGTGATTACAAACCGCCACCAAGGCGCTTGATCCGCCACGCCACACCTGCACCGTCACCGGCGGCGCGCCGTGGCGAATTGCATTGTCGATGAGCACCGCAACTGCGCGACGGAGTACCGCGTTGTCTCCGTCCAGCGCGAGCCGCGCCGGCGCCTCTACCGGCACATGATGGCTCCGAGCGGCCCGCCGCACCAGGGCTGCCAGATTCAGCCGCTCGCGCTCGACGACCATCTGGCCGGACCACAACCGCGCGATCTCCAGAACCAGCGCCAGTTGCCGGCCGAGGCGCGCGGACTGCGCGTCGATCACCCCAACGGCATGGCGCGCATCCGGCGACAGCAGCTCAGCCTCGTCAGCCAGCAACGCAGCGTAGCCCGCGATGGCGGTCAGCGGCGTGCGCAGCTCATGGACCAGGTCGTCAAGGAAGCCGCCGAACGCGGCACGGGTCTCGGAGGGCTCAACCGCCGGCATCGGCCAGCATCCTGGCGACTTCCGCCGCGAGCGCGCTCGGGCGAAAGGGCTTCACGATGTAGCCATCGGCGCCGCTTTCCCACCCGCCGCGCACATCACTCTCCTGGCCACGGGCGCTGAGCATCACGATCTTGGGCACCGCCGCACCAAGCTGTGCGCGAATCGCCTGGCAGACCTGGTGTCCGTCCATCACCGGCATGGTGACGTCGAGCAAGACCAGGTCGGGCAGCTGCTCCAGCGTCAGCCGCAGTGCTTCGCCGCCATCGCGCGCGGGGATCACCTCGTGCCCATCCCGTCCCAGGCGGATGGTCACCAGCCGCAACAGGTCCGGCTCATCATCGGCAACCAGGATGCGCGCCATGGCTAGCCTCACTGCCGGTTGTCGCCTCGCTCACTCCGGCGCCACCACGGGGAGAGCGGGCAGCAGGCGGTCGCCGGGCTGCCCGCTGCCATCGTGCCATGGGCCTGCACCCACCCACGGGCGCAGACGCACCTCGAAGGTCGAGCCTTCACCGGGGACACTTTGCACCAGGATACGGCCTCCGTGAAGTTCCACGATGGAGCGCGTAATGGCGAGCCCCAACCCAGTGCCGGTCACGTTGTGGTGACCCGCCGTGCGGGCGCGATAGAAGCGCTCGAACAGGTGTAGCTGATCCTCCGGGTGAATCCCCGCGCCCGTGTCAGAGACGCGTAATACCATGCTGCCCCCTTCAGCAATCGCCTGGACAGTGATGGCGCCGCCTGTGGGAGTGTACTTGCTGGCGTTCGAAATGAGGTTGACCGCCACCTGTGTTAGCCGCCGCGCATCGCCATCAACCGGCGGCAGCCCGGGGGCCATTTGCACAGAGAGCCGCTGCGCCTTCGCGTCAATCAGCGGCCGCAGCGTTCCCAGCGCCGATTCCACAACGGCGGCAATATCGACGCGGCCTCGCTCGACCTCAAACCGCCCGGACTCGATCCGCGATAGGTCCAGCAGGTCGTTGACCAGGTCCACCAGGCGATCGGTGTTGGTGAGCGCCGTGCCCAGATAGTCGCGCTGCTCCTCACTTACTGGCCCGGCGTCGCCATCGAGCACCATCTCGGTGTAGCCCTTGATCGACGTGAGCGGGGTGCGCAACTCATGCGAGACGATGGCGATGAAGTCGCTCTTAAGCTGTTCCAGGCGGCGTCGCTCCTCGTCGGCAAGCTGGAGCGCGATGACCGTCTCATTGAAGGAACGTTCGAGCACGCGGAACTCGCGGGCTCCCTGCTCCGGAACGCGCACATCCAGCAGCCCGGAGCGCACTGCCGACACCGCTGCGGTCAACTCGCCCAGCGGGCGCAAGACACCATGGCGCAGATAGACAAACACGGTTAGTCCAGCCAGGCCCGCCACCACAATCGACAGGATGACCAGCAGCGCGGTGGCCCGCGCCCGCTGTGCCGCCGCATCAGCCTCCTGCCGGCCCAGCGCCGCCAGGTGATCGCGGAATTGGGTGTTGGCAGTGCGGAACTCATCGACGAGGCGGCGGCTCTGTCCCTGCATGATCAGTTGCTGGAGCGGGCCGTCCTGCCCGGCATCGCTTAGCGCAATCTCTCGCCGGGCAACCTGCTCGTACCAGCGCTCGGCGATGGCCCGCTGCGTGTCCAGCAACGTCCGGCTGGTGGCATCGAGATGGGGCAGGCGCTCGGCCTCGGCGAAGGTCTGAAGAAATGCAGCGCGCGCCTGATTGAACTGCACCCGCGTGGGAGCATCGCCTGTCTGGGCGTAGCTGCGTACCAGTACCTCCTGAGTCAGCATCCCAGCCAGCAGCCGGTCGGCCGAACCAGAGAGCCGGGTAATGGTGACGGTAGAGCGCGAGACGCGGGCGGTGAGACTGCGCAGGCTGAGCCCGGCGACTACGACCGCCCCGGCGAATACCGCGACCATGAGACCCAGTGACAGCCCGAGCGTGCGCCGAAGGGGCCAGCCGCGTGGCCGTACCTCATGCGCACCGTCTACGGTTGCGTGGCGCGCCTGGCGCGGAGCAGGTGAGGGACGGGGAGCAGGCGGGCGGCGTCCCATCAGCGGTACCACCCTCCTCAGACCAGCGAGCTAGGGGCGAACCTCAGGCAGTGTCCGAGTGTCACCCGTCACGTCTAGCATGTCCGCGGACACCCACAGGCGCTGGGTGGGGTTGTCCGGATTGAGAATCTGTAGCCATTGGTTGTCGACGCTGCGGCCCACCGCATCTACGCGCTGCTGCGGGCGCAGCTGCATGACGATTGGCTGATCAATGCCGGGCCCGCGGCGGACATTCGGCGTTGCCCGGGAGGTGGCGGAGAGTTTCAATTCGGCGCCCGTCGCAGGGGTAGGTGTTGCGGCCGGGGTGGCTTGCAGGCCGGCAGCGGCCGCGGCCGGCGGCTGCGCCTGGGCGCCGCTACCAGCGGGCGCGGCCGCGGTGGCAACACCGGCTACTGCCGGCTCATCCTTACCCGGAGACAGCGGTATCGATGCATACAGAAAGAAGAACGTGAATACCACACCGATCACTCCGGCAATCAGCGCCAGCCCGCGTTCCCAGCGAATGCGGGTCTCCGGCGATTCCCACTGACTGAAGTCCGGCACGGTGCGGCGCCCGAACTCCTGATCATCCATCACGTCGTTCATTCCGGCGGCTCCAGCGCGGCAGACACTCGTGAGTATTGTACGCTGGCGCCCCCGTGCGATGTGTACTCCGGCTACCGCGCAGCGCGAGCCGGATCGCGAAATCGATCCCGGCGCGCATCCATAGGTGCGGGCCACCTCCGCAAATGGCTGAGGGTTTGGATCCTATGGATAGGGAGGTTGACGGACATCCGTGGGCAGGCGTACTGTCACGGTGCCCCGAGCGGCTGGGCAGTCCTGGCCGGGTGGACAAATCGCTGGCTGTGGCGCTGGCAGGCTTCGCGCCTGCGTCCGTCACCGTACGGCGAGGCGGTCGAAACCCGGTGCTGGGCGGTCAGGTTGCTCGGGGCATTGCCATGCCCACCGGCTACCGCACTTCGCCGTGAACGACGCCGATAAACGGCAGGTTGCGGTACTGCTGGCGGGCATCGAGCCCGTAGCCTACGACGAATTCATCACCGATCTCGAACCCGCTGTAAGCAATCCGCACATCAGCCAGCCGCCGGGCACGCTTGTCCAGCAGCGCACACACCTCGACGGAGACGGGCCCACGCCGCTCGAGATACTGCAACAGCCGGTGCAGGCTCATGCCGGTGTCAACGATATCCTCTATCACGAGCACGTGCGCGCCGCTGATGTCCTCCTCCAGCGCCTTGGTGAAGCGCAGCGGCGTGTCATCTGGCTGGTACGGTGACAGCGACAAGTAGTCCACACGAACCGGCAGGGAGATGCGGCGCATCAGATCGCCCATAAACGGCACGACCCCGCGCAAGACGCCGATCAGCACTAGCTCGCGTCCGGTGTAATCGCGCGTGATTTGCCGGCCGAGTTCCTCGACGCGCGCTTGTACCTCCCGTTCGGTGAAAAGAATCCGCTCGATCGCGGGAATGGCACTGCCAGCACGCGGTTCGACACCGAACTTCTCCAGCAGCTTGAGGTAGTCGCGCTTGTTGATCAGCTTGACCGTGACATCAGGGTGCAGCTCACGCATCATGCGCAGCTTGCGGTTCTTGTACGTGATCAGGCTTTGGCGCAGCGTGGTCAGTTCTATGTAGGTGTCGTAGTCGGTGAGATAGAAGTCAGGGGTAAACGCTTCCAGCAACTGGCCATCGTCTTGATACCGAAGCGGAAACGAACGCGGCTCGTATTGCCAGCGCACACCGTAGAAGTCGAGCAATCGGGCAAACTCCGCCTCGCTCGGGTGTGCGAACTTCAGTGCGGGGCGCTGCCCGGCCACCGTCTCGGGCGGAGACGGAGAAACCGTCATCGGCGTCTCCTTTCATGCTCCACCTTTAGTCTAGCGGAGCCGGTGAAGCCGCGGTCAAGGCCGTTGCCGGTTTGCCATGCTACGATCTTGTGGTGCTTGAGGCCCGAAAGATCATTCCCAGCCATGCCGTGCATGCGGTGTGGGACCAAACGCTCCCGCCGGCACTGGAAGTGGCCAACGGCGAGCCGTTTTCGGTCGCGGTGCCCGATGCCGCCGGCGGTCAGATCCGCCACGGCGCTTCGTCCTCCCGGCTGCGCGCGCTCGACTGGTCGGCAATGTGGCCGCTGATCGGTCCCGTGTTTGTGCGCGGCGCTAAGCCCGGCGATGGGCTGGAGGTTGAGGTGCTGGAGTTACGCCCGGCGGCTACCGGCTGGACAGCGGTGCTGCCGGAACGGGGCCTCCTCCGCGACACGATCAAAGGCCCGTATCTGCACCACTGGGAACTGCATCCGGAGGAAGGGGAAGCGCTGCTGCGACGCGGCATCGCCGTACCGCTGGCGCCTTTCTTGGGTGTGATCGGCTGCGCGCCGGCGCAATCGGGCACCTTTGGGCCGCTGCCCCCCCGCTCTATGGGTGGCAAACTCGATCTACCGCAGCTCGTAGCAGGCGCGCGCCTGGTGTTGCCGGTCCAGGTACCCGGTGCGCTGCTATCGGTCGGTCACGGCCGGGCGGCACAAGGGGCCGGTGAGGTCTGCGGGACCGCGCTGGAGTGCGAGATGACCGCCGTGCTGCGCGCCACGATCGTGCCTGGCGGCGCGCCGTCAGAGCCCTACGCTGAGTGTCCACCGCCGCACCCACCGGTAGGGCCGCTGCGATTCACCCTGGGCAGCGCCGCCGACCCGCGTGAAGCCGCACGCACCGCCACCAAGGAGATGATCCGCTGGCTGTGCGCCGAGCACCGCCTGTCCCGCGAGGTGGCGTATGTGCTGTGCTCGGTCGCCGCCGGCCTGAGCATCGCCCAGGCTGTGAACACCCCCCACTGGACTGTGAGCATGAGCCTCCCACTCAACATCTTCGCCTGAGACTCCGCCCCCGCCGGCGCGCCGCAGGGCCGGACGCCGACCTGCCGGTCTGATTCATGCGTCCTCAGTGGCTGCCCCCGTCAGGGAAACCGGCGGCACTCCCGATTAACCGATCAGAGTGACGGAGCAGGCGTCAGATGAAACGCGGAACCAGCACCCAAGTCGCTCCTTGGACGGCCGCCCTGGCAGCGCTGGCGATGCTGGTTGCCGGCGGCCGTTACCTGGCGCCGGCAAATACTGCCTGGTGGCAGATCACCGGCGTGCAGGCGCTGGCCTGCCTGGCGCTCGCCGGCGGCGTCACCCTCACCGGTCACCGCCGGCTGGCGCGCCGGATGCGGCTGCGTGAATCCGCTGCCGAGGTGGCGCGGCACGAGCTCTCCGACGCCATGCTGCGGCTGCTGACGATCATGGACACCGTGGAGGACGGCATTCTCGTCACGAACCGACGCGGCACGGTGACGCTGGCCAACCCAGCCGCCCGCCGGTTGTTTGGACTGCCCGACGACGGCGCACCACCGGGCGACTTCGCAGATCTCGTGCGGCTGGTGGATATGCGCGACTGCGAAGGGCGGCCAATCGCACAGCAGGATAGTCTGCTTGCCCGCGTACAGCGCGGTGACACCGTTCAGAACGAGGATGTCATGGTCTACGCCGGCGCGAGCGACCGGCATCTCCGGGTCAGTGCCAGCCCGCTGTATCACGAGGGGGGCATGATCGCCGGTGCCGTGATCGCCGCCACCGACGTGACGGAGCACAAGGAGACCCAACTCGCGCTCAAAGCCCAGGCGCGAACGCTCCTGCAACTGAATCGCCAGCTGGAGCGGCTGGCTACCCGGGATAATCTGACGGGCGTGCTCAATCATCGTGGGTTTGGGGAGCGCCTCGATGAAGGGCTCGCCCGCGCCAGCCGCTTTGGCCATGCGCTGTCGGTGCTGGTGATCGACGTTGACCGCTTCAAGCAGATCAATGATGAGTACGGCCATCCGGTGGGCGACACCGTGCTGATGGCGATTGCCCAACGGCTGGAGGAGAACCTGCGTGCCGTTGACGCCGCCGGACGGCTGGGCGGCGATGAGTTCGCGGTGCTGCTGCCGGAAACCGACGCTGCCGGAGCGCTGGCGCTGGCCGGCCGGCTACGGAGCGTGCTGCGGCTGCCCGTGCCGCTGGCGGCCGGGGTGGTGATCCCGGTGACCGTCAGCATCGGCGTTGCGGAGTACCGGCGCGGCCAGCTTCCGGAGAGCTTGCTTAAGGCCGCCGACGACGCACTGTATGCGGCCAAACGTGAGGGCCGTGACGGTGTGCGCGGCGGAGCCGACACCGCTACCTCGGCGCCGGCGATCTAGGACCGACTACGGACGCTCTGCCCTGGCATGGTCCGTCACCGCCAGCTCCACACTGATCGCGGGCGGCATCCGCAGTGTGTTCCCCACCGGGCACGCATCGGCGACCCGCTGGAGGGTCTGCTGCAATCGCTCGTTGCCGCCTTCGACGTCGAGTTCGATCCGGACGTTAATGCGCTGTGCGCGGCTGGGGGCCGTGGCGCCCTCCGCCTCCAGCACGGCACGACAAGAGCGGACGGGCACGTCCTTGAGGCTGTCGTGATTCATCACCACGCCCAGGGTGCAATTAGCCAGGGCGATCAGTAGCAACTCGAACGATGTGTAGCCCACCGGCGTGCCATCGGCGCTGGGAATCCGCACATTCACCGTTGCCCGGTCACGGGCGGTGAACACGATCCGGCTGCGCTCCTGGAACTCGGCCTCAACAGTGTAGGTCACGGCTTCTCCCCCAAACCTCGGGTTACTCAAAGAGCAGGTCACGCGCCATGATCACCCGCTGCACTTCGGACGGCCCTTCGCCGATGCGGCGAATGCGCAGCTCGCGGTACCAGCGCTCAAGCGGCAGGTCCTTCGTCACGCCATAGCCGCCGTGGATCTGAATGGCACGGTCTACCACGCGGCCGGCTGCTTCCGTCGACACTAACTTGGCCATGGCCGTCTCGTGGCGGAACGGCTCCCCCCGGTCTGCCTTGTCAGCTGCGGCCAGGGTCAGCCAGCGCGATGTCTCGATGTCGATGGCGTTGTCCACGATCATCCACTGGATTGCCTGGCGGTTGGCGAGCACATCGCCAAAGGTCTCGCGCAGCTTGGCGTGCTTGATGCTCATGGCCTGGGCTGCCACCGCCACGCCGATACATCCGGCCGCGTAGGGAATGCGGTTGCGGGTCAGGCGCTCGTTGGCGATGCCGAATCCCCGCCCCTCGCCACCCAGGATGGCGCCGTGCGGCACGCGCATATCCTTGAACTCCAGCTCGGTGGCGTAGTGCGCCGAACGCAACGTGTGGACGATGCGGCGCACCATAAAGCCAGGCGTGCCCGCGTCCACGATGAAGCAGGTAATGCCACCACGTCCCTTCGCCGGGTCAGTGCGGGCAAATACCAGGCCAAAGTCTGCCGTATCGGCGCTGGAGATGAACATCTTGGCGCCGTTGATCACCCAGTCATCGCCGTCGCGCACCGCCGTGGTCTGGATGGCGCGGGCAGGGTCAGATCCGCCGGATGGCTCGGTGAGCGCAAAGAAGCCACGCTTCTCACCGCGCAGCATGGGGTAGAGATAGGCCTCCTTCTGGGCGTCGTTGGCTTCAAAGAGCTGTGCCAGGCCGCCGCCGCCAAAGACGCCGTAACAGGGGGCATACAGTCCGGCCCGGTGCTGTGCCATCTCCTCCGCCATCAGCGAGCGCGTTACCAGCCCCAGTCCAGGACCGCCGTATTCGGCGGGGATATCCCAGCCATAGAAGCCCATCGCCTTGACCATCGCCACCAGCCGCACCTTCTCCTGTGCAGGCAGTTCGGCGGCATCGGGGTCAAGCTCCACCTCGGCAGGCAGAATCTGCTCCTGCACAAACCGGCGCACTGTCTGGACGATGATCCGCTGATCGTCACTTACTCGCAGGTCCACGCCGGCGCCCCCTCCGCGCTGCGCACCAGTTCCTTCCAGCGCGTGATGTACATGCTGTTGACCTCGTACCGGAACAGCCGTGCCTGCGGCAGTGCCGGGTCGGCGAACGCCGCGGCGATCGCACCGCGCAGCCCGAAGGGCGAGCGTCCCCCGGCGTAAGCAACGCGAAGGGTAGCGCCGGCCGCATCTGCGACCTCGAACACGCCGAGGCTGCCGGGGATGCGCGCTCCTACCTGCGGTGAGAACTCAACCCAAGGCTTGTGCAACGGCATCGGCTGCTCCTGTGCCGGCGCCGGCTCACTCCAACGATCATGGCTGCTAGAGTTGAGACGGCCGCCCGCCCGCGCTCGCATCAGCCGCGCGGTGGGGTTGGGGTATCAGCATTGAGGAGCAAGGTCAAGGTGAAGGCAGGGCTGGAGCCGGGCATGTCGCACACCACCACGGAGGAGCGGCAGACACCGCCGTCGATCCTGGCGATGGGCGGTGGGCCGGATACGTACTGGATCGGAGATATCGCCGGCACAATGGAGCGCACGGCGCGCCGGTGGCTGACTGCGTTCTGCGAGGGCGACGAACAGACCGTGGGCGTGCGTGTCTGCGTAGTACGGACGGAGCCGCTGGCGCTTGGGCGGCTGGTCACCGCCACCTCAACATTGACGAAGGTCGAAGGCCGGCGTTACTACTTCGATATCGAGGCGATGAATGAGCACGGGGACGTGCTGGCGCGCGGCACGCACGAACGGCGGCTGATTGGCCAGCAGCAATTCGCGCCGCGCTGAAACACAACCTTCATCACGGTGTTACCAGAGGGACACACCGGCAGGCGACACTGCCGGCGTCGAGCCGCCCATGCCGAGGCGCCTACCATTCGGTAAACCGGCGTAGCGCGCCGGCCGAATACGGGGCAGGTGACCGGCGCGGTCCCTCAATGCGGCAGGTATTGACACGCGACAGCCGCTCGATTACACCAACGGGAAGCACAACCGCGGGATTGACCGTATCGGGTGATTGCGGACGTGCGTATGCGGTGGTAGGAAGGTCAGCGCCATGCTGAGGTATGCCATCTACCGGCTGATCTGGCTGGTACCAACCACAATCGGCATGTCGGTGATCGTCTTTGTGCTGATGCACAACACACCCGGCAGCCCGCTGGACCCGGTGGGGGCCAACCGCGCCCTGACCGAGAACGAGCAAAAGAACATCGCCGCCAAGTACGGATTGGATAAGCCGGCCTGGCAGCAGTACCTGATCTACATCAAGAACGCCTCACGGCTGGACTTCGGCCAGTCTTATGTCCGCCGCGGTCAGGAAGTACGGGATATCATCGGCCGCGGGCTGAAGTACTCGCTGTATCTCGGGCTGATCGCCATGGGCGTGGCGATTGTCGGCGGTGTCACGCTAGGTATGCTGGCTGCCTCGCGCCAGAACGGACCGATCGACTACCTGGCAACGCTGCTGGCCACCATGGGGGTAGCCTTCCCCAACTTCATCATCGGTGTCTTCCTGGTATTCTTCTTCGTGCTGAAGTTAGGCTGGATACCGAAAACGGGCGGCTTGGAGGATCCGATTGACTGGGTCCTGCCTACGGTAGCCCTGTCCTTGGGCCCGCTCGGCATCATCGCCCGCTACGTGCGCTCCAGCATGATCGAGGTGATCCGCTCGGACTACGTGCGCACCGCACGGGCCAAGGGCGCCAGCGAACGGCGGGTGTTGTGGCGGCATGTACTCAAGAACGGGCTGATCCCGCCGCTCACCATCATTGGTCCGCTGATTGCCGCCGTCTGCACCGGCTCACCGGCCATCGAGTCCGTCTTCCGGATTCCCGGCATCGGCAAGTACTTTGCAGATAGCATCGTCGCGCGGGATTACAGCATGATCCTCGGCGTCGTGCTGCTCTACGGTGTATTCCTGCAGTTCATGAACCTGTTTGTGGACCTGCTCTATGGCGTGGTAGACCCGCGCATCCGCTACTAGGGGAGCATGCACATGGCGATGCAGGAGCAGGGTACTGTCCTCGGAGGGGTAGGGGCGCTGGCGGCACAGGAACAGGAGCTCGTCCGCCGCCGCTCAAACCTGTGGCGCGATGCGTTTTACCGGCTGATCCGCAACAAGCTGGCCGTGATAGGGCTGGTTCTGGTGCTGGCGCTGGTGCTGGTGGCAGCCTTTGGCCCGATGGTCACACCCAAGGGCCGAGACACCATTTACTACGGTCACCAGCAGGAGCCACCCAGCAATGAATTCTGGCTGGGCACCGACTTCGAGTCGCGCGACATGCTCTCCCGTTTGATTTACGGCGCCCGCGTCGCCATTCTCGTGGGGCTGTGCACACAGGTCATCATCTTGCTGCTTGGCATCACGGTGGGTGCGTTTGCCGGTTACTTCGGCGGCTGGGTCGACAACGCACTGATGCGAGTGGTCGATGTTTGGTACGCCGTGCCCACCTTGCTGTTCGCGATCATGATCATGGTGATGCTGGGGCAGGGACTCTTCAACCTGTTCCTTGCCATTGGCCTGATTCAGTGGGTGACACTGTCGCGCTTGGTCCGCGCGCAGTTGCTCTCCCTGCGCGAGAAGGAGTTCGTCAAGGCGGCGCGCGTGTCCGGCTCGGGCGGTATGACGATCACCGTCCGCCACCTGCTGCCGAACGCCCTCACGCCGATCATCATCGCCGTCACATTTGGCATCCCGCAGGCAATCTTCACGGAAGCCACGCTGTCGTTCTTCGGGATTGGCATCAATCCACCGACGCCGAGCTGGGGCCAGATGGTGGGCCAGTATCAGGTCTACCTGCGCTCCGCCCCGCACATGGCCATTTTCCCGGCGGTATGCATCGCCGTGACGATGCTCGCCTTTACATTCTTCGGTGACGGGCTCCGCGACGCGCTCGACCCGAAAATGAACAAGTAGCCGGCAGCGTCCGGCAGTATGACAGGGAGGTGACAGCACAGCGCAGACCCCAACGCAGCGCACCCGCCGCCCGGCGGGCACCGGGAGGAACATCACCTGCGAGTCGCGCACCCGCATGCACCATGGGCGCGCACTGAGGAGGGAAACTCGCAATGTCAGAGCAGACCAACGGTTCCGGCCGGAACTGGTGGGAAGACCAGGATCAGATGGCACGGTTCGAGCAGCGGATGAGCGCATCGCCGCTCTCCCGGCGCGCCGTGCTTGGCCTGATCGGCGCTGTGGCGGCCGGCGCCGCCGCCGCTGCCTGTGGCAGCGACGAGAAGAAGGACGACAAGGCCAAGGCCACCACCGCGCCAAGCGGTGGTTCGTCGCCGGCCGCCGGCGGATCGACCGGCACCACCGGCGAGAAGCTGGCGAAAGACCAGGTCCTGCGCTCGACGGTCACCGGGGACCCGGCCACCTTCGACTACAACTTCAACCTCTATGGCGCCGCGTCGAACTACGTTAGCGCCGGCTTGCTGAAGTACGATGCAAACAACAATCCGGTCCCGGACCTGGCCGAAAGCTTCACCGTCAGCCCCGACGGCCTGAAGTACACCTTCAAGATGCGCCAGGGCTCGAAGTGGTCCAACGGCGACCCGATTACCGCCAAGGACTTCGAGTTCTCCTGGAAGCGCCGCCTCAACCCGGCCACCGGCGCCAACTATGCCGCCTTCCTGTTCGACATCAAGAACGGTGAGAAGCTCAGCAAGAAGCAGATCACCGATGAGAACGAGGTCGGCGTCAAGGCGGTCGACAACAACACGCTGGAAGTGACGCTGGAATCGGCGGCCGGCTACTTCCCGGCGCTGGTCGCCTACCTGGCGGCCGTGCCTG
Organism: Chloroflexota bacterium; assembly: GCA_963170165.1. Classification (GTDB taxonomy): domain Bacteria; phylum Chloroflexota; class Dehalococcoidia; order CAUJGQ01; family CAUJGQ01; genus CAUJGQ01. The sequence goes on along the minus strand of CAUJGQ010000115.1, from coordinate 229 downwards.
TGCATCCGGCGACGGCGCAGAAGAACCTCGACAAGACCGGCACCGACGTTGACAAGTGGGTCAGCTCCGGCCCCTTCAAGCTGACCAAGTGGGAGCACAACAAGTCCTTCGAGATCACCAAGAACGAGAACTACTGGGGCGCGAAGGACATCAAGCTGGAGAAGGTTACCTACCTGATCGTCTAGCAGGACCAGCGCGTCTCGACATACGAGAACAACGAAATCGACTT
>CAUJGQ010000114.1 GCA_963170165.1 Chloroflexota bacterium | reverse complement strand
GGGGAACAGCCGGGGCGGGCGGGGGCTGGCATCCTACAGACACAGCGGACGGGGCACACGGGACGGTCCCGCCGGTAGCAGCACCAGGGAGGCACCCCATGATCAGTGGCGGCGTGTACAACAGCGGCAACAACTTCGGCTCGCAGGCCGGCAACGTCATCTCCGGGGGCAACTTCACCCACTACGGCCCCGGCGTGATGCTCAACGGCTTCGTCAACAACACCGGCATCAACCGCCCCGGCGGCCAGCAGGCCGGCAACGTCATCACCGCTGGCAACTTCTGGCGGCTGTAGACCCGGGCGCCGCTCGCCGGCAACCGGTGGAATGACCCACGGCACAACGCACACCAGGAAGCGGGAGCTGTCGCCCCCGCTTCCTGGTGTGCGTTGTGTGGCAGATCGCTTCGCGACCGTCAGTAGGCGTCTGGCGCAGGCTGCCGCGCAGCCGCCAGGATGTCCGCCGAGGTGACGACGCGCAGACGGGTGGCGGCTTCGCCGAGCAGGCGCTCGTACGCAGCCCAGATGGCGGCCCGCTCGGCCGGGGAGCGGACGCGGGACAAGTCGGGGGCGGTGAGGTCATACGGCGGCGTCCGCGGCGTGTCCTTGTCGCGGTCCGTGTAGTAGCGCAGCGTCCAACCCTCGGGACCGGCGCGCACGAAGTTGTTCTCGTGGATCAGGGCAGTGGCGAACGGCGGGCGGGCGTGCGGCCAGGCCGCCAGTTGCCCGCGCAGCCGCTGCACGGGGTCGAACGCCGCAGCGTGCGGACCGCTGATCTGGTTCCACCAGAACTGCTCCGCTCCCTCGCCGTCCGCCGTCCAACGGGTGATGGAAAAGTCGCTAGGGCGTACGAGCAGGCCATCGACATATACCAGCGGCTGCTGTGGGTCGGCGCAGCACTCGTGGTACTGCACCACCATCCGCGCGCCCATCTCCCGGTAGACCTGGAGCGCCGCCTGACGGATGCGGCGGTCACCGGTGGCCGCACCCACCACCACCGGCAACCGCCCAAACGTCTCCGCTACGTAGCGGTAGCCGCCAGGTGTGTCGAGCAGGCCGCCCGTGCGCGGGTCCAGCGCCCGCGTCTCGTACGCGCGCGCTACCTCCAACAGCGCCGCTCCCTCCAGCCCGCGCAGCGGCCCCTCGAATCCAGGGGTGAAGGGGTGCGGCGCGCGCACGTGATAGCTGATGGTCATGTCGCTGTCCCGCAGCCGCGCGATCACCTCCGGCCGCCGCTCGGCGTACAGCCGCACGATCTCGGCCGTGACATAGAAATCCCCGCGCGTTCCGCTGCGCTCAAACAGGTCAACCAGTCGCAGCACCGTATCCGCGCTCTCCTCCGGGTGGGTCGTGTCGTGCACGTTCACGGCGAAGGTCATATACCCCGGCGGGGTGGCGGCCGCGCCGCCGCGCGGATCCACACCCGGGTGGTCTCGCTCCCAGGCGGCGAAGGCGTCCGCCATCTGGGAGAGCGTGGCCCACCGCACCCGGCCCGCCGCGACCAGCGGATCTACCACATCGGTCAAGAACCGGTCGATGACGGAGAACGGGCGGCGGGCGTCACCCCGAAACTCCCCCGGGTGCACGGTGAAGTGAAAGACGTTCACCCGGTCTGCGCGGGCGGCGGCCAGCGAGCGCACCAGGCTGAGGCGCAGATAGTCGAAGTACGCCTGATCGCCCTGCTCGCCCCGGCGGCTAGAGGCGAAGTCCTCGCGGTCGTACTGACCCTCAGGCAGAAAGATCACGCGCCCTGCCGGATCATGGCGGGCAAAGGCGGCAAGGTCAGTGGCGCTGGGCCCGCCGGCGGGCCGCCAGGGGTGGACGCCGGTCAGCGAGCTATCGGTGCGCTGGGTCTGCGGGTTCTTCCAGTCGGAGTTGACATCCAGCCCGGCGCAGACGGCGGCGTCCAGCACACCCGGATAGAGGTTGCCGCCGCTCCAATACCGCACCGGACCGGTCACACCGGCGGCGCGTAGGGCAGCGATCTCCTCGTTCATCACTGCACACCAGGTCGTAACCGGCAGCGGCTCGGGATTGCGGCCCAGGTGGGCATCTTCGTGGAAGTGCAATGCCGGTTCGTGACCACGCCGTTCCAGGTCCCCGAGCAGCGTTTCCCCTGCCGCGGCAGCGACGGTGGTGAAGGGGGTCTGCGCCTGCACGGTCATCCGCCCGCCGTGGCGCTCGATGATGCCGGTGACCGTGCGGATGTCTTGCACATGGCGCTGAAAGAGCTGGGGGGTATGGTAGCTGGGGCCGGCGCCTGGTGGTCGCGCTCCGCCGCCGGCCAGCGCGCTGACCGTAGCGCCCAGTGGTTCGATATGCATGCCGATGGTAAACAGCAGCACGCCGCTGCCGTCTGCCTGGGCAGCGGCAGCGGTCCGGGGCAGACGGGAAAGGGCGCCCAGCGGCAGCAACGCCGCCGATAGCGCGCCGAGCTTGAGGAATGATCGTCGGTGCATGGGTCGCCTCCGGCGGCAGGCATCCGCGTCCGTGCGCGCCACCTTGCCCGTAGCACGAGCGGGCCGCATCCTTCGGTGCAACATCCTTGCGGAGACGGACGATGGCAGACCCAGCGGCGATGAAGGCGGCGGTGCAGCAGGCAATTGCCGGACTCTCCGAGGAACTGCGCGCCCTCAGCATGGACATCCATGCCCATCCCGAGCTCAACTTCGAAGAGGTGCACGCCCATGAGGTGCTGACCGGCACGCTGGAGCGGCACGGCTTCCGGGTCGAGCGCGGCGCGTACGGGATGCCCACCGCGTTCCGCGCCGAGGCTGGCAGTGGCGGGCCGGTGGTGGCGGTGCTGTGCGAGTACGACGCGCTGCCGGGCATCGGCCACGCCTGCGGTCATAACCTGATCGCCGCCTCCGGCATCGCCGCCGGGCTGGCGCTGCGCGAGGCGCTGGCCGCGGCAGGGGCAGATGGGACAGTGGTCGTACTGGGCTCACCCGCCGAAGAAGGCGGCGGCGGCAAGGTGATCATGGTCGACCGCGGCGCCTTCGCCGGCGTGGACGCCGCCATGATGCTGCACCCCGCCCCAGAAGACGGTGTCTGGCCCAATATCATTGCCGTGCGACGGCTGATGGTGACGTTCCACGGCCGGGCGGCGCACGCGGCCGCCTTCCCGCACGAGGGACTGAACGCGCTCGATGCGCTGGTGCTGGGCTACAACGCCCTGGCGATGCTGCGCCAGCAGTTAACACCGGACGTGCGTGTCCACGGAATGCTGACGCATGGCGGCGTGCGCCCCAACATCATCCCCGACCGCGCTGCCGCCGACTTCATCGTGCGTGCCCAGGACCAGGCGGCGCTGGACACCGTCTGCCCGCGGGTACTGGCCTGCTTCGAGGGGGCGGCGGTCGCCACCGGCTGCCGGTTGGAGGTGGAGTGGGGTGGCCAGCCCTATGCCGACCTGCGCACCAACGACCCGCTGGCTGAGGCGTACGTCGCCAATGCCCGCGCGCTAGGTCGCACGCTACCGGGACGGGAGGCGGGGATGAAGAACCCCGGCAGCACCGATATGGGCAACGTCTCCTACGTGGTGCCGTCGATTCACCCGATGTTCGGCATCCGTACCGAGGCGGGCAACCACACGCCGGAGTTCACCGCCGCCGCCGGAACGCCGCAGGCGCACCAGGAGATGCTGACGGCCGCCACCGCGCTGGCGATGACCGCCGTGGATTACTACACGAGCGCCGAGCTGCGCGCCGCGGCGCGGGCTGCCTTCGATGCGATGATGTAGAGGGTATTGCGTAGTTCGTGGCACCCCAGGGGGTATGGCTCCCGCGTACGGCAGACAGCGCCAGAGCACCCCCACGCAATACGCAGTACTGCCTTCTTCCGGGCGGCACTCAGGCTTCGCTTGCCGGGGCATCGGTGGCCACGGAGGCAGGGACGTAGCCGGCGCGGACCTCGCGTGCGGTCAGCCGCTCGCCGCAGCCGGAGCAGAGCACGGCGGCCTCAGCTTGGTGGCCGCATTCCTTGTGCCGCACCTCCAGCAGTTCGGGGGCGTCCGCCATACGGTGGCGGTTGCCCCACTGCATCAGCGCGACGATCACCGGGTACAGCTCCATCCCCGCCGGGGTGAGCCGGTAGCTGTAGCGGGGCGGGTGATCCTGGTAGCGCTCGCGCACGAAGATGCCGTTTGCCACCAGCGTCCGCAGCCGCCCGGCCAGCACGTTGCGGGCGATGGGGATGCGCGCAGCGAAGTCCTCAAACCGGCGCACGCCATTGAAAGCGTCACGCAGGATCAAGAGCGTCCACCGCTCTCCCACGCTGTCGAGCGTCCGGGCGACGGGACAGTTGAGGCCGGCCAGCGAGACACCACGCATGGTCATACTGTAGCAGGCGGAGTGAGTTGCATGAAAGGACGGACCGGCGTAGAGTGCGTTGCATCAAGCAACTAACCGAACCGGGCGCGTACTGTAGCTCCGCCCGGCAGTAGGAGGCACTCATGACCAGTAGCGCGGTACTCTTCGATGTCCACGAACGCGTCGCGACGATCACGCTCAACCGCCCGGACGCGCTCAACGCCATCAACGCGGACCTGTCCGCCGGACTGATGGAGGCGCTGCGCCGGGTGCGGAACGATGATGGTATCCGCGCGGCGGTGCTCACCGGCAGCGGCCGGGCGTTTTGCGCCGGGGCAGATCTGCGCGCCGGTAGCGGCCCTGGCGCCAGCAGCGGTCCCGCGCAACTGTTCGCCACCGACGAGCGCGAGGGCTTCGCCACCTTCGATGTGAAGAAGCCGGTGATCGCCGCCGTCAACGGCTACTGTCTCGGCGGCGGCTTCGAGATCGCTTTGGCCTGTGACCTGCGCATCGCTGCCACCGAGGCGCGGTTTGCCCTGCCCGAGATCACGCTCGGCTTCTTCCCGCTGGCCGGCGCGCCCATGCGCCTGCCCCGCGCCATCCCCCAGGCCTTCGCCAACGAGCTGCTGTTTTTGGGCGAGCGCATCGATGCCGAGACGGCGTTGCGCTGGGGCATTGTCAGCCGCGTGCTGCCGGCGGATGAGCTGCTGAGCACGGCACAGGCGATGGCAGCGAAGATCGCGGGCTATGCGCCAATCGCGGTGCGCGGGCTGAAGGAGATCGCCACCGCACAGGCAGACCTGACCATGCCCCAGGCGATGCGCCTGGGCGCGGCGCTGCGTTGGGTGGTAGGCCAGACCGCCGACGCCAAAGAGGGCCCGCGCGCCTTCGCCGAGAAGCGCGCGCCGCAGTTTCGGGGCGAGTGACGAGCGCGCCGTGCACCGGCGTACAGGAGATGAACGATGACTACCCCACTTGCAGGTGTCTCCGGCACGGAGACGATCACCGTGGAGCGTGACGGCCACGTGCTGCTGATCGGGCTCAACCGCGTCGAGAAGCGCAACGCCCTCAACCCGGAAATGACCGCCGGCCTGCTGCGGGCGTACACCCTGCTTGATGAAGATGACAGCCTGCGCGCTGGCGTGCTGTTCGCGCACGGGCCGGTCTTCACTTCCGGCATCGACCTGCCGGCGATGGCCGGGGATATGGCGCGGGAGCGCCCGGCCCCTGCCGCGGACGCCCTCAGCCCGCTGGGCCTCGGTGGCCGCCCCTGCCGCAAGCCGGTCGTCATCGCCGTGCACGGCCGTTGCTATACCGTTGGTATCGAGTACATCCTCGCCGCCGATATCGCCGTGGCGGCAGAGGACACGGTGTTCGCCCAGCTCGAGATCGCGCGCGGCATCTTCCCGCTGGCGGGGGCCAGCTGGCGCTTCCCCGAACGCTGCGGCTGGGGTAACGCCATGCGCTATCTGCTCACCGCCGACGAGTTCAACGCCGCCGAGGCGCTGCGCATCGGCCTGGTGCAGGAGGTGGTGCCGCTCGGTCAGCAGCTGGAGCGGGCGCTTGCCATCGCCCAGCGCATCGCCTCCCGCGCCCCGCTCGGTGTGCAGGCCACGCTCGCCAACGCCCGCACGGCGCTGCACCAGGGCGAGGCCGCGGCCTACGCCGAGGTGGGGCCCACCCGCGTGCGCCTGTTCGCCACGGCAGACGCGCGCGAGGGGGTGCAGGCGATGGTGGAGCGGCGCGAGCCGAGCTTCACGGGCCGCTGACCGGCCGCTCTCCGCTGCCGTCTATGCGGCACACGGGACGAAAGGATGACGTTCGATGGCCTCATCAACCAGCGAGGATCAGCGGATACGCTCCTACCTGACCAGCCAGGCGCACAAGCTCAGCATCCCCGAGCTGGTGGAGAAGGTGCGCCGTGACGTGCTCCCCTTGCAGGAGGCGGCGGCGAACGTACCACCGGACCGTTTCTATGAGCGACCGGGCGCCGGTGACTGGTCGGCGGCGGAGGTGCTGACGCACATCCTGGAGATGAACGACCAGGGGGCGCGCGCCATCGCCGGCATTCTCGACCGCGGCACGCTGCCGCCGCCGGTTGACGACGTGATGACCGGCGAGACGCGGGCGGGGATGCGCACGGCGGCGGACTTCTGGCGCATCTATCTCGACCGCCGCGAGCAGATCCTAACGCGGGTGGCGCAGGCGGCGGGCGATGAGCATCCCGAGGTGAAGATCACCCACCGTCAGTTCGGCGCGCTCTCCTGGCGGGAGTGGCTGCTGTTCATGCGTGTGCACGACCTGGACCACATGCGCCAGCTTCAGGCGATTGCGCAGCACTTCGCGGGCGCCGAGCAGGAGGGACGGCAATGAAGGTCGGTATCGGCATCGGCGGCGGGCGGGGTGGCTGGGAGGAGGCAGCCGCGTATCTTCAGGAGGCGGAGCGGCTGGGGGTGGACAGCGCCTGGGCGAGTGAGGCATGGGGGTTTGACGCCTTCACGCCGCTCGCCTACATGGCTGCCCGCACCAGCCGCATTAGGCTGGGCACCAGCATCGCCCAGGCAGGTACGCGCACCCCGGCCGTGCTCGCCATGACGGCGCTCACCCTCGCTTCGCTCACCGGCGACCGCTTCATCCTCGGCCTGGGTACGAGCGGACCGCAGGTGATTGAGGGCTGGCACGGCGTCCCCTTTGCCCGCGCCGTCACCCGTCTGCGCGAGCTGGTGGAGATCGTGCGCATGGCGGCCCGCGGCGAGCGCGTGACCTATCAGGGTACGGTGTACCAGGTGCCGCTACCGGGCGGGGAAGGGCGGGCGCTGAAGACCAGTGCGCCGCCCAGACCGGTGCCGGTCTACCTTGCCACGCTCGGGCCGAAAAGCCTGGAGATGACGGGCGAGCTGGCCGACGGCTGGATCGCCTCGTCATTCATGCCCGAGCACGCTGCTGCGTTCTTTGATCCCATTCGCCGCGGCGCCGAGCGGGCTGGCCGCTCCTTCGCGGAGCTTGACCTGCACGCCGGTGGCGTGGTCGCCTTCTCCGACGACGTTGACGCGCTGATCGCGCCGCGCAAGCCGGGTTTTGCCTTCGAGATCGGGGCGATGGGATCGCCGAAGCAGAACTTCTACAAGGACGCCTACGCCCGCCAGGGTTACGCCGATCTGGCCGGGCGCGTACAAGCGCTGTGGCTGGAGCGGCGGCGCGACGAGGCGGCCGCACTGATCCCGGACGAGTTCGTCCTGAAGTCCAACCTGCTCGGCACCGATGCGATGGTCAAGGAGCGCATCCGCGTCTATCGTGACGCCGGTGTCACCACGATCCACGCCAATCCGCAGGGAGAAGCGCTGGCGGCGCGCCTAGAGACGCTGGGCCGGTTTATGCGTCTGGTCCATGAGATCAATGCGGAGCCCGCTCCCGCTGCGGCCCCTGCCTGATCCTGCACACCGGGACCGCTATACCCGCTCGAAGCGCTCGACGTTGAGGACGAAGGCGACGGCGCCGCCGACGCGGACTTCGACCGGCTCGGACAGATACGGCACTTCGCCGGTGAAGGGAAGGGCGCCGATGGTGAGTAGCTCACTGCGGGCCGGGCAGGTGCGCGCCACCAGCCCGAGCACGGTGTCTACCTCTGTGGCGGGGATGCCGGCCAGCAGCGTGGTGTTGCCGCGGCGCAGAAAGCCGCCGGTGCTGCCGATCTTGGTGGCGGCGTGGCCGCGCTCGATCATGGCGCGTACCAGCGCGTCGGCGTCGGCGTCGGCGGCGATGATGATCAGCAGTTTCTGGGCGTCGGGCGGCTCTTTGAGCAGGGGGCGGTCGCCGCGCTCCAGGGCTTCGCGCGGGCGGTGGCCGCCACGATCGGCAGAGCGCCGTATGCCCGGATGTGGACGGCGGGGGGACGTGGTGTCATCAATCGCGGATGGGCGAACGGCGCGGCAACGCTGCATGGGTGCTGTCGATCCTCACCCGAACCCGTCTCCCGCCCCCCCAGGCGGGTGGTTCGGCGCTGTGTGTGCGGCCCCGGGGACCGCCGCGCTGCCGGACTCCCTCAATGCCGGGATTGTAGCCGCCCATCTCGGTGGTGCATAGGCATCGGAATCTGAGGCATAGCGGCGTGAGCGGGCCGTCTATCTGCCCAGCTCCTGTTTCACCTCGGCCGCGAGTGGGGATTCCCAGCAGCGGCGGTCGTAGCAGTCGCGGATGATGGTGGCGACTTCTTCAGGGTCGTCGGTGACGAACAGCAGGTCCATGTCATCAGGGCTGGCTTTGCCCTCGCGCACCATGATGTCCTTCATCCAGGTGATGAGGCCGCCCCAGTACTGGCTGTCGAACAGGATCACGGGGAAGTGGTCAATCTTGCGGGTTTGGATCAGCGTCAGCGCCTCAAACAGCTCATCCATCGTGCCAAAGCCGCCGGGGAAGATGACGAATGCCTCCGAGTACTTGACGAACATCGTCTTGCGCACAAAGAAGTAGCGGAAGTTGATCGCGATGCGCACGTACTGATTCATCCCCTGCTCGAACGGCAGTTCGATGTTGCAGCCGATGGACTCACCGCCGCCTTCAACAGCGCCGCGGTTGCCTGCCTCCATAATGCCGGGGCCACCGCCGGTGATGATCGAGAATCCGGCTCCGGCCAGCCGCCGCGCCACTTCCCGCGCCGCCTGGTATTCGTGGTCCGTCTCGTTGACCCGCGCCGAGCCGAAGATGGTGACGGCGCGGTCTACGTTCGCCAGCGTGTCAAAGCCCGCCACAAACTCGCTGGTGATGCGCAGCACCCGCCAGGGGTCGCCCGCCGTGAAGTCCACCGGTTCGGGCGCGCGCTCTGGCCGCCGGAACAGCAGCTCATCCTCCGTCGCCCGTCCCAGGGCGTAGCGTGCGTTGAGCGAGGGATTGGGCTGCAAGTCCGTCTGCGAGGGCGGATCGGTCACTGCTCGTGGCTGTGGCCGCCGTCGCGGCGCGGACGCCTTTTCCCGTTTTCGGTTGCCCTTCCCCCGTTCCGGCATCGCGGTCCCCCAGCTTCACGAGCGTCCAGCGGCTGGCTGTCTGCATTCAGCTTACCGCGGACTCCGTGCAGCGGTACTCCCACGATTGGGCGGAGCCGGAACACCGTGCGTGATCAACCGCAACGGGCAGCGCCGGGGCTGTCCGTTGTCTGCTGCCCGCCGCCCCTGCTACTGCGGCAACTGCATGACGAAGCTCATTGCCTTCTTCATGCCGATGCGTACCAGGGTGTTGTGTGGCAGCGTGGGAATGCTGTCGATGCCGGGACGGTAGGCGATGGACTCGGCCGCACCGGCGGGCTTGAAGTAGATCACGTCGTATGCTCCGGCCAGGGCAGCGAGCGCCTGGTCTGCCGGGAGGCTACGGCCGGCGTACATGAAGTCGCTGACGCCCTCAGGCAGGTACACCTGCACGGTCGTAGGGCGCGCCGGGGACGGCGTGGGAGAAGGCGAGGGAGAAGGCGAGGGTGGCGCCTGGGTCGCAGTGGCGCGCGGTGGCGTGGCTCCGTTCGTGGAGCGCGGCGCAGCCGGAGCAGTGAACGACGGCATCGGTGTCGCCGTGCGCGGTGCGGCCGCGGTGCGGGCGGTTGGGGTCGCGGTGGCGGTCGCAGCCGGCAGTACGGGTGCGGCGGCGCTGCCGGCGGGAATATCACCGATTGCCGGACGGGCGGGCGCGACCTGAGCCAGCGCGGGCGCAGCGGCAGCGGCAGCGGCGGGGGCGGCAGAGGCAGCAGGGACAGCGCCGGCCGTGACCGCCTGGACAGCGGCGAGCGCGGCAGGATCAACCATCACGGCCTGAGGGGAAGCGGGCGGTAGCTGGCGCACCCCTAGCGCGCCACCAGCGGTGGGGGTGGCCGTACCCTGCAGCGCGAGCTGGTAGTTGCCGCAGGCGCCGGTCAGCGCCAGGGCGCCGGCCAGCGTGGCAGTGGCGGCGAGCAGGCGAAGCTGGTGGGGCAGATGGTGGATGGCGGACATGGCGGGCCTCCACCGCCATCATCCACGGCCGCACCGCTGGCCCTGCATCGGGAGCGTCCCTAAGCGCCGATCAGGAAACGCCCTAAGAGCGGCTACGCTGTTCCTGCGCCAGTTCGGCGTCGCGGGCGGCAAAGGCCTCGCGCAGTACCATGTCGATGAAGTCAATCGACACCGCGGCCGCGTCCTTATATCCGGCAGCGCGGGCTGCCTGCGAGGCGACGTTGCGGGCGTGGCGCTGGATGGCCTCTCGTTCGGCGGCCCGGATGGCATCGGCGGAGTCCGGCTCTGGGGGTGTGCTGGTCATCGCGGCCCCTTCCCGTGGCCGGTCGCCTGTCGCGCTGGCCCGGAATACTCCCAATCAGGCTAGCGGGGGTTCGGCACCGCTGTAAACTGGAAGCAGGAGTGCCGGAGACCGGACGCCCGCCAGCTGTCTCTGCGCCAGGTTGACACAAGCGAGGAGGTGTCTGGTGTCTAGTCGGTGGGAGCCCATGGAGCAGTTGACAAGCCTGCGCGACGCGATGTCGCGGCTGATGGATCAGAGCTTCACCTTCGCCGGCCGTGGCGGTGAAGGTGGCAGCAATAACGCCCAGAGCGTGCCGGTGAACATGTTCGAGTCCGGCGATATCTTGATGGTCACGGCGATGATGCCGGGTGTGCAAGAGGAAGATATCGAGGTCACGACGCGGGGCAATACGCTGGTGATCGAGTCCAAGGAGCGCGGCGACATCAAGCCGGAGGAGACTGGCAAGCGCTACATCCGCCACGAGTTCCGCTACGGTCCGTATCATCGCATGATCGAGCTGCCGTATGCGGTTGATGCCGGCTCGGCCGAGGCGACCCTAGGCGATGGCATCCTCACGGTGCGGCTGTCGAAGGCCGCCACCGAGCGCAGCCACAAGATCAACCTGCGCACCAGCACGGCGCCGGTGAGCAGCGGTAGCAGCAGCAACGGCGGCGCTTCTGTCCGCTCCTAGTTGCCAAGCGTTTAGCCGGCCAAACGGGGCAGGTGTCCGTCGTACAGACGGGCCTGCCCCGTTCGCTTAGTCGTCGTCCTCCTCGGCCGGGGGTGGGATCGGCTGCTTGGAGTGGCCGTTTGCGCGGATGCAGGCATGGCCGGTGGCATCCATCGGCACCCCGCACAACGGGCACATCGGCCGGCCGGCGTTGACGATACGGTTGATCTCCTGCGCCAGGTCCCGGAACTGGCCGGGCGTAATGCGGCAGCCGAAGGTGGGGCGGTCCTCATCCTCGTCCTCGGCGGTGTACGCCAGCAGCAGGAACCGGCCCGATTCCTCATCAAAGCCAAGTGCAAGCTGCGCGACGCGGAAGTCCAGGTCTGGCCGGCCATCGTGGGCGGGGGCGTCGTCCGGTGGCCGCAGACTGGGGTCGGCGCGGAGCGCCCGCAGCCGGGCGAGCTGCGTCTCAATCGCGCGGCCCAGAGCAGCCAGCTGCTCCTTCTCCATCCACAGCGAGGCCACGCGCGCGGCATTGGCAACGATGATGCGGAAGGTGCGCTGGCCAGGAACACCAAACGTCTCGGCTTCGATTCGGTACGCCGCACCAAAATCATGGCGGCTTTCGGGCATAGGGGCACCTACGGGGAAGATCGCGTTCAGTATACAGCGCTGCGCGCTGGGGCATCTGGCAACCGGCAGCCGCCGGTGCCACGGGCCTGCTCCGGCACGCTGCCCGCGCTTTGACCCTACTGCGCGGGAGGGCGACTATCGGACGTGAGACGGCGCGCGGTGGTGCGCGTGCCCAGGGCAGACAATAGGAGGCGGCCCGCATGGCAGATGGCTTTGAGTTCCCGGTGGACCGCACGGCAGTGATGCTGTTCGCGCGGGCGCTGCTCGATATCCGGCCGGAGTTTTCGGACCCGGACGCGGCGGAGACAAAGGCGTTGGGCGGCATCGTCGTTCCGCCCACGTTCGTCCAGTCCAGCGCCCACTGGCAGCCGGATTACGGGCTCGATCTTACCCGCCCGCGCAAGGGCCCCCCGCCGGTGCGCGGCGGTGGTGGGGGCGGTGGCGGCGTTGGCCGCGGTCTCCACGCCGAGCAGCACTACGAGTACCACCATCCGATTCATACAGGCGACACGCTCACGGTGACGAGCCGCCCCGGCGAGCGCTGGGAGAGGCAGGGCCGCCGCGGCGGCAAGCTGCTGTTCTCCGAATCGATCACCGAGTACCGCAATCAGGACGGTGTGCTGTGCGTCACCGCCCGCTCCATCGGCGTCCAGACCGAGCGGGCCGTCGACCAGTAGCGCCGCGGCCGTGCGGGTACGGGCCGCCGGCGCCGCTGCCACAAAGGAGCATCAGCCATGAACCTCAGCGTCGGAGATACTCACGAGGCGGTTGTCATCGAGAAGGTGAACCGCACGCATATCGTTAAATACGCCGGGGCCAGCGGTGACTTCAACCCGCTGCATCACGACGACCCGGCGGCGCAGAGCCTGGGCGGCTATCCGTCGGTCTTTGCCCACGGCATGCTGTCCATGGGGCTGACCGGGCGGATGCTGACCGACTGGCTGGGCGCGGCGGCATTGCGCAAGTTCGGCGTGCGCTTCACCCGCCAGGTGTGGCCGGGCGACACGCTCACCTCCAAGGGAGAGGTGACCGCGGTCAGCGAGGAGAACGGCCAGAAGCTGGCCACCATCAAAGTCGTCACGGTCAACCAGAACGGTGAAGCGGTGGTGGAAGGGGAAGCGGTGGCGGCCATCGGATAGACGCGACTCGCGGCGGCGCGGGTGCGTGCATGATGAATGGCGCCGTTCCCTTCCGGTTTGGCACCCGGCAGCGTAATGTAAAGAGCCGGAGCGCGCCGTGCCGGAGCGCGGTGCACACGTGGATCAGGAACAAAAGGAGAGGCGTGGTGGAATTTAAGGACAACGCCGAAGAGGCAGCGTTTCGCTCAACCGTCCGCAGCTTCATCAAGGACAAGCTGCCCGGTGGCCTGGTCTCGATGGGCTGGGAAGAGGAAGGCGCCGACGCCGACCGTGAGGCGCTGGTGAAGAGCTGGCGCAAGACGCTTGCCACCCAGGGCTGGATCGCTCCCCACTGGCCGAAGCAGTACGGCGGCGCCGGCATGTCGCCGGGCGAGCAGTTCATCTTCAACGAGGAGATGGCCGAGCAGCGCGCGCCGCAGGTGGGCGGCATGGGCGTGCAGATGATCGGACCCACCCTGATCATGTACGGCACCGACGAGCAGAAGGCCGAGCACCTGTCCGGCATCACCTCCGGCGATGTCCAGTGGTGCCAGGGCTACTCCGAGCCCGGCGCCGGCTCGGACCTGGCCTCGCTCCAGACCCGCGCCGTGCGCGACGGTGACGACTACGTCATCAACGGCTCGAAGATCTGGTCCTCCGGCGCCCACCGCGCCGACTGGATGTTCTTCCTGGCCCGCACCGACCCGGATGCCCCCAAGCACCGTGGCATCTCCATGCTGCTGATGCCGATGAGCTCGCCCGGTATCCAGATCAACGCGCTGATCGACATGTCCGGCCGCCACGTCTTCAACCAGGAGTACTTCGACAACGTCCGCGTGCCGGTGAAAAACCGTGTGGGCGAGGAGAACCGCGGCTGGTACGTGGGCGCCACCTTGCTTGACTTCGAGCGCAGCAATATCGGCGCCAGCATCGGCATGCGCCACCAGGTCAATGACCTCGTCACCTTCGCCCGTGAGGCGGCCAAGACCGGCTCGGTGCCGGTCCAGCTCACCAACACCGTCAAGGCCGAGCTGGCCGAGCGCGCCATCGAGGCCGAAGTGGCCAAGCTGATCAGCTACCGCATTATCTCGATGCAGAAGCGCGGCCAGGTGCCGAACCACGAAGCCTCGATGAACAAGAACTTCCGCTCCGAGGCCGGCCAGCGGCTGGCCGCCACCGGCGTGAAGCTCCTGGGCCTGTACACCAACATCTACGACGGCCCGCTCGCCCCGCAGAAGGGCCGGCTCAGCCGTCAGTACCTCTCCTCGGTGTCGGCCACCATCGCCGCCGGCACCAGCGAGATCAACCGCAACGTCATCGCCACTCGCGGCCTCGGGCTGCCGCGCGGGTAAGGAGCCCAGCACCGGCATCCGGAGACCCGGAAACGTGCCTGGCATCGTGGAGTGCAGAGACGCGCCATGCCACACGAATTGGCGCGGCGCCTCTGCCACACGATGCCGCGTGGTCTTCCGGATGCCGGTTGCCGCGTGCCCGTCCCGGAGGGACATATGGCACATAAGCTTTCCATTGGCTTCAACTGGACCGGTGGGCTGAACCGGGATGATGCGTTCAAGCGGGTGCAGGCGGCGGATGATGCCGGCGTGCACTCCGTGTGGGTGGCAGAGGCATGGGGCTACGACGCTGTGCCGCTGCTCACCCAGATCGTCGAGCGCACCAAGAACATCCAGGTCGGCACCGGTATCCTCAATATCTTCTCCCGCACCCCGGCGCTGATGGCACAGACCTTCGGCACGCTGGACGGCATCTCCGGTGGCCGCATGCTGATCGGCCTCGGCTCCTCTGGCGCGCAGGTGATCGAGCATTTCCACGGCATCCCCTTCAAGTACCCGCTGACGCGGATGAAGGAATACGTGGAGATCATCAATACCCTGCTCGCCAATAAGCCCCTGAACTACAACGGCAAGATCTTCAAGATGAGCCGTGGCTTCACCCTGCGGTTTGAGCTGGTGCGGGACCACATCCCGATCTACATCGCCTCGCTCACGCCTAAGAGCGTGGAGCAGACGGCACAGATTGCCGATGGCTGGATCCCCATCTGGACGCCGGTCCAGGACATCCCGAACGAGGTCAAGCGCTTTCGCGCGGCGGCGGTGGCGGCGGGCCGCGACCCGGCGTCCCTGTCGGTGCGCTCACCTGGCTCGATTGTCCTCACCAGCAAGGAGCACGTGGCACGCTCCCGGCAGGGTGTGGCCGGCGGCCTGGCGTTCTACGTGGCGCGGATGGGCACCTTCTACTACGAGCATGTCACCCGCCTCGGTTACGGTGACGAGGCGGCGGCGATCAAGAAGGCATTCAACGAGAGCGGTTCTGCCGCCGGCGCCGCCGCGGTCTCACCCGAGCTGCAACAGGCGGTCGGCTTCGTCACCGACTCCGTGGACGCCGCCCGCGACCGGCTCGCCGAGCAGGCTGCCGCCGGTATCGACATCCACGCCGTCGAAGTGCATGCCGATAGTCCGGCTGAGCAGCAGGCGATCTACGAGCGGCTGATCAGCTAGGAGCGACAGCCGGTAGCCAAAGGACCAAGGAACAGCCACGCCCCCCTTCCGGTCACGGCGGGAGCGGGGGTGAGGCTGTGGGCCTCCCTGGCAAGTCCGCCTTCGGCGATTGTCGCCCGGCTGCCGGTAGCCCGACCATGAGCGGAGTTCCCGTGGAGCGCGACGGCCATTACATCCTGTGCGAGGACCTGTTCAAGATCTACAAGACCGCTGATCTTGAGGTGGTAGCGCTGCGCGGGCTGGATCTGAAGGTCAAGCACGGGGAGTTGATGGCGATTGTCGGGGCGTCCGGCTCCGGCAAGAGCACGCTGCTCAACATCCTCGCCGGCCTCGACACCCCCTCCGCCGGGCGG
>CAUJGQ010000113.1 GCA_963170165.1 Chloroflexota bacterium | reverse complement strand
CAGGGGCACTGCTCATCGTCGCCTACCGTTGCGGCGCGAGCGCTCTCTCGCCGTTTGAGCGCCTGCTGCTGATGCAGGCTGCCGGGGGACTGGTACTGTCGATGATGGTCCTCCATCAGCGCGCAGGATTGCTGCTCACCTTCACCGCACCGCTGCTGCTGCTCGCCGCCGCCATCACCGTCCGCAGCCTGCCGTCGCTCTCCCTGCTATCGTGGCAGGACAGCGGCCGTATCCTGCTGGCCGTGCCGTTCATCCTCGGCTACATCGTGCTGCAGCTGCTGTCCTGGGCACGCGCGGGGCAAGCGCCACGCGGCGAGGTACTGGCGGCGCTGCTGCTGCTGGCAGTCGCGGTGGCGCTGTCTGGCTTTGCCGCTGGCGCTGCTCCCAGGGCAATACCAGGGCTGCTGATACTCAGCACGTGGCTGCTGATGGGGTGGGTGGCGCCACACGGCGCGTCGGCCGTCGCGTTTCACTGGGGCGACGAGCCGGTACGTGGGGTCACGCCCCTTAACACGCGTTCCGAGGTGGTGCAGGCAGCGGAGCAAGCGTTGCAGGTGAGCCGCCCGGTGGCCATCGAGCAGCCGTTAGCGGACGCGCTGGCGTGGGAGCTGCGCGCGCGGGCAGTCCGCCGCTATGTGGGGTTGCCACCGCCTGGCGTGATCGCCATCATGCGCGACCAGACCGAGCGTCCCCCCGGCGCCACCGTCGTTGCCGGTCCGGCGGAGGTGACACGCCGCTGGTATCCACGCGGCGGCGACGGGATCGGTATCATCCGCTGGCTGATGCACCGTGAAGCGTGGGGGGGAATTGACGCAACCCACGCCGTGGTCGTGCGCATCCCGTAACGAATGCCGCGGACCGGCCGGTATGATGAAGGCGGCACGGCCGTGCTCGCGCCTCGGCGCCGTTCCACCTCAGGAGTCCACTGTGAGCGCTACCGCCAACCAAAGTACCGCAACTGCCGTCGACGACCAGCCTCGAAAGCTCTCGCTCGACCAGATGCTGGCGTGGCGACCGCCACTGACCGTCGAAACCGGGGCATACGTGGCGCTGTTCGTGGTCGGGTTCGCACTGCGCTTTTGGGATCTTGCCGCCCGAACGATGCATCACGATGAGAGCTTGCACGCCGTGTACTCGTGGTATCTGGTGGAAGGGCGCGGCTACGAGCACCATCCACTGATGCACGGGCCGTTGCTGTTCCACCTGATGGCGCTGGTCTACGTGCTGTTCGGCGTGTCCGACGCGACAGCACGCTTCGTGCCGGCTGGTTTCGGTGCTGCGATGGTACTGATGCCGTTGCTGCTGCGCCCCTGGCTGGGACGGGTAGGCGCCATCGCCGCGGCGGCGCTGATCGCCCTGTCGCCCAGCCTGCTTTACTTTTCGCGTTTTGTCGGAGCGGGTGCGCAAGACATCCTCGTCGCGGTCGGGATGTTGATGATCGCTGCCGGCATCTGGCACTACCAGCGCGACGGCCGCCCGCGCTGGCTATACGTCTTTAGCGTTGGGCTTGCCATCGGCTTCACCACCAAGGAAGTCACGTATATGCTGGCGGCCATCGTCATCCTGTATCTGGATGGCGTGGTGGCAGCCGCACTCGCGCGCCAGACAGGTGAGGCGCGCGGATGGAATGAGACGCGCGTGCGGCTGATGGCGCTGGCGCTGGCGCCTGTGGCCTGGGCGGTGGTGCTGTTCTGGCCATGGATCATGCGGCTGCGCGAGCGGTGGCAACTGGGCGAGCTGCCGCGGGCGGCCGGTCCGCTCGTGCTGGCGGGCACATTCTCGGCGCCCTTCTTCGCCGCCTCGGTCGAACTGGTGCTTCGGCGGCTCGATATTGGTCTGGCAGAGCCGGCCCCGTTTGGCGGCTGGACCAATGAGCAGTTCTACGGAGCGATCACGATTGGGGCGCTGCTGGCGCTGGGCGCGCAGTTTGGCACCGCCTGGCACAAGCGGGAGTGGCTGACGAACGCCCTCATTTTCTGGGGGATCAGCATCCCCCTGTTTACGACCTTTTTCACCAACCGGGAAGGCATTGCCACCGGTATCTGGGGCTCGCTCGACTACTGGCTGGAGCAGCAGGACGTGCATCGCGGCGCGCAGCCGGTGTTTTACTACCTGGTGGTGGCGCCGGTGTACGAGTTCGTCACCATTGGTCTGGCCGGCGCCGGGTTGGTGTACTGGGGGATCCGCACCGGCCGTGATACCACGCTGGCGCTAGCCGGAGCGGTGCTGCTGGCCCTGGCCGGAGCGGTGCTGGGTGATGGCGCGCACACCTCGCTGATATTCGTCGTTCCGGCACTGTTGCTCGCCACATATGCGCTGCGGGCACGGCCATTTCAGCAGTTCGTCTTCTTCTGGCTGGCGGCGATGTTGCTGGGATTGTCGGCAGCCGGTGAGAAGATGCCCTGGCTGGTGGTGCACCTCGCCCTGCCGCTGACGCTGCTGGCTGCGCTGACCGTCGACGAGGCCTGGCGGGCTGGGGCACGTATTCGCTGGCCTCAGCGGGTGCGGACGGCCGGCCCGCCGGCCATTCTCGGGCTGGCCTGCGCTGCGCTGGCGCTGCTCAGCGACCGGTTTAGCTGGGCAAGCCCGGCGCTGGCCCTGGCGCTGATTGCCGGAGTCGCGGCGTGTATCGTGCTGGTGGTGCGCCGGCAGGCTGCGGTGGCGCTCGCGGCGGTGGCGCTGTTTCTCGGCTTCACAGCGCCGCTGTCCGTGCGCGCGGCGATTATGGCGGCCTTCACCCATGGCGACATCCCCAAGGAACTGCTGGTCTATACCCAGTCATCTCCGCAGCTTCACGACATCCAGCGGCAAATTGAGGAACTCGCGCGCACGTCGGGCATGGGGAAGAACTTGCCGGTCACAGTCGACGCGACCGAGGCCTTCACCTGGCCGTGGGCGTGGTATCTGCGCGACTACAAGAACGTTGGCTACCCGGAGCTCTCCAGCTACCGGAACAACGCCAACCTGCTCAACAGCCTGCAACCCGGCTCTGTCTTGCTGGCCGAGTTTGCCAACTCCGACATCGGCGTGCTGCGCTCCGACATCTATGGCCCGGGCCAGCAGTACAAGCACCGATGGTGGCACCCAGAAGACTACAAGGGCATGACCACGGCGAAGTTCTTTGCCAAGCTGCGCGAGGCAGACTCCTGGCGCTACTGGGGCGCGTACTTCCTGCATCGCACGCCGCGGCCGGCACTGGGTTCGATTGACGCTGTGGCCTTTTTCCCTATCGGCCACGACACTCCAACCGCCGGCGCGAGCGAAACCGGCCCCGAGCCACGGTTGGAGCCTGGTGGACGCCTGATCGCCGGTGAAGCCGGACGGGGGCGCGGGCAACTCCAGCGCCCGGCTGGGCTGGCGGTGGACCTCGGTGGCAACGTCTACGTAGCGGACAGCCGCAATAACCGGGTGCAGAAGTTCGGTCCCGATGGCCGGCTGGTGGCTGTCCTGGGTGGACCGCGGCTGTTTAACGAGCCGTGGGGGGTGGCAGTAGACGGCGACGGTCATGTCTATGTGGCCGATACCTGGAATCACCGTATCCACAAGTTCGACGCGGCCCTCAACCCGATCTTGACCTGGGGCGAGCCGTCGCGGCAGGCGGGCCAGCCCAATCCGCCTCTTACCGAGCTGTACGGCCCGCGCGACATCGCCATTGACCTGGAGGGCAACATCTGGGTGACGGACACCGGCCACAGCCGGCTGGTCAAGTATTCGCCGGACGGCCGGCCGCTGGGCGCCTACGGCGGCATTGGCCAGGGTCCGGGGCAGTTCCAGGAGCCGGTAAGCATCGACATCGCCCCCAACGGTGACATCCTCGTCACCGACGTGTGGAACGGCCGGGTACAGCGGTTTGACAAGGACTTCGGACACAAGGGCGAGGTGCGCATTGATGGCTGGGCCGATCGCGGCCCGGAGAATAAGCCGTACCTGGCAGTTGCCGCCTCCGGTGAGGTGTACGTCTCCGTCCCGGACGGCGGACAGGTACTGAGGTTCGGGGCGGATGGCCGGCCGCTCGGCCCATTCGCCACCTTCAATACCGGCGCCGGTGGCCGGCCACGACCGCTGGGAATCGCCGTGGACCCGGAGGGCCGCGTCTGGATCGCCGATGCGGCAGCCGGCACCCTGACGCGACTCACGCCGCCGTAGGGAGTTCCCGGGCGCCAGACCGTGGCCGTATCGCTCCCCTGAAAACGGCGGTACCCTGAGGTCCAGCCGCCATCGCGACAGACCGAGGAGAGTGCACGATGTCTCGCAAGCGCCGCTCCGGCCGCTACAGCCGGCCCTTGGCGTCCCCGGCGCAGCCGCCGACGTGGCGATGGCGGACGGCGCCGGTGTTCATGGCATTCTCCGGTGGATTCCTGGTGTGCTGGTTTCTCTACCTGTTCGACACGGGCATCACACCGGGTCCGTTCACCAGCCTTCTGTACTGGGTGATGATCGTTACCTTCTCGTTCTCCGCTTCACGCATCTCCAGCCAGCTTGTCCGCCAGTGGATGCTGCGGCGGACGCAGCGGGCTGAGCACAAACGGGCGCGAGAGCAGCTGATCAAAGATCGGTGATTGACGCCGGCTCTCGCCATCTACAACAGATTGCGCACCATCCACATCCGGTCCGTCCCCAGCTTCGCGCCGGTGAGGCTCGGGTCTGGGAAGCATGGCCGGTACCCTGCGCGTAACCAGAAGTACAGGGCCAGTCCGTTCATGCGGGGGACACCGGCTGCAGCGCTCCGCATCCCCGTGCCGTAGCCGGTTTCGGCCGCGATCACCAATTCGTGGCCATAGCCCCGATTGCGCTGGTCGCGCTGCACCGCCAGCGCATCGATCACCAGCACCTCCCCGGGAATGGCGCGAAGACGTATGACAGCGATTGCCTGGCCGTCCGTCAATGACCCAAGCAGTATCATGCCCGGCGGAAATCGGGCGTCCCAGCGGCTATGAAGCGCTCCTACGGACACGGCCGGTTCATCCGGCACGCCCCGGCCCCATACCGCCGCAGCTGCCTCTGGCAGCCATGGCAACGTACGGTCGAGATCCGCCCCCGCTGGCGCGGCCAAGTACACACGCACGCGGGCGGGCATCACGCCGGCGGATCCGCCGCCGTCCGCTTGGCTGCGATGCCTGCCAGCCAGCGGGCAACCAGCGGTGGCAGTTGCTCCAGCGGCGCCTGTGAGATCGAACACGGCGGCAGCGATGCTAGGAACACACGGCCATACCGCTTGCTGGACAGCCTCCGGTCCAGCACCACCATCACGCCGCGGTCATCGCGGTGACGGATGAGGCGGCCGAATCCCTGCTTGAAGCGCAGCCCGGCCTGCGGCACGGCGAACTGCATGAACGGGTCATCGAGCTGCGCAGAGCGGGCGGCGAACACCGGATCGTTCGGGACGGAGAACGGCAGCTTGGCGATGATCAACAGCGAGAGCGCGTCCCCGACGACATCTACCCCTTCCCAGAACGAGGATGTACCGAGCAGGACCGTGTTCGGACTGGCGCGCAGCTGCTCAACCAGTTCCTTGGCTGTGCCATCGATGTTCTGACCCAGCACCCGCAGTCCCGCCTTCTCCAGCGGACGGCGGACGGCGGCGTGCGTCACCCGCAGTGCACTGTGCGACGTGAACAGAACGAGCGCCCGGCCACGGCTGGCCGTACACAGCTCAATCACTGCCTGTTCGACCGCCGGTTGATACTCGCGATAGCTCGGCTCCGGCATGTCGGCCGGCAACAACACCAGCGCCGCCCGCTTGTAGTCAAACGGCGATCCTAACAGGACCTCGTCGGCGTTCGGCACGCCAAGCCGTTCTTTGATGTACGTGAAATTGCCACCCGTGGACAGAGTAGCGCTGGTGAGCACCACGCTCTGCTTGCGGCCAAAGAGGTAGTCGGTCAACACATCGCCGACATGCAGCGGGGCAGATGAGAAACTGACGGCGCTGGTGACGCGGTTGGTGGTCATCCAGGCGATGCGGTCGTTGTCATGCCGCTCGACAATCTCGTCCACGCCCTTGCGCAGCTGCTGCCCGCGTTGTGTGGCCGCAACCACGTTGCCGAGCAAGGTGTCGTAGTCGAGAATCTGCTCGCTGTTTGCGTCGGATAGGCCGGTGGAAAGCTTCACCAGCTGGTTCTCGACCTCAAGCAGCAGCAACCGGTTGTCCTCCCAGGCCAGTTCCACCTGCTCCCATTCCGGCTGGGCGCGTTTGGCCGAGGTTAGGAGCAGCCGGTTGTCGTACTCGCCGCCGGCGTCACCGTGGTTGGTGATGAAGCCGTTCACACACTGGAACAGCTCAGGAATCCGGGCCCGCGCCCGGTCCACCGCCTGACCGACGCTATCAGCCAAAGCGTGCAAGCGATAGCCGGGTGAAGTGTTCGGCACCAACCGCAGCGCATCATGCACATCGGCGACAATACCGCTCTCCTTGCCCGCACCGCGCACCAGCAGGCTATCCAGGTACTCGGTGAAGTGCCCCTGACCCGCCTGGAAACCGAACTGACTGGTGGCTTCGTCTTCGAGGTTGTGCGCCTCATCGACAATCAGCCGGTCATAAGCGGGCAGGGCACGGCCCCCAGCAGCCAGGTCAGACAGCAGCAGCGCGTGATTGGCAATGACAATGTGCGAGCCCTCGGCGCGCTTGCGCGCGCGCAGTAACTGGCATGAGCCGTTGCGCACGTAGTATGACGGTCCGCTGAAACAGTTGCTGTTCTGCGCGCTAATGCGCGCCCAGAGTGGCTCCTCGTCCTGTCGCAGCGTGAGTTCTGATCGGTCGCCCGTCTCGGTGAGCTGCAGCCACACCAGGATGCGGGCCAGGAAGCGCGCCTCGATGTCC
The DNA here is from genome assembly GCA_963170165.1 of Chloroflexota bacterium. Classification (GTDB taxonomy): domain Bacteria; phylum Chloroflexota; class Dehalococcoidia; order CAUJGQ01; family CAUJGQ01; genus CAUJGQ01. Next base: position 2,578 of record CAUJGQ010000113.1, on the reverse strand, counting down.
GTGGTAGCGCCGCTGCGGCGCATCCCCAGCAAGCGCTGGAGGCACACATAGTTCCGGCGCCCCTTGAGCTGGGTCACGCGCAGTTCGGCCGTTCGGCCGTGCAGGTCCGGTGGAGCGCCTGCCTCGAGCAGCCGGTACAGATCCTGCGTATCCTTCCCGGTGATTTGCTCCTGGAGGTTGATCGTATTGGTGGAGATCAGCACGCGGGCGTTGTTGCGCAAAGCGTAGCAGGCGGCCGGCACGAGATATGCCAGTGACTTGCCGGTCCCGGTTCCGGCTTCCACCACCAGCGTGCCTTCACTGCTGAGCGTCTCTGCGACGGCCGCCGCCATCTCGACCTGCTCCGGCCGCTGCTCGAACTTGGGGAAGCGCCGGCGATCCTGCGCGGCGGCAGCGAACACGGCCGCGGCTTCATCCCCGGTGACCGGCAGGATCTGTTGATTGGCGGTCAGGGACGGAGGCAACTCGGGTGCACGGGCGGTTAGGTCCAGCGCCACGCCGTCCAGATCGGCGCCCGCGGCCGGCCGTGGCGACGGCGCTGAGCCCGCCAGTTCCACAAACAAGGGCGCCAGCGGCCAATGGTGGGGCGCGGTCAGCCGTGCGACCTCGGCCAGCACCGGGCGGTCCAGCCGGGTCAGCCGGGCGCGCAACGCCAGGAACACCTTCATCGCCGCCTCGGCGTCGGGCAGCGCCCGGTGCTGCACCGGGAAGTCGATCTGAAGCAGCCTTGTCAGACTGCGCAAGCTGTAGTCTGGCCGGCCCGGGAGCAGCAGCTCACCCATCTCGGCAGTGTCAAACACCGGCCCGGAGGGCTCCAGGCCGCGCCGCCGCAGGAAGGCAAGGTCAACACCGATATTCTGACCTACCAGGGGCGCAGTACCGAGGAAGCGTCGCACCGTCTCGGCGATGTGCTCCCAGCGCGGAGCGTCCGCCAGGGCGGTAGCGGTGATGCCGGTGAGCGATTCGATCCGCTTGGGCAGCGCGCGCTCCGGCGCCACCAACGAGGAGAAGCGGTCCATGACGCCACCGGCATCGAAGCGAACCAGCCCGATTTCGATGATCGCGTCGGTGGCGGGATCCACCCCGGTCATCTCAAGGTCAAGCGAGACACACGGGGTGAACATCGCCTAGTCCGTCGTATGAGGGCTGAGAGCCAGGGAGAGCGACTGAAGATGGCTGCCAGCCGCCGCGACCGCGCGCGCCTGCCATCGACCACATTGTAGCAACTCTCACCGGGCGGGCGCTCAGCGGCTGATGCCTTCCGGCACGTCGTCCAGCGTAAAGATGGAGAGTTTCCCTTCCGGCAGGCCGCGACCAGGCTGGACGTGACCAGCATGCAGTTCCTGGATCATTTCCTCCACGCTCGACAGTTGCCGGTCAAACACCGTGCAGTAGTAGCCGACCCCGCTGGTGGAGTGGGCGTCCGAGCCACCGGTCGGCACTTTGGAGAGCATATGGCACACCTGCAACGCCATGTAGTTCTCGCGCATGGTGTTGGCGCCGTTGAGCACCTCGATGCCGTGGACATACTCAAACACGGGCATCTTGGCCAGGTTTTCCGGCGTCATCTCAGGCGGCTGTTTACCCTGTCGGGTGAAGGTCACTGGATCGAAGAAATGACGGAACGGATGGGCGACCGACATGAATCCCCCCACCGAATCCACCACTCTGCGCAGTTCTGCGCACTTGCGGATCCCCCCGACATATTCCTTTAGTCCCACGACGATGATGTGACCCATATCGGTGGAGACTTCCATGCCGGGGCTCAGAAACACGTGCGGGTTCTCCCGGCGGAAGGCGTCGGCCGTGTAACGGTCCCACACCCGGTCATGCTCGGTGACATTGACACCGGTGAGGCCAATGCGCTTGGCAATTTCCGCCATCTCCTCTGGGCGTAGCTGGCTATCCGAAGCGCCATTCGTGGTGTGAATGTGCATATCAACGATCGTGCCGGTCATGCGCTCCCCTACTGGGCGATCTTGGATACGGCTACGCCGCGTGCCGCTCAAAGTCTAGCAGGCGGCCACGGTTCGTTCACCTTTACGTTCGGGGCAGGGTCTGGCACCGGCCTCCAGACTCACCAGCCTGTCGTGTACGTCAAATCCGGTAGATCCCTAACTGCCCGCGGACTGGTTATGTACCGAAGTAGCTGGTAGGCCGGTCTGCCGCCGGTACTGCATCCATCGAGGTCTGCCATGCTCCGCCTGCTCGCCATCGCCCTGGCCGCCATCACCGCGCTTGCCACCTCCGTCACGGGGTCATCAGCCTATGAGTCCTGGTGCTTTGATGACCCGATATTGGAGATCGCCGGTTCCGAGATGCGCATCGTCGTAGGGGTCATGGGCACACCCGAACAGGTCCAACGCATGGTGAAGAGTGCTGAGGTCACCGTCATCGTTCCGGCTGGTGTCACGGTCACCGTCCTGGAACGCACGGCCGAGTACTTCAAGGAAAAGGTGAAGGTGCGCCGCTCGCCCGAAGTCTGGAGCGGTGGCACCGGTGTGCCGGTGGTGGTGGAGGTGCGATTCCACGCCAAGCAAGAGCTGCCGGCCCGCGCGACGGTAACCTTCGGCGGCGC
>CAUJGQ010000112.1 GCA_963170165.1 Chloroflexota bacterium | reverse complement strand
CGCGGACGATGATGCGAAACCAGGACTGGCGCTCGGCGTGGGCGCGCAGCTCGGCCAGCGGGGTGAGGCGGGCATTGCCCAGGCGCAGGAAGGCGTAATCGCCACCGGTAGTACAGCAGGGATACGCCGTCCCGTCCGGCTCGATCAACAGCTCTGATGCCATCGGGCAGGTGGCTTCCAGATGTGGCGCCTCTTGAAACAGGATCCGCTCGGCCGGAATCAGAGCGCCGCGGCCGTTGGGAGCCACGCCCCAATCTGCGCTCTCCACCTGCGGGAACCGGTCCAGCCAGCTCCCCAACAGCTCGCGCGCGCCTTTCGACCCAGAAACCACGGCGCCGCCGACGTGAATGCGCAGCCCCAGGTCCGCGGCGGCGGTGATGCAGTGCTGCATGCGCTCAGGCGTCACCCACGGCTCGTGGAACGAGTCATAGCTGAGGTTGACGGTGCGCAGCCCGTAGCGCTGAAGCTCCGCCAGCCGCTCCCGGGCGAAGGCCACCGACTTGCACCAGACGGCGCTGGTGATCGTCGTGTGCCACATGCCGAGCTCGTCCGCCGCACGGGCGATGTCACGCATCAGCGGAAAGCGAACGAACGGCTCCCCACCGGTGAAGCTGAGCACGGTGGCTGGGTTGATCGCGTGCGCCTGGCGGACATAGGACACGGCATCAGGCAGCGCCATGCTCTCGGTCCGCCAGGGTCCGGACTCGATGCAGCAATGCGCGCACTCCAACGGGCATTGCTGTGTGATCTGAAGGTTGAGGTGAAAGAACGGCATCGGCGTACTCGTTCCCCCGGCCGCACGGCCACCGGCGGGGGATGAACTAGATCCAGAAAGTCCGGCCGGTACCTGAGCCGGTGGAGTCGTAGATCAGCGCGACACCGCCCGGCAGGCGTGCGCCGGGCAGGGCCTGCGGCTTGCCAAGGGCGGGCAGGCCCCCCAACGACGGAGCGCCGAGGATGTACCCGCGTACCTCCTCGTTGTCCACTTGCGTGGCGTCCTGGGTGTTCAGCTCGATCCCATGCCGTGCGCAGAACTCCGTCAGCAAGGTGATCAGGTCCTCACGCGCCTGCGGGTTCTCTGCCAGGATCTTGGGCAGATCATCGATTGAGGCCAAGAGAGCACCTCCGTGGCGGGTCGCAACCCGTCGCGAACTAGATCCAGAAGGTGCGGCTGGTGCCCGAGCCGGTGACGTCGTAAATGAGCGCGACCCCACCACCCGGGCGCAGTGCCCCGATGTTTGGCTGGCGGCCAAGGGCGGGCTGGCTCCCCAGCGACGGAGCGCCGAGGATGTACCCGCGCACTTCGTCGTTGTCCACTTGCGTGGCGTCCTGAGTGTTCAGCTCGACCCCGTAGCGCTGGCAGAAGCCAGAGAGCAACGACATCAACTCCTCGCGCGCCTGTGGGTTCTCTGCCAGGATCTTGGGCAGATCGTCTAACGATGCCAAAGACATACCTCCTTGTGATGCTGTTGGTGAACGGCGGGGAACCGTCCCGCCTGCCGGTGGCCGTGAACCAGGTTGCGCGCCCCAGCGTGCGGGGCGGAGACGCTACGTTGCCGCCTGGCTGATCACCAGCCGGGATTAGCCGGCAGCGCCAGGCTGAGATGCCGGCCACCCTCCTGCAGCATGAGACCGCGCGCGGACAGCTCGCGTAGCAGCCGCGAGACCGTCTCCGCTGAGACTGTCCCGTCGAGGTGGCTGATGATGGCGGGCACGGTGCGCGGCGCTTCGCCGCAGTACTCATACAGCGGCGCCGCGGGGCCGGTGAGCGTATAGGTCTGACCCGGCGCCGCGCCGCGATGATCGTCGATGAACAGCCGGTCGAGCGACTTGCGATAGGACAGCGTGTCCGGCCGCTCCGAGAACCAGCGCCGCTCCCACTCCGCCACCCACGCCACCGTCTCCGCGTTCGACTCGTCCGGGACGGTGCCATCCATGGCGTATTCGAAGAAGTAGGCCACCTGCGCCGGCGGCACATGCCCTGGATAGACGTAGGCGTACGAGGCGTCGGGCCGGACCTCTACGGGCGTACCGGCCGCCCTGCCGGTGAAGTAGGGGGAGAACCGCTCCAGGCGGATGCGGCCGGCGTGGTTGGGCGGTTCCAGATGCGGGATCAGCTGCAGTACCGCCAGTTGCTCCTGATAGTCAGCTTCTGTCTCGCCGGGAAAGCCCCAGAGGATGTTCCAGCTTACGTGGATGCCGTAGTAGCGCGCCCACTTCAGCAGCAGCACATTTTGCAGCATGCTGGAGCCCTTGTTCATCAGGCGCAGCAGGTTAGTGTTGACGCTCTCGATACCGGCCTGGATCCAGCGCACCCCACCGCGGGCCAGGGTGCGAATCTGCTCGCGCGTCAGGTTTGCCTTCACTTCGTAGAAGAACTGGAAATCGGCGTGCGCTTCCGCGATGCGTGGCAGCACCTGCTGGAGGTGCTTCATGTCCAGGATGTTGTCTGAGGCGGCGAAGAAGGTGCTGCCATGGCGGGCGGCCAGCTCGGTCAGCTCCGCCAGCACGCGCTCGGGCCGCTTGGCGCGGTACGGCATGATCAGGTCGTTCAGTCCGCAGAAGCTACAGTGGTGCTTGGCGCCCCACCAGCAACCGCGTGAGCTTTCGAACGGCAGCACCGGGTGGGGATAGGCGGCTTGCAGCCCCTGTGCGTCGCGGCGGGCGAAGTACTCGCGGTAATCCGGCACGGGCAGCTCGTCGAGATCGCGCACGGGTGGGGCTTGACCGCAGGAGCGCACACCACCGGCTGTCCGCAGGGCAAGGCCGGGAATCTCCGGCGCCTCTTGTCCGGCGGCCAGGCAGCGCAGCAGCGCCGGGAAACTCTCGTCCGCCTCGCCGGACAGCACATAATCGACAAATGTGAAGGCGCGGGCGTAGCCCGGACCCATCTCGTCTTCCATGTTGGCGCCGCCAAAGACGATCACCGTATCCGGGTACGTGCCTTTGATCCGGCGGGCCAGCGCCAGACAGGCGACGTTCTGCTGAAAGGTGGAGCTGAACCCCACCACCCGGTACCGCCCCCAGTCCACCGCCGCCAGGCAATCGTCGATGAACTGCGGCAAGATGTCGTGCCGCAGCCGGGAGAGGTAGGCCGGCGGTTCGTCAATCGCCGCGCCGATTTCCCGGATCTCCTCACCGAACGCGGCGAAGTAGGCGGCATCATCGCTGTGCGCCTCCTCACCGAAGGCGGCCACCGAGAATAGCCAGTCGCCGGTCAGGTGACCGCGGTGATTGCACAGCGCCTCGTAGATAGCAGGGCCGGTACGGGCCGCCAGGTCGAGGTTGAGGTGATACAGATCGGTGGGAAAGCCGGCCTGCCGGGCGATGGCGCCCACCAGCCCAATCTGGATGGAGGGCCGTCCCGCGGTGTACCAGGGCAGGCACACCAGCGCCACGCGGAAATCCGCGCCGGCGTTGCTCGGCGGTGACAGCGGCGCGGGAGCAGCCACGGCTACCTCCCCGGGGAGCGGACACGAGGCACGCCATAATACGCGAAGTGCTTAGCACGCTGTCAAGCAGAGATCTCGCAATCCAGCGCCGAAGCATACGAAGATGAGTGTACCCCGGCCGTTTGCGCCGTCTGTCGTAGGTGCGACAGTGCACCGCCTGTACTCGGGCACGGGCAGCGCTACCGGCGCAGCCACTCGGGCAGCGATAGACGGGCGCCTGTGCTCTGGGTGCGGGCAGCGTACAGGGTGGCGGCGTTGAGCGTTGAGATCGGCACGCTAGAGAAGTGGCTGGACAGGTCACCGAGCATGGTGTGCCTCCTGCGGTGGACGTAATGGCGGGGAGCGTGTGTCCCCGGCGCTGCACAGCCTAGCAGTGGCGCACCCGTATCGCTGTTATCCGGCGCACACTTGGCAGAGTTTGCCACGGTGCGCCACCCGCTAGAAGGCCACCCGTGGTGCGCTGCGCTCCGGGACGGCTGCCTCAAACATCGACTCGGCGTGGAAGCCCGCGACCCCGGCGATGATGTTGGTGGGCAACGTCTCGCGGGCGGTGTTGTAGTCGCGGACGGTGCCGTTGTAGTAGCGGCGGGCGCTTTGCAGCGTCGATTCGGTCTCCGCCAGGGCCGTCATCAGTTGTTGGAAGCCGGCGGACGCCTGGAGTGTGGGATACGCCTCACTCACCGCAAACAGCGAGCGCAGCGACCGTTCAAGCGCACCCTCTGCCTGCGTACGCTCCAGCGGCGTGGTGGCGCCCAGCGCTGCCGCTCGTGCCCGGCTGACGGCATCGAGCACGGCGGCCTCATGGGCGGCATAGCCCTTCACGGTCGTGACCAGGTTGGGGATCAGGTCATAGCGCTGCTTGAGCACGACGTCAACGTCGGCCCACGCATCGCGGACGCGATGGCGTAACCGCACTAACCGGTTGTAGGTCAGGGCAAACCAGAGCAGCAGCACCAGGCTCAAGGCGACACTCGCGCCAACCACGATCGGAGCAGTCATCCTGGCTCTCCTCCCTGCACAGTACCCGCCGTCATCAGCAGTGGCTGCCGCAGGATACCGTCGTCGCCAAACGCCGCCTCGCCCAGCCCGAGTGTTCGGCGGCGCCCGCGGCGGTTGTCCGGCGCCCCGGCAAGTGCCTGCCAGCGCTCGGTCAGCTCACGTGAGACGTCCAGCGCCAGCGCGTAGGGCAGCAGCGGTGGAGCGTGCCCCTCCGCAGCCGCGTGCTCGATGCGGCTGAGCTCGGCGGTGCGCAGGTACTCCGCGAAGCCGCGCGCCCGTGAGCGCGTCATCGCGCCCTTGCGCGTGATGGTGGGGACGGCCAGGGCGGCGAACAGCACGATCAGCGCAGCCAGCACCCAGGCGGCAAGCACCGGCTCGGTGAACCCCAGCCGCTCGGCAGGGCTGCCGTGACGCACGGGCAGAAACGTCGGGAAGCGATTCACCAGGTAGAACGTCACGTACGGACCGCCGATCCCCAGCGCGAAAGCCAGCGCGACGCCCGCCATCCGTTGCACCTCGCGGCGGCGGTTGAAGTATCCGCCGGCCACCAGCGCGCGCTGCACATCGGTCTCGAGTTGCTCCGTCGCCTCGTATAGCCGTCCCTCCAGTTGTGAGAGCCGGACGGCACTCCGGCCGTGGAGCAACCGGCGCAGGAACAACGCCTCCGCAGCGGGGAGCGTCTCGATGCTTCCGGTGACGGTGAACTCGTCGTCGTGCTGGTCCGGCAATCCCGTGCGCGGCCGGTGCAGCGCATCCACCCGCATCACGCCCTGGCTGGCCGCTGCGGCAAGGACCGCTGCCACCAGGGCCGGGCGGCGGGCGCGCACCAGCCGGCCAAGCGCGGTGGCCGGTAAGCCGTCTGGTGGCTGGTATTCGGCCTTGAGGGTGGCCAGCCCAGCAGGGGCGCCGCCCATCCGCAGCCGGACGGCGGCGGCGCCAGCAAGGGCAAGCAACGGCAGTACGGCCACCATCCACGATGCTCCGGCGTCCGGCCGCAGTGTGCCTGCCTCCGTCATACCCTCTGGGATCGCGAGGGTGGCCAGCCACGGCGGCGGCGTCACCGGCACGGCAGAGACCCGGCGCACTTCGACGGTCCGATCATCGACCTGCCGGCTGCCCGGCTCCGCCCAGGTGAAGCGCGCATTGAGCGCCGCCAGTGTCTCCAGCTGGTACGGGTGGGGGAAGTGCCAGCGCACGACCATCTCGCCGGCCACGGGCCAGGGCAGGGGCCGCCAGGAGACGCGTTGCACAGGCAGCGGCTCCCGCTGGTCGGTCAGATATGTGCACGCGGAAAACGGCGGGCAGATGCGCTCGGGCTGCTTCATCGCCGGCTTCGTGGTGGCAGGCAGCCGGTAGGTCAGCCGGTAGCGATGCCGCCCGCCAGTGACACCCGTACCCAGGCGGATGCCGGACTGGGGCCCGATCCACGCCTGTGCGGAGATGGGCCGGTCGTCGTCGCTCAGCGCCAGCACGGTGGCGGGCTGATCGCGCCGCAGCGGCCGGAAGGGGGAGCGGAGGTCACGTGCCAATGTAACCGTGAATTCCTCGGTGACGAGCAGGCTCCCATCCGGCTCCAGGGTGAGGTCGTAGACGGCGCCTTCGACGAATTGCGGAGCTGGCCCCTCGCTGTAGATCAGCAGCGGCGTGCTGGTGCGGGTTGTCCACAGGTGCAGGCCCCCGAGCAGCAGTGCAGCTAGCGCCACGATGGTCACACCCCGCAGCCACGGACCGCCGCGCAATCCACCGGCGATCGTGCGTCCGGCTACGTGAAATACCAGGCTCAGCGCCAGCAGCGGCACAACCGTCACGACCACAAACACGGCGGCCACTACCCCGATCAGCGCCACCGGGTGGGCCATCAGCCAGTCAATCGCCAGGCGAATGTCGTCGTTCATCGTGGCCGCGTTACCGCCGGGCCGGCCTGCACAGGCGGGCAGTGAGCCACCATGCTACCCGCCCCGCCGTCCCCCCGGCTATCGCAGCCGCGACAAATGCACGCACGTGCGTCCATGCTCTGGTCGTGGTCCGGCGCCCGCCGCTCCGGACATTCCCGCCCGATAATGCCGGTGGGTGCCCCCGCGCAGCGGGCCCGGACGGCGCGGGCCGGCATCCCCGGCATCTGCATCACCTACCATATCGCCCCCCGCTCCCGGCCGGCGGCCTAGGCGTATGCGCGCTGGACCCGGCACCGGCGAAGGAGGACCCGGCGACTTCGCGCAGGAGCGGGCGGTCTGCCCCATTCCCGTTGGCCGCTACAGGCATGTGCCCGCCCGGACACGAGCCCGCAGCCGGCGGTTGGCCCGGTTCGGTCTGAGGGGGTATCGTACGGGGGCGATGGATGAAGCCCGTACCCGTCGTGAGCGCATCGACCCCCGGCTCGCTGCCGCCGGCTGGACGGTGCGCCCCTGGCGCGAGGTGGAGCGGCTGCCTGCTGCCGCGCTCGACCGCTGCGCCGTCACCGAGTACCCCACCGCCACCGGACCCGCTGACTACGCGCTGTTCGCTGGCGGCCGGCTGGTCGCCTTCATCGAGGCCAAGCGCCAGGTGGTGGCGGCGGCAGCCGTGCTCGCCCAGGCCGAACGCTACAGCCGCGGGGTGGCAGAGCCGCTGGTGTCGTATGCCACCGGCGGCGCTCCCTTCCTCTACGCCACCAACGGCCATCAGGTGTACTTCGAGGATGCCCGCCGGGCGGGCTACCGCAGCCGAGAACTGTCGGGCTTCCACACCCCGGCGGCGCTGACGGAGCTGCTGGCGCGCGACCCCGGCGCCCCGGCCGTCTGGCTGGCCGCCAATCCCAACACCCAGCCGATTGCCGGCGGCAATATCGCGATTTAAAAGTTGAGATTCCGGCCGTCCGTGGGCGTCCGTGAGCGTGCGCTGTAGATTCAAAAGTGCCCTTGAGCGCCCCGATTTGCGCGTTGGTGTGCGCCCCGATCCGCCCGGGTTGCTGTATGGGTTGCTGTAGTAGCTCCCCACAGACGGCGAGAACCGCCCCACCAGGGCGGTTCTCAGATTCAAAAACGGGTGCGCCCGGTAGGATTCGAACCTACAACCAATGGATTAAAAGTCCACTGCTCTACCGTTGAGCTACGGGCGCGCGGTGGCGCGGGTGGGGCTGAGAATGGGAGTGCCGTTGGGGGCAGGGCCGAAGTCATCGAATGGCAGGTAGACAAACCACGCCTTGCCGATGATCTTCTCACCGCTCACCGGGCCCCACAGGCGGGAGTCGGAGCTGTTGGTGCGGTTGTCACCCATCACGAAGTACTGGTTCTGCTGCAGTTGCGCATCGCAGTACTGACCGCCGCAGAAGGTCTGCACGGCGTTCTTGAGGTACGGCTCCTGCAGCTCCTGGCCGTTGACGGTGATCTTGCCGTCCTTGATCACGACGTGGTCGCCGGGGATACCGATCACGCGTTTGATGAAATCGCGTTCGCCACCCTGGTTGGGCAGCTCTGGCAACGGCGGGTGGAAGACAATCACCTCACCCCGCCGCGGCGCGTGGAACAGCCGCCGTTCTCCGCCAAACGGGCCGAAGTCGAGCTTCTGGTACAGCAGCTTGTTCACCAGCACGTACTGCCCGGTGGCGTACGTGGGGTCCATGCTCTGTCCTTCCACGCGGAAGTTCTGGACCACCGCCCGCACGGCCAGAAAGATCGCTACCGCCAAAATGGCCGTCTCGACCAGCTCACGGGCGAACAGCAGCCGGCTATGCCGTACCTTCGTCCCGTGGCCGGCCACCGGCGCCACCGCGTCCCACGCCTTCACATAGGCGGCAGAGCCCTGGTCCGGCAGCGGCTCGGGCTCCGGCTCCGCCACGCGCGGGCGCAGGCTCAGCGGGCGCTCCGGCTCGCCGGACAGGGCGTGGTCGTCGACCGGCGCGGTGGCCTCCGGCAGCGGCAGAGCTCCGTTCGCGGGAGTGCGCCACTCGCTGCGGGCCTGCGGCGGTAGCTCAGGCACGGTGTCGCGTTCGGTCATCGTGCCGCCAGTGTACCACAGCCCCTCCGGAGGAAGATGGAGCCCGACCGCGCGGCCGGCCGGTGACGCGCGACCCCTGTACGATGGGCGTATGGACGGCGCTCAGCTGATGGCAGCCGCACTGGCACAGGCCCGGCTCGCCCGCGGCCGGACTTCACCCAATCCGGCGGTGGGGGCGGTGCTGGCGCACGATGGCGTGATTGTCGGCGCCGGCCACACCCAGCCGCCGGGCGGGCCGCACGCCGAGGTGATGGCGCTGCGCCAGGCCGGGCAACGGGCGCGGGGCGCGACGGCGTACGTCACCCTGGAGCCGTGCAACGTCACCGGACGCACCGGGCCGTGCACACGCGCGCTGATTGATGCCGGTGTGGCCGCCGTCCACTGCGCCATCATCGATCCAGACGAGCGGGTGCGCGGCGGTGGTGTGGCTGAGCTGCGCGCCGCCGGGATTACGGTCTCGGTAGGGCTGCTTGCCGAAGCGGCCGCCGGCCATCATGCGGATTTCATCGTCCATCGCGCCCTTGGCCGTCCGCTGGTGGTGGTGAAGTTCGCGGCCAGCCTCGATGGCCGGATAGCTGCGGTCAGCGGTGATGCCCGCTGGGTGAGCGGTTCGGCCGCGCGGGCCTGGGTGCACGACGAGCGCGCGGCGCTGGACGCGATCATGGCCGGTTCGGGTACCGTGCTGGCAGATGACCCGCTGCTGACGGCGCGGCCGGCTGCGGGACCTGCCCGGCGGCAGCCGCTTCGCGTCGTGGTGGACGGCCGCGGGCGAACGCCGCCGGAGGCCCGGGTGCTCGGACCGGAGGCAGCGACACTGCTGGCAGCAACGGCGGCATCGCCGTCCGCGTGGCGGGAGGCGGTGACGGCCGGCGGGGCCGAGGTGCTGGTGCTGCCCCCGTCAGACTCCGGCACGGGGGTGGCGCTGCCGGCGCTGCTGGCCGAGCTGGGGCGGCGCGGCGTGATGAGTGTTCTGGTCGAGGGGGGCGCCACGCTCCTGGGCGGGCTGTTTGACGCCGGCCTGGTGGACCTGGTACACGCCGTGATCGCGCCCGTGATCATCGGCGGGGCCGCCCCGGCGGCGGTGGCCGGTCGCGGCGCCTGGACGATGGCAGACGCCCGCCGCCTGCATCAGGTCACCGTCGAGCAGCTTGGCGCTGACGTGTGCATCACCGGCTGGAGCCGGCCGGCCGGCGAGCTGGTGCGGCTGGCGGCGGGGGAGACAGGCGGGCCGGCGGGCGGGGAGCGCGAGCGCGCCCGCTGAATTGCTCGGGCCTACGAATCGCCGAACGGCAGCGGCACGGTGCGGCCGTCACGGGCGCTGATGTGGACGGCGTCGGTGAACTCCATGTAGCGCACGCCATCTTCGAAGCTAGTCAGGCGAACGCGCTCCTGTCCGCGGATGGCGCCGATGAACTCCGCTTCGACCCGCCACTCGCCGCGCTCGTGCGCCGGAATCTCGATGGCAGCCAGTTCCTTGTCTGCCTTGCGCGCGCCGCTCAGTCTGGCCCCGGCCATCTCGAAGCGCAGGGTGCCCTCACTGCCGAACAGCCACACCTCCGGTCCGGGGAGCCCGCCGGCGACGGCGCTCATATGCATGCGGGCGATGGCGCCGCCGGGCATATCGGCCAGCACTTCGACATGATCCGGAATCTGCACGGCGCGGCGACCGCCGGTCTCGGGGTCGGCGCGATAGGGGACGGCGATACGGGTGCGGGCGGTGACGGCGGTGGCGGGGCCTAGCCAGCGCATCAGTGTCTCGTACCAGATACCGAGCATCATGATATTGGCGCCGGACAGGTCGCGGTCGGTGCGCCAGGTCATCGGGCCACCGGCGTTAAGCCAGCCCTGGGAGGCGCGCAGGTCTACAGCCTGGAGGTCGCCGAGGTAGCCCTCGTTCAACAGGCGCAGCACGGTGGCATCGACGGGAAAGGTGAAGGGGGCGGGCACGACCTGGGTCACGAGCTCGGGGTGCAGCCGTGACGCGGCCAGCATCTCGCGCGCCTCGGCGGCGCTCATCGCCATGCGCGCCTCGGTAAGCACATGCTTGCCGGCTTCCAGCGCTGCCAGTGTGATCGGGCAGTGCAGGTACGGCCATGTGCCGATCATCACCGCGTCAATGTCCGGGCTGGCCACCAGCTCGGGCCAGGTGTCATGGATGCGGGGGATACCGAACTCGCGCGCCACCCGTTCAGAGGATTCGCGCGAGCGGTTGACGACGCTGACCACCTCGACGCCGTCAATCGCCTGCAGGCCAGGGATGTGGCGTAGCCGGGTGTTTGCCCCAGCGCCTACCACGCCAATCCGAATTGTGTCTGCCATCTCTCCCTCCCCAGGGGCCAGCCCTCACACGCCGCGCCCGCCTTGCCTACAATACGGGGTGCGCGGGCCAGGCGCATCCCAGCCGGCCCGGACACCACGCGGGGGCGATCCCATGAGCGAGCCGCCGGCTACCTGGACCACCTTCGTCATCAATAGCGAAGACCTCAGCGGCGACGTGCTCGGGCGGATCGAGGGGGGCGCACCGCTCACCCACGGCGATGTGATCGGTCTCGCCGGCCCTCAGGGCGCAAAGCGCTACCGGGTCGAGCGTGTGCTGCACCTGGTGCAGTGCTACCCCGACCGCTGGAGCAACCGGCTGGTGCTGGTTGAGCCGGTCTGAAGAGATCGCCCGCAGGCAGCAATCAACCATCGCGGCGCCGCGTAGCCGGCCGCGGGCGGGTCCGTGTCGCTCATCCCATTGCCGGCTCGCTGCTCCCGAGTTAGCGATACGCCCGCGCTCCCTCAACCGGCCACACGTCCACCACCTCATCACCGCGCACGACGTAGTACTCGCTGTGCAGGTTGATCGTGGTGTCGTTGTGCGACGGTAGTACCTCGACCTTCATCCCCGGTTGCAGGTCCGCCTCGCCGGTCTGGACGGTGCCGTGCTCTTCAGACAGCCGGGCCACGGTGAACGGTAGGCGGGCGCCCGCAGACGGACCCATATCGTTGGATAGCGCCTTCATGCCGGCGTCAATGACCGCGTAATCGCCGTGGCGGGCGATCACTGTGGTGAGCAAGGTCAGCGCCGGCTGGCCCAGGTCAGGGCGAACAGAACGATACCGGCCGTCCATGAACACATAGCTGCCGGCCTGGACTTCTGTCACGTCCGGCTGGCTACCGGCGATATCATAGGTGCCGGTACCCCCAGCGGAGACGATCTCAGGAGAGAAGCCGGCGGCGCGAAGGGCGCGCACATGCGCGGACAGCCGTTCCAGCGCGGCGGTGGCCTTCTCCCGCCGGTCCGTGGGATCTGGCAATAGCACGGTATGGCCCTCGTAGCCCATGATGCCGCGATACACCAGCGGCCCGGCGGCGATGCGTTCCGCCAGGGCGGCGGTATCCTCCGGGTTGGCGGTGCCGCAGCGGTGCATCCCCGTGTCCACCTCAATCACCACGTGCGGCCGCCGGCCCGTGCGCTTGGCCCCTGCCTCCAGTTCTTCAACGTTCAGCAGGCTTTCCACCGCTACGATGATTTCGACGTGCTCCGGCAGCGCCAGCAGCCGGTCGATCTTCTGCCGGCCTACCAGCTGGTTGGCGATCAGCACGGGACCGATGCCCGCCCGCGCTAGCACCTCGGCCTCGCCCAATTTGGCGGCGGTGATGCCGATTGCCCCGGCCTCCATCTGGCGGCGGGCGATCTCGGGCGTCTTCGGCGTTTTGAAGTGGGGGCGCAGCTTCTGCGGGCGGTCCCGAAAGAAGGCGGCCATCGCCGCGATGTTCGCTTCAACTACGTCCAGGTCCAGGATCAGCGCCGGGGTGTCCAGCTCGTGCCTGCGCATCGTTCACCCGCTTCGGTTGTGCTCTCGTGCCCTGCGTAGCATACGACCGCGGCCCCACCGCCGCACACCGGCCCGCGTGATGCGCGGATCGGGTATCGTTCTCCCCGAGATGCCGAACGTAGGGGGCGGGCCAATGTTTGACCTGGTGATTCGCAACGCCGCTGTGCTCGACGGCACGGGCGCGCCGCCGCGTACGGCCGATGTCGCTATCGAGGATGGCCGGATCGTGCGGGTTGGGGAAGCGCGGGACGGCGGTGCGCGCGAGATCGATGCTACCGGCCTGACACTCGCTCCGGGATTTGTCGATACCCACGCCCACGACGATGGCGCCCTGCTGCGATACCCGGGGATGGAGTTTAAGCTCGCGCAGGGCTGCACGACGGTCGTCGCCGGCAACTGCGGCTTCTCCGTGGCCCCAGCTACCCGCGAGGCAGGGCGGCTGGTGACCGGCTCTGCCATCCTCGCCATTGGCGGCTCGCCCGTCACCTGGACAGACCTGGCAGGCTACCTCGAGGCGGTTGACGGCCGCCGCCCTGCTGTCAACGCCATTATGCTGGCCGGGCACAACACCCTGCGCTATGCCGCAATGGGCAACGAGCAGCGACCACCGGCCGCCGAGGAGCAGGCCCGAATGCGCGGCTGGGTCGAGGAGGCGATGGCGCAAGGAGCGTGCGGCCTGTCCACCGGCCTGATTTACGAGCCGGGCCGCTGGTGCGCTACCGAGGAACTGATTGACCTGTGCCGCCCGGTGGCGGCAGCCAAGGGTGTGTACGCCACGCACATGCGCAACGAGGGCGATCAGCTGCTGGATGCCGTCGAGGAGACGCTCCGCATCGGCCGCGAAGCCGGCTGCGCCGTCCACATCTCCCATCACAAGGCCACCGGCAAAGCCAACTGGGGGCGGGTGGCAGCCTCGCTGGCGCGGGTGGATCAGGCCGCCGGCTCGCAGGCCGTGACGCTGGACATGTACCCCTACATCGCCGGCAGCACACGGCTGGAGGCGCTCTACCGCATCGGCCGCATCGACGGTGAGTACGCTCAGGCGTTGCGGCTGGCGACGGTTCCTGGCCACCCGGAGTGGGATGGACTGCGCGTCACCGAGGTGGCGGACCTGCTTGATCTGCCCGTGGACCAGGCGGTAAAGCGCATCCTGGAAGGGCGTGGCAGCGAAACGCTCGTCATCCAGTTCACGATGGACGAGGTCGATGTCGAGACCAACCTCCGGCACCCGCTGGTGATGGTCGGCTCCGACGGACTGCCCGTGCTGGAGGGCAAGCCGCACCCGCGCCTGTTCGGCACCTTCCCGCGCGTACTGGGCCGCTATGTACGCGAACGCGGCGTACTGACGCTGGAGGAAGCGGTGCGGCGGATGACTTCACTGCCCGCGCGGGTGTTTGGCCTGGCCGGTCGCGGCGTGATTACCGAAGGGGCCTGGGCCGACCTGGTGCTGTTCGATCCGGCCACGGTGGCAGATACCGCCACCTGGGACGACCCCAAGCGTGAACCGGAAGGGATCGCCCTGGTGGTGGTGAACGGCGCAGTAGCGCTGGAGAACGGCCGTCACACCGGCGCCGGAAGCGGCCGTGCCCTGCGCTACACACCCTCCGCCGCCACCTGACCTGCGCCCGTGGTTCGCCCTCCCCCGACCGGGCTACGGTACCCCCGCCGTGCCGGTGCCAGCATGGAGGTATGGGGAGGGCCGGATCATGCAGCGTCTCAAGCCTCTGGCCAAGCAGGTCATGGTCATTACCGGCGCATCCAGCGGCATCGGCAGGGAGACGGCCTTGCAGGCGGCGGGCCGTGGGGCGCGGGTGGTGCTGACAGCGCGCGACGGCGGCGCGCTGGCGGCGCTGGAGGCAGAGATCCGCCGCAACGGCGGGCAGGCGCTGGCCGCGCCGGCCGATGTGACGGTGGCGGCTGAAGTGGATGCGGTGGCGGAACGCGCCGTGGCCACATTTGGTGGCATTGACACCTGGATCAACGGCGCCGGTGTGTCCGCCTACGGCCGGTTCGAGCAGATGGCGCCGGAGGAGTTCCGCCGGGTCATGGAGGTCAACTTCCTCGGCCAGGTCCACGGCTGTCAGGCGGCGCTCCCTCACCTGCGTGCGACTGGAAACGGGGCGCTGATCTGCATCGGTTCGGCGCTATCAGACCGGGCGGTGCCACTGCAGAGCGGTTACAGTGCCTCCAAGCATGCGGTGAAAGCGCTGACCGAGGCCTTGCGGGTGGAACTGCGGCACGAAGGCAGCGCGATCCAGGTGACGCTGATCAAACCTTCTTCGTTCAATACGCCGCTGTTTGCTCAGGCAGTCACGCACCTGGGGGTGATGCCCAGGCCGATGACGCCGGTCTACGATCCGGCAATCGCTGCACAGGCCATCCTGTATGCCGCCGAACACCGAGTGCGCGACCTGTGCATCGGTGGTGGCGCCAAGCTGTTTACGTCGCTGGAAGCCACGGCCGGACCGCTGCTCGATTGGTGGCTGGCACGTACCGCCGTGGAGGGCCAGAAGACCAACCGGCCAAAGAGCGCCACTGCTCCCAATAACCTATGCCGGCCCATCCCCGGCATGGGCCACGTGCGCGACGACCACGGCGGCCGGCGGTTCAGCCTTTATACATCAGCGCGGCTCCATCCACGGCAAACTGTGGCGGCCGGAGCCACACTGCTGGGGCTGGCTGTCCTCAAGCTGGCACGCCGCTGACGCCACCATGTGCCGGACCGGTGCAAAGCCGGCGCGGACACCTATGCGGTGGACGGTTACGGTGGTGGCAGGGCTGCTGTTTCGCTTGTCTCGCTGACCTCAGGGCGCCAGCGCTCCTGCGGTGTCCGCAGCGCCATTACGTACAGCGGTAGCGTCAGGAGCAGCACGGCGCCGGACGCGGCGAGCGCGGTGGTCATCGAGGCGGCGGAGGCCAGCAGCCCGAACAGCGGCCCGCCGGTGACCTGGCCGAGTGCGTCGGCCTGGCCGCGCATGGAAACGACGGTGGCCCGCACGCTGGGAGACAGCCCCTGATTCATCCAGGCAGCCGTCAGCGGCGTGTTCACGCGGCGCAGGACGCCGCCGGCCAGCACGGCCGCCAAGGCCACGGCGAAGCTGCCGGCCAGCGCGAACGTGACCACCGCCGCCGCGATACCGGTATCGATGACCAGCAGCGCGCGGGCGGCGTGGCGGTGATGGCGTAGATCCATGCGGCGGCGCAGGTACTCCATGACGCCCAGGCTCAGTACCAGCCCCGTGCCGCTGATGATGCCGAACCACACCACCGGCTCCCACCCACCGGCAGCAGGCATGCCGATGTCGCGGATGAAGTGCGCATCCCGGAACCGGTCGAACGCCTCCGAGGCGGCGCCGGCGATGGCAGCGATGCTGAGGATCACGCCGAGCACCGGCCGCCGCCGCACCTCACGCAGGCCGCCGCGCAGGGTGCCGGCCATCGCCGCCCAGGATTCGCGCTCGCCGCGGGGCGCGGGCCGGAAGCCGCGCTCGGGCATCAGCCACAGCAGCACGGCAGCGAGCACAAGGTAAAGCACACCTCCGAGCAGAACCGGCAGATTGAGCGCCACCAGGCCCAGCACTACCGCCAGCGGGATGCCGAGCAACGAGCCGAGCTGTCCCGCCTGGGCAGCGCGCAGGAACACCGCCGCCGACCGCTCCTCTCCCAGCTCATCGACGACCCAGGCCTCGGTTGCGCCGCTGGTGAAGGTGTAGCCGAGCGCCCACACCAATTGCGCCAGCACGATGGTGACAAACAGCGGTGCTGCCCCCCAGATCAGGAACCCCACGCCGATGATGGCGATGCCAGTGATGACCGACAGCCTCCGGCTGTAGACATCGGCCAGCACACCGGTGGGCACCTCCAGCAGGAAGCAGCCCGCCTCCAGGGCCGTGCCTACCAGCACCAGTTGCAGCGGGGTCAGGTTGGCCTCCGTCACCGCGTACAGGCTGGTGACGGTGAAGCACATGGTGAAGATCAGCGCCTGGCAGAAGGCCAGAGCCAGATACAACGGATAGGCGGGCACCCGCCCGGACGCTCGCAGCACAGCAGCCCCCACGCCTGTTCACGGAAGCATCACGCTTCCACGGCCGGTACTGGCAAAGCCGGAGTGCTCGAGGTGCGCCGGAACCATGGCCGCGTTGGGGCAGCGACCCGCGGGCTAGGCAGCAGCGACGAGGGCCGGCCTGAGGAGGAATCGTGACATGGCGGCGGCCCCCTTGGTGGAATGCTCGGCACCGAGCGTAGCACCCGGCGGCCCACCAGGGGAAGAGCGGCCATGCCGGGGCTGCCGTCACGTCGCGGTCCTGAGCCGCGCGATCCGCCTGGCTTGGGCCCTAGAGTGGCTGCCACATGCGGCGGCCGTCCACGCTGGTCAGGCGCCCCAGGCCGGGCCTGGGGAAGTGCGAGGCGGCGATCAGGGCGCCACCCTGCTCGAGATCGGCCAGCAACCGTTCGCGTGTCTGCCGGGCGATGGTGCTGTCCCAGTCAAACCGGTTGGCCCACTGCGTCTCGATCGCGTCGGCGGGGGAGATTGCGGCGTCGCCGAGGATGAACGCGCGCTCACCGCCGGAGACGGCAGCCAGGCCCATATGACCCGGCGTGTGCCCTGGCGCTGGCACGATGGTGAGGGACGGTGACAGCCGCCGCTCGCCAGACACCAGCTCCAGTACGCCCAGCGCCTCCAGCGGCAGGCACTGGCTGCGAAACAGCGCGGGCAGCTCCGGCTGAGCGCGGTAATGCTGCCAGTCGGCTTCGGGCAGCAGGTAGCGGGCGCCGGGAAAGCGCGGCTGCCCGCCCTCATCTAGATTCCAGCCGATGTGGTCGCCGTGCAGGTGCGTGAACATCACCGTGTCGATTGAGCCGGCATCGACGCCGGCGGCGCGTAGTTCCTCCAGCAGCTGGCCTTTGAATCCCGGCCCCCAGCCGGTGTCGATCAGCACCGTGCGGCCGTCCGCCTGCACGACGTAGCAGCCGAAGTTGAGCAGCACCTTGCCGTCGTCCGAGAGCAGCGCGCGGTACGGCTCCCACTGTGCGGCGGTCACCTCCGGGTAGACCGCAGCGGCATCATACGGCTGCTCCGTGTCAGACAGGG
Organism: Chloroflexota bacterium; assembly: GCA_963170165.1. Classification (GTDB taxonomy): domain Bacteria; phylum Chloroflexota; class Dehalococcoidia; order CAUJGQ01; family CAUJGQ01; genus CAUJGQ01. The sequence goes on along the minus strand of CAUJGQ010000112.1, from coordinate 36,337 downwards.
CAATGATAGTGGCAGAACCGGCGGTGACGGTAACGGGCATGGGGCACCTCCACTGCGTCATGGTGTCGTGTCTGTCCTGGGTTCAGTGCTGGAGCGGGGGCGCGCCGCGCTCACAGCGCCTGCCATGACCGGCGCTCGCCCAGCCGCACCAGGCGGCCAAGGCCAGGGAACGGAAAATGGCCACCGAGCACGAGGCTACCGTCACGTTCCATCTGCTCGACGAGCGCGGCGCGCGTGACGGCGGCCTGACGCGGGTCCAGGTCAAAGGCGACGCTCCACTCCGTCTCGGTCAGTTGCACCGGGTGATGGGCCATGTCGCCGATGATCATGGCCCGTTCACCGCCGGAGACGATGGCGACGCAAACATGCGCCGGTGTGTGTCCGGGCGCGGGTACCAGCGTGATTTCACTGGTGACGCGGTGCGTCTCCTCGACCAGATCCAGTTGCCCCGTGTCCGCCAGTGGCAGCACGGAATCCTGCACATAATCGATGGTGGCCGCGCGCTCGGGCGCGGTCCAGTACTCCCACTCCGTCCGGGCGATGATGTAGCGGGCACGAGGGAAGGCGGGCACCCAGGCGTCGCCCTTGCGCACCGTGTTCCAGCCGACGTGGTCAATATGGAGGTGGGTGCAGAGCACGATATCGACGTCGTCAGGCATGATTCCGGCGGCGGCAAGATTGGCGAGCAGGGCGCCCTGCGGATAGCCGGCGCGCGGCTTATCACCCAAGCCGGTGTCCACCAGCATCGTCCGGCCGCCTGAGCGCAAGACATACGTGCCGATGTTCATGCGGAAGTTCCCGCGCTCATTCATCCAGTGGCGGTAGGGCTCCCACTGCTCTGCCGAGACCTGCGGGAACATATATGCAGGACTGCCGCCGATGCCGGTGTCGGAAACCGGCAGAATAGTGACGTTGCCGGCGGTGAGCTGGTTACTCACTGACATCCCTCCTTGGGGTGCAGGGACCTCCGGGCTGCGCCGCCCGGCGCGTGGCCCCGCGGTTTACGCGGCGAAGCAGTCGCCGATGGCGCCGGCCAGTACGGCGTCGCGCCCCCACCAGAAGTGATCGGTCTCCTCGACCGGCTGGACGCGCACGTGGGCGCCGGCCTCTTCGGCGGCGGCCTCCAGTTCCTCCAGCGGGCAGATATGGTCTTGGTCGCCGGACACGAGCAGCACCGGGCAGGGAACCTGAGCCAGCGTCGCAGCGGCATCGCCTGCCATCATCAGCGGCAGCGATACCAGTACCAGACCGGTAAGCTTCGGTTGGCCGGTGGCCGCCACGCGCAGCGCCATCCCCGCACCAAACGAATACCCCGCCAGACCCACGCGCGCGCTGTCTACCTCCGGTCGTGAAGCGAGGTAGGCCAGCGCCGCGCGCACGTCGTCTGCCTCTTCGCCACTACCGCCGTGATCGCCGTCGCTACGCCCTACGCCACGGAAGTTGAAGCGCAGCGCCGCCACCCCGCGCGCGGTCAATCCGCTGACGGCGGCTGACACCACATTGTTGTGCATATCACCACCGTAGCGCGGGTGCGGATGGCAGACGGCCACCGCGGGGAAGGGGCCGGCGCCGGTGGGGAGATGCAGCATCCCCTCCAGTGAGAGGTCGCCGGAAGCAAAGGTGACGGAAAGCGCGGGCATGGTCAGCCGTCCTTTGAAGAAGCCGGATTCAGCCATTCGCCAGCAGCGCCAGCGCCTCGGTGTCCTTGAGCGGGCTGCCCGTGACGGCAACGAGCACGCGCTCGCCGGGCGGGATGACGCCGTCGGCCGCCAGCTTGCCGAGCGCCGCGAAGGCAACGGCGCTGGTAGGCTCGCAGGCCAGGCCCTCGAGCCGGGCCAGCGCGCGGGCCGCCGTGATGGTGGCGTTGTCGTCCACTGCCACCGCGCTGCCGCCCGTCTCGCGCAGCGCCGCCAGCAACAGCCGCGCACGGGCGGGGTGCTCGATGGTGATGCCGCCGGCAATGGTGGGCGAGCGGGTGATGGCCACCGCGCCGGCTGCTCCCTGGGCGAAGGCGGCGGCCAGCGGCGCGCAGCCGCTCGCCTGGGCGATGTGCAGCCGCGGCATCCGCGCAATGCGCCCGGCGGCCAGCCACTCACGGAAGCCCAGCCAGGCGCCAAAGTATAATGAGCCACCGCCTACCGGCATGATGATGTGCTCGGGTGGGTCGCCATCGTGCTGCTCCGCCACTTCGAAGGCGAAGGTGCGGGTGCCATCCACAAAGTAGGGATTGGTGTTGTGTCCGGCATAGTAGGCGTCGCCGGCTGTATCCGCCTGTGCCGCTTCCGCCACCGCCTCGCGCGGGCCAGGAACGCGCACCAGCTCGGCGCCGGCCGCGGCGATCTGCGCCAGTTTGGCGGCTGGAGCGTCTGCCGGGGCATAGATGGTGCAGGGCAGCCCGGCGCGCGCCGCGTAGGCAGCCACCGCTGCGCCGGCGTTGCCGGAGGAGTCCTCCACCAGCCGTCCGGCGCCCAGGTCACGCGCCCGCGCCACCATCACCGCAGCCCCGCGATCCTTGAAAGAGCCGGTCGGCATCAGGTACTCCAGCTTCGCGTACACGTGCGGCAGGCCGGCGCTCGCTCCCCAGCGCGGCAGCGCTACCACCGGCGTCATCCCCTCGCCCAGGGTTACGGGCTCGCCGGCAAGCAGCAGCGGGGCGTAGCGCCACAGCCCAGGCAACCGGGCCGGCACGAACGGCGCTTCGGGGTGCACGACGATCAGCACACCGCCGCACATCCGGCAAAGGGCGGGATGGCCTCGCTCCGGCAGGAGGGCGCCACAGGCACTGCAGCAGAGTGCTCCGTCCACCGGCCCATAATAGCCGGGCGGCACGTTCGGGGCACCGTTGTCAGGACCGGCCGCAGGGGGCTATCCTGGCCGGGCTTCGGTATTTGGCCGGGAGGTGGCGGCATGGCGCGGGCGGCACATCAGCCGGAGGTGCTGGGCCAGCTGCAGGGACTGGCAGAAGCCACGCTGTCGGCGCTTCGCGGCGGGCGGGTGGCCGGGCTGCCGGCGGCGCCGCTGCTCCCGACGGTGACGCTGCGCATCAGCAACCGGATGACCCGCAGCGCCGGCGTCTACCGGCCACCGGGAGACATCGCCATCTCCGGCCACTTCCTGGCTGCCCACGGCCCTGCCGGGACGCGTGGTATCGTCCTCCACGAACTGGCACATCACGTCACCCGCTACCTGCACGGCGGCGCCGCAACGCCGCACGGTGACGCCTTTCTCGCCGTCGCGTCTGCGCTGGGGGCCAGCCGTTACGCCGAGTCTTTCCCCGCGCCACGGCTGGTGTATGTCTATCGTTGCCCTGTCTGCGGTCTGGAGTGGAAGCGCGGGCGCAGGACGCGGGCCGGCCGCCGCTACTCCTGCCGCCGCTGCGCCCCCCGCTACGATGACCGCTTTCGCTTTGTGTTCACGGGCATGCGGCGCGATGCTTAACCCCCCGCGCATCGACCATGCCAGGCTAGAACCCGTCCGGGTTCCACGGCGGCCGGGCCGTCGCGATGATGGCGTCCGCGCGCGCGGCCGCATCCTTGTCCGCCTCCAGTAGCCCGCAGAACTGCGCGCGCCGGGCAGAGAGGTAGCCGGTGTACAGCGCGGCCAGCACGCTTGCAGGCAGCGTCACATCCGGGGGGGAGCTGGTGGCGGTCACGCGGGCGCGGCCATCCGCCACCTCCAGCCGCCAGCTGCCGTCGTTCCAGGGGGCATCGGGATCCACAACACGCAGCACGACCTGTCCGTGCGCGCGGGCCTCATACCCGCGTGCCTCCAGCGCGTCAGGGACACTCACTAACCGCAGCATGAAGCCCGGCCACGTCTCGCGCTCGACCGCCAGCGGGTCGGTGAGCAGCGCCGGCAGCGGGTCGTCGGGCGGAACCTTTAGCCGCACGCGCGCTGCCAGGTCGTGGCGCATGAGGTAGCCCATCAGCCCCAGGTAGGCGTCGGTGGTACAGGCGGCGAAGCCGTTCACCAGCACCTCCTGGTCCACGGGATGGTGTATCGCGCCGTCGCGCACCGGATACCGGTGGACGGCGTAACCGGTCAGGTTGCCAGATGGCTCACGCCATACCACCGTGCGAAAAGGCACGCCGCCGCGGCGGTTGAGGGTCCAGTAGCGCCAGTAGCCGTCGGTGCGGAGCAGCGGCCCGTTTTCTGTGGCCAGTGCTGCCCGGTGGAGCGGTGCAAGCAGGCCGATATCGGGCTCCGGCAGCGACTCCGCCCGGCCGCGCGGGGCCGGGAGATTGGGGAGCAGGCGCATCTGCCCGGGGCGGAGGGTGGCGCGGTGTGTCTGTGCCGCCTGCGCCCAGCCGAAGCGCTGGTACAAGCCGTAGAAGGTAGGCTCGAGCATGGAGACCGCGAAGCCGCGGTCACGCAGGACGCCCAGGGTGGTCCGCAGCAGCGCGCCCGTGTACCCACCGCGGCGGTCCTCCGGCCAGGCGGCCACATCGGCGATGGCGCCGTTGGCTACCGGCCGGCCGTTGACCATCATGTCCCAGGGGTAGGCCACCAGGTGGGTTACCATCCGGCCGGCGCTGTCATAGCCGGCCACAGTCCAATCCGGGTCCATCTTTGCCCGGTAATCCTCCAGCACCGCAGGCGTTAGCTCATAGCCGAAGGCGTAGGCGTCGAGGGCGGCGTACGGCTCCAATTCGTCCGGGCGAATGGGGCGGAACTCCATGGCGGCGCTCCTGCGGGCAATACGCAGCCGGGGACGAGTACCCCCGCCCCCGGCTGCTGGCAGGCCAGCTGCGGCCCGCTAGATGGCGAAGCTCTCCTGCCCCTGGTAGACGCGCGTGGCGTACTCGACATCGCGGCTACCGTACGTCAGTGCGGCGATGGCGTGGCAGAAGCGCACCGCCTCATCAAGCGGGCGCTGGTGAATGTTGCGGCCGGTGGCGTTGCCGGCGGTGCCGCCGATGACCAGCTGGTCCTGCAATTCCTTGAGGAAGGACGCGCCTTCCTTGGAGGAGCCGCCGGCGCAGATCACGCGGGTGAGCCCGGCCGCCTCGGTGGCGACCTTCAGCCATTCGGCGCTGCTCTTACCGTCGACGGCGTCCGGTGGGTTGACCTTGACGAAGTCGGCGCCGAGCGTAGCGCCCACGCCGGCTGCGCCGGTGATCACCTTCGGGCTCTTCTCGAGGTTGACCGTCTTGTCGCCCTCTTTCTTGAGCAGGCTCTTGCCGCGCGGGTAGATCCAGAACACCACGGGTAGACCGGCGGCGTGGGCATCGGCCACCAGCCGCCCGGCCTCAGCCAGCATGACGTTCTCGTGCTCGGAGCCGAGATAAATGGTATACCCGACACCAACGACGTTCAGCCCGCTCATCTCGCGCAGGCGCACGATCTGTTCAACGGTGACCCATGCAGTGGAGACAGGGTCGCCCTGGGAGACATTGACCAGGTGGGTCTTGGAGTTGACCTTCACCAGGTAGGGCACTTCCGGGTAGTCCGGTCCGTAGAGGGAAACCATGCCGTACTGGGTGGCGAAGCAGCCGATAGAGTTGCCGGCCGCCTGGGCAATATTGAACAGGTGGCGGGGGTCGTTGTCTTCGGCTGCGATTTGCTCGCCTGCCTTGAACGGATAGAAATCCTCGTTGAGGTGCTCGACTTTCTGGTCACCGGCGAAGAGCATAATGCGGCCGGTGCCGTGGGTCAGTCGTTGCATGTTGCGCGTGTAGGTGGCGCGCATCGCCTCAGGCACATTCGCCGGAATCCGGATGGCCGCCGTGGTCGTCATCGCTCATCCTCCGCGTTCGGTGTGGTGCAACCTGCCAGGCAGGCGGGGCCCTGTCGCTCATTATCGCAGAATCGCGCGGCTGTTATCGCCGCCAATCATCTATCGATTGCCCATCAACTTCCTGCAGGAATGCCAGCAGGGTAGCGGTGAACGCCTCCGGCTGGTCATGCTGCGGGTGGTGACCAGCGCCGGCGATCCGCACCAGGCGGCTGTTGGGCATCCAGCCGTGCAATAGCTCGGCGCCGCGCTGGAACGCAGGCCGGTCTTGCTCACCCACAACGATCAGCGTTGCGGTCGTGATGGCCCCGAGGGCCGGCGTCTTGTCCGGCCGCTCCACCCATGCGCGGGCGATGGCAGCGGCCAGAACCGGCCCCAGCCGCGCTGAGGCCGCGCGTTCCTCAACGGTGGCGGCCTCTGGGGTGGTAGCCACCAGCACCAGCGCGCCACAGCGCTTTGGATACTGGATCGCGAAGTCGAGGGCGATGACCCCACCGAGCGAGTGGCCGAGCAGGTGTACCCGGCCCAACTGGTGCTCCGCCAGCCGCTCGACCACATCTGCAGTCAGATCCGCGATGGTGAGCGGCCGGATCTGGGCCGTTCTGCCGCCGTGGCCGGGTAGGTTCAGCGCCAGCGCTGGGGCGCGTGCCGCGGCGGCCCCGGCAACCTCCGTCCAGTCTGCCGCCGAGCCGCCCAGTCCGTGGAGCAGCACCAGCGGCGGCCCCGCACGCGGCCCGGGCTCAACCGGCGGCGATCGATCGGTCATGCGGCCCTCGGGCCTGGGTGTGCCGGAGACCCAGATCAGAACAGCCGCCCCTGAACCGGCGGGGCAGGCGCCGGGCGGCCGGCCGGCGCAACGGTAGCTGCGGGTGTCGCGGGGGCAGGCGCGGCGCCGCTCGTCTCCTGCCAGTAGGTGAGCGGCAGCACGTACTGGAGCCCGGCGCCGCGGTCGATGGCGAGATGGTAGCGCCGGAAGTCAGCCGTGCTGATGCGGTAGTGGCGGTCGTTGAACCGGCACTGGACCGTCACCCAGTCAACCCGTGGCAGCACCAGTTGTTCCATCGCCCAGGCGTCAAAGCCAAAGCCGGGCGGCGAGCGCAGCATCTGGTCCTCGCGAACCACGATCTTCTGATACTCACGTCCGACGATCCGGCCAATGGTGCGGCCACTGCGATCCGTCACCGGCAGACCGGTGGTGTTGCGGCCGCGGCCCGTGCGCGCATACATGGCGGTCCCTCCCTGATTGGATCATCCGCCTACACTCTTTCAGCTTTTACCGTGCGCGAACGGCGCTGCCTTGTCAAGCACAGCACCGGCGCCGCGGCATAGCCGGGCCACCAGCACCTTGACCGGCCTCCGGTCCGCCCCCTAGCCTCGTCGTAGCGCGGCAGGCAGGTGGGAGATGCACACGGAGATCTACGAGTCCGACCCGTTCTCAGCGCAGAAGGCCGGGTTGCTGGCCACGCTGGATACCGCCTATCGCTTTGAGCGCAACGATGAGTTGTTCATCAACGCCGGCGGGAAGCGCGTCAAAGTCCGGGTGATCCATGTCCGCGTGGAGATCACCGGCGCCGCCATGCGTCGCGAGCTGCTGGTGCTCAAGCTGTAGCCGACCACTGGGTCGTAGCTGACGGTGACAGGTCTGTAACGGCCCCTCAAGTAATTCTGAACCCGCCCGTAGATCGTGTTAAGTAACGTGTGCGTCCATTCGCCCGGATGGCGCAGCGGAGTGCATGTCATGTCGCTCCTGGTTGACGAGCGGACTCTGATCACCGACGGCGCGCTGCTGCTGCACGAGGGGCTGCTGCCGGTGCGCTGCCGGATCACGATTGAGTGGCTGCGCGGCATCGCCGAGCCAACCTGGTACGGCTACTTTGTGCCGCTGACCGGCGACCTGCGCATCCTGCCGGGCTGCTATCGCCTCCGGCTGCCCTCCGGCCAGGTCGAGGTGCTGGTGCGGCGCATGACGCAATCCAGCGAACTACCCTGCTATCCGTTCTGGGGAATGCGCCAGCCGCCGGAAGTGACAGACGATCCGCCGGCTCCGTCCTTGCGTCCGGCCGTCTAGCACTGTCCTGCCTGTATGCTGCCGGCCGGCAGCCGCCGCAGTTGCGTCCCCGGCGTGTCCCCCCTACACTCCCTCGCACACACGGGGGAGCGAGAGGGGGCCGGCGATGTCGACCGAACGGGTCTGCGAGTGGGACGCGCTGCCTAACCCTACCTTTAACTTCTGGACCACCGGCAACGTGTCCGAAGTTGTGCCGGGTGTCGTGCGGCCGCTGGTGGCGACGATGTACCAGCAGGCGGACGCAGCAGCGACCCGCGCGCTGGCAGAGACGCTGGACGTGCCCGACCTGGTGCCTTCCTACCCCTCCCCCACCGGCAATTTCCTGGCCGTCTACGCCGGGCGCTATGCCCTCAACCTCGCCTGGGCCAATGCCCTGATCGCTACCTGGACGGTCGCCGGCGCATCCGGATTGATGGACCAGTACATCACCAGCACCGATGGGCAGGACATCACCGCCGCCGCCGGTGCGGATGCCGCGCGCGCCCAGCAGGTGTGGCGCACCGTGCGCCGCTACTGGGGTCAGTTGCCGCGACATGTCGCTGGGGATCGCCGCCGTGCCCTGGCGCTGCGGACCATCGAACGCGGGCGCGACCTGGCGGTACTGAGCGACCGGCAGTTATGGCGGCATGTCGGGCGGCTGCGGCGGGCGCAGGAGATGCCGTTCATGCGCCATCTCGGCGTCTCCGGCGCGGCGGGCGACCACACCGATCGCTTGAACAAGCTGCTGGAGCGAGCCTTCGGCGACCAGCGTGACCCGGCGCTGGTGATCATGCTGACCAGCGCCCTACGGGGAGTTGAGAGCGCAGGTCCCGCCCGCGGCGCCTGGGATGTGGCGCGGGCTATCGCCGCTCGCCCGGCCCTGGCAGCGACGGTGCGCCGGATGGAGCCCGGTGCCATTGCCGCTGCGATAGCCGCGCCGGAAGACGCGGATTGGGCAGCGCTGGCGACACAGTTTGCCACCTTCATGGATGAGTATGGCTTCCGCGGTCAGCGGGAGGTGGACCCCTCCGCCGCTGACTGGGAGGAGGCGCCGGCGTTCGCCATCAGCACGATCAAGAGCTACCTGGACGCTCCGGCCGAACGCGACCCGTATGACCTCGAGGAGGCCAGTGCCCAGCAGCGCGAGGCCATCGAGGCGCAGGTGATGGAGGCGATGCCGCGTGCCTTGCGGCGTGAGTACCTGGAGCTACTGGCGGGCGCCCAGCGGTTTACGCGGATGCGCGAGTCGACTAAGGCCAACTGGGTGCGGCTGTGCCGGCTGCTGCGACGGCCGTTGCGCGAGCTTGGCAGCCGGTTCGCCGAGCGCGGGCTGATCGAGCAGGCGGACGACATCTTCTGGCTGGTGGAGTCCGAGGTCAACGCTGCACTCGACAACCGGCTGGCTGCCACCACGGCCCGCGAGGCCGTGGCCCGGCGCAAAGCCGAGGCGGAGCGGCTGGAGCAGACCACCCTGCCGGATGTGTTCATCACGCCCGTCACACCGGAGCCTATCGCGGCAGAGGAAGCAGAGGAAGGCAACGTGCTGATGGGGATGCCGGTCTCCGCCGGGCTGGCAACAGGGCGGGCGCGGGTGGTGCTGTCGGTGGAGGCCGCGACGGAAACCGAGCTGGAGCCGGGTGAGGTGCTGGTGGCGCCGTTCACCGACGCGCCCTGGACGCCGCTGTTCATCCCCGCCGCAGCGGTTGTGGTGGAGACGGGAGGCATGCTGTCTCACGCCGCCACGGTCGCCCGCGAGTTTGGTATTCCCGCCGTGGTGGCGGTGAAGGGCGCCACGCACCGGATCCGTACCGGCCAGTTGGTGACCGTGGATGGTATGACCGGCGCTATCACCGTTGGCCAGGAGTCTGGTTCCTAGCAAAAGGCCGTATCTATAATGAGGCAACCGGCGGGAGCGCCGTGCCGGGAAGGACCGCCACCGCTATGCCCCGACTCGCCGACCTGCGTGCGCTGCTGGATGTCCGCCAGTTGCTCGTCCCTAGCGATGGTTCGCCCGCCTCGTTTGAGGCACTGGCACAGGCGATCAACGTGGCCAAGCGCTCCCGGGGCTCGGTGGTGGTGGTGCACGTCATCGAGGTGAAGCGGACCTTGCCGCTGGATGCCGAAATGGCGGACGAGGCGCAGCGCGGCGAAGAGATTCTGGCAGAATGCGAGCGGCTGGCAGAGGAGATGGACTTCCATATTGAGGGCGAATTGCTGCAGGCGCGCGAGTCCGGTCACGCTATCGTCGATGAGGCGGTGGAGCGGGGCATGGATGCGATCGTGATCGGCACCGAATACCGGCGCCCCCTGGGCGAGTTTCAGCTCAGCCGCACCGTACAATACGTGCTCAAGCACGCCCCCTGCCAGGTGTGGGTGTACCGCATGCCCGCGCGCACAGGCGAGGGCTAGCACTGCGCGGAGGGTGACCGCGTGCGAGTGGTGATAATGGGCTGCGGCCGCGTGGGCGCGCAGCTGGCCACCATGCTGGAGCAGGGACGCCATGAGGTGACCGTGCTCGATGTCAGGCCGAGTGCCTTCAGCCGGCTGCCTGCCAGCTTTCACGGCCGCAAGTTGATCGGTAACGGTATCGATCAAGACGTGCTGCGCCGGGCCGGCATCGAGGCGGCTGACGCCTTCGTGGCCTGCACCCAGGGCGATAACCGCAACGTCATGGCGGCGCAGATTGCCAAGCACATTTTCAATGTGCCCTGCGTCGTCAGCCGCATTTATGACCCCATCCGGGAAGAGATGTACCACATGCTTGGCCTGCGCACGATCAGCCCGACGAAGATCGGCGCTGAGCTGCTGCTTCAGGCCATTGAAGGGGGGAGAGCGGGCGAGTAGCCACCGGCAACGCGCACCGCTCCGTCATGTACATCATCGTTGTTGGCGGCGGCAAGGTCGGGTTCTACCTGGCGAAGGAACTGCTGGACGAGGGCCATGAGGTGCTCGTCATCGAGAAGGATGAGCACAGCCCGCGCTCGACGTTCATCGCCGAGGAGCTGGGCGATGTCGTGCTCAAGGGAGACGGCTGCGAGGCAGCGACACTGGAAGCAGCGGGCACCGGCCGTGCCGACATGCTGATTGCCGTTACCGGCGACGATGAGGACAACCTTGTCGCCTGCCAGGTGGCACGGGCCCGGTTCCGTGTGCCGAAGACCATGGCCCGCATCAACAACCCCAAGAACGAGCTGATCTTCCGCAAGCTCGGGATCGACGTCACCGTCAGCGCCACTAGCGCTATCCTCAACCAGATCGAGCAGGAGCTACCCACCCACCGGCTGGTGCCGCTGTTGCATCTGCGCGGACGGGCAGGCCTTGAGATGGTAGAGGTGCGCATCCCCGCCGGTTCGCGCATCATCGGCAAGGAAGCCTCTGACGTGCTGCTGCCACAGGGGGCGATGATCACGCTGATTGTCGACGCCGACGGTAACCCGCATCTGCCGGCCGGCTACAGCGTCCACGCCGAAGACGTCGTGATTGCCGTCAGCCGCGTAGACGCCGAGGAACAGTTGCGGCGGGCGCTCACCGAACGGTAACCAGATGAAGATCGCCTTCCTCGGTCCGGCCGGCACCTTCGGCGAGATGGCGGCGCTCCAATACGCACCGGATGCCGAGCGCGTTGCGCTGCCTTCTCACGCCGGTGTGGTGGCAGCGGTTGGCTCCGGCATGGCGGACGTGGCCGTGCTGCCCGTCGAGAACAGCGTCGAGGGCTCCGTTTCGGAGACGCTGGACATCCTCATCCACGAAACCGACCTCCGCGTCCGCGCCGAGCTGGTCGTGCCGGTGGAGCAATGTCTGCTGGTGCGCCCGGGGATGCAGGCGGCAGATGTAGGCGTGATCTACTCGCATCCGCAGGCGCTGGGCCAGTGCCGTGGCTTCCTGGAGCGGTGCTTTCCCAGGGCCCGGCTGGAGGCATCGCTATCTACGGCCGGCGCCGTTCAGGAGATCTTCCGTCACGCGGATGCTGCTGCCATCGCCTCAGCCCGCGCTGGTGACGTGCACGGCGCCGAGGTGCTGGCCCGCGGTATCGGCGACCGCAAGAACAACGTCACCCGCTTCGTTGTTCTCGCCGCTCAGGACGCACAGCCCAGCGGTCAGGACAAGACGTCCATTGCCTTCACGACCCAGCACGACCGGCCGGGCACGCTGGTGCGCATTCTCAACGAGTTCGCCGACGCCGGGCTCAATCTCACGCGCATCGAGTCGCGCCCGTCGAAGGACCAACTGGGCGTGTACATCTTCCTGGTCGACTTCGAAGGGCACCGACAGGAAGAGGCAGTTGCCGCAGTGCTCGACCGGGTGCGCGCCAAGGCAAGCTGGCTGCGCGTGTTTGGCTCGTATCCGCGCTTCGCCGGCTGAATCTACTCGGCAGGCGCATCCAGTACCGAGGCAGCAAGCCGGAGCATCGCGCCGGCGAACGCCGCCCGTACCTCCTGGCGGTCTCCGCTGAAGGTATGGCGCTCAGCTCGCTGCTCGCCGTCACGGTCAATGGCAACGAACACGGTGCCGATCGGCTTGCCCGGATTGCCGCCCGTCGGGCCGGCGATACCGGTAGCAGCGACGCCAACGGCCGCCCCCAACGCGGCGCGCGCCCCGGCGGCCATGGCGATGGCGCATTCCGCACTCACCGCGCCATGGCTGCGCAGCAGTTCCTCTGGCACACCCAGCAACCGCATCTTGGCGCGATTGGCGTAGGCCACGACAGCGCCAGGGAACACCTTGGAACTGCCCGGCACGCTGGTGATGTAGCCGCCCGCCATGCCGCCGGTGTCCGTCTCGGCCAGCGCCAGCGTCAGCCCCCGCGCCGCATAGCCGGCCACGATCCGTTGTTCCGGTGTCTCCATCGCTTCCCTCCGGCGCCGCTTGCGGCGGCTTTACGCCGAGTTTACGGCCGGCGCCGCGTTAGGCGAACCGTTGCGCCGGCTCGGCACGTGTCAACTACAACCGGTACGAGCGAGGTGCCGCCATGCATGTTCGCCCATTGATTCCTATCCTGGCCTTACTGACGGCCACCAGTGCGTTGTTGCTGTCCGTGAGCGCTGCCGGAGCACAGCCCCGCCCGCCAGGCGGCGTAGCGCCCGAGGCGGTGCGCGGGTTAACCCTCTCCGAAGGCCGGGTGACCAACCCGACCACCGGCGTGGCGCTGTGGGTCGCCACCGCGCGGCCGGTACAGGGTGGCGACCGGCTGCCGGCATTGGTGCTCGTGCCCGGCGGAGTGAGCGCGGGCAGCCAGAGCCTGCGTGCCCGCCAGATTGACGCCCGCATTGCCCAGGCGGGATTTGTGGTAGTGACGTTCGACCCGGACGGCCGCGGCCGGAGCGGAGGTTCTGAGGATGCCGGTGGCTTTGCCCATCAAGATGGCCTGGCTGCTGTGGTGCGCTGGGTGGCGACACAGCCGGCCGTCGATCCCGAACAGATTGGCATCATCTCGCTGTCGTATGGCGTGACCATGGCCTCCGGTGCGCTAGCCCGCTACCCGGATCTGCCCGTGCGCTTCCTGATTGACTGGGAAGGCCCGGACAGCCGGGCGAGTACCGGCTGCCACCGTGGCGGCACGCCGCTGTCCCACCCCTGCGATGATGCGGCGTATTGGGCGGAACGCGAGGCGGAGACCTTCCTTCGTGATGTGGCAGTGCCATACCAGCGCCTGCAGAGTGCACGCGACCACGTCCAGCCAGATGCGCATCACGCTGTGGCGTTGATCAACGCGGCCACGGGCGCGGCGTACGGCGGCGCCGGCCGCTCCCCTTGGACGCGACTGAATGACGGGCCGCCCAACCAGACCTACACACTGGAGACGCTGCCTGTGCTGCCGGAGGAAGACGGCGCGGCGTGGCTTCCCCGGCAGTTGGCCCGATATGCGCGGGAATTGCTGGTGCGGTAAATGTGCAAGGGGGCAGCGTTCGGGTTGAACGTGGCCCCCACCAGCATGATCCAGGACGGTGTCGCGGCTACGCCACCGCCGTCCCCTGCTCCACCGCCGCCAGGAAGGGCAGGATCAGTCCCAACACCTTCTCCGGCGCCTCCCGGGCAAGCGTGTGTCCCAACCCGTCGAGGATGTGCAATTGTGCGCCGGGGATGCAGCGCGAGATGATCACCGAGCCACCCGGCGGGGTCTGCTTGTCCTCAGAGCCGACCATGACCAACGCTGGCATGCGCACGGACTTGAGCTCTTCCGTGAAGTGATAGTCCGCCACCGCGCGGGCGATCTTGGCGTAGATGTGCGGGTCATTCTCGCGAATGCGGCGCTCCTCTGCCTCGCGTACATCTGGGTTGGCGGCGAGAAACTCCTCCGTGACATGGGGGGCGCGGCCGCGCTGGACCCATGCCGCCATGCCATCGCGCTCGATGGCGTCGGCCTGGGCAAACCAGCCATCGCGGGCGCGCTCATTCACCTGGCTGGAGGTGCTCATGATGATGGCGGCGGTGGTCTTCTCTGGGTAATCCAGGATGAAGCGTTGGGTGATGGTGCCACCCATTGACGTGCCACCGATGTATGCCTTAGCCACGCCGATGTGATCCAGCAGCCCGGCGAGGTCGGCGGCGAACTGGCGGAGCGAGTACTCGGCGTTCGGGTTCTTCTCCGAGCGGCCAAAGCCGCGGACATCCCAGGTCAGCACCTGGTATTTTTCGGCCAGGGCGGGGACAATCGGCGCCCAGTCCCGGCCGCTGCTGCCGATACCGTGGGTCAGCGCAATGGTCGGGCCGCTGCCCTCCAGGTCGTAGTGCAGTTCGACGCCGTTGATCGTCGCGCGCATTGGGTGGCCTCCTGGTTCTGGATACTACCCCGTGTCCCGGCATTCTGTCCCTGCCAGGCCCAAGAGGCAAGCTCACGGGCTGGCTGTCAGCCACACCGCCTGATGGCCGCCTTCGCGCAGCGCCGCTACCAGTTCGGCTTCGGTGGCGACGGCGCGTGGCAGCCGGGTGGCAGCGCGGCCGATCTCAGCCGGCGCGTGGCAGTCTGAGCCGCCGATGCCCGGCAGCGCCACCGCACCCAGATAGGCGGCCGCGGCGCGATTCTCTTCCAGCCCGTCGCTACCGTTTATCGCTTCGACGGTATCGAACAGTTGCGCCAGCGCCGCCCGGTCAACCCGTGGCATTCCGGATCGGGCTGGATGCGCCAGCGCCATCAGCCCGCCTGCCCGGGTCACAGCTTCGCGTAGGGTGCGGGCGAAGAACATTCCCGGCGGCGGGTCATCGAGCCCGAACACCAGCACGTGCCCGGCCTCGGTCGATACCTCCATCCCCCGCAGTACCGTGAGCCCGCTGGCACGGCTGACGGCGCGCACCTCGTCCTCCGGCCACAACCGGTCATGCTCGGTCAGGCAGATGCCGTCCAGTCCGGCGCGCAGCGCCCCTTCTACCAGGCTGGTAATGGTGAGTGATGAACAGGTGGAGCGAGGCAGGGTGTGACAATGCAGGTCAATCAGCACGCAGCGAGCGTACTGCAACCGGCGCTTGAGGGCAGCGGGGTTCAGTCGACAATTGCTCCTCTGCGGCGAAGCGCCGCGCGCAGGGCCGGCACATCCACATCAGCAGCGGCACCGTTGCCCCGCACCGCCAGCGCCGCGGCCGTCCCGGCGGCTTCTCCGGTGGCCATGCAGGCCGGGATCTCCTTGGTGGCGTGGTGGACGCGGTGATCCACGGAGATGCAGCGGCCCGCCACCAGCAGGTTGCTGATACCCGATGGCAGTAGCGAACGGTACGGAATGGCATAGGTACAAGCATACTTCGTCCAATGGCCGGTCACCGCGATGCTGTCCGGGAAGGGATGATCCAGATCGTCGCGGCCGAGCACGTACCGGCCGGTGAGCCTCCGCGATTCGGTGATGCCCAGTTGCGTGGCTGTATCGGTGACATAGGCATGCGCAAAACCGGGGACCGTGGCCCGTAGCCGTTCGGCGGCCTCGTGCGCCGCGCGGCGGCAGGCGATCTCAGCGTGGGTGAGGTCGTCCGGTGAGGTCGCGTCGATACGGCGGTCGATGCGCCCTTCGCCACCCCAGGTGACCAGCACGTGGCCGTCGCCCAGGGTGTGCACGAAGGCGCGGCCCAGACCAGGCGCGCTCTCGGCTTCGTGGACGCCGGCCATCCGAAACCACAGCCATGGATGAACCTGCTCGTGTTCATATGGCTCGCCCGCCCGGGCGAATAGGTCGCCATCGCCGGTGGCGTCAATCACCATCCGTGGCCGGACGGCCTGCCTCCCGGCCTTGCTCTCCAGCAGCACGGCCGTAATGCGGCCGTCTTCCACCACGCAGGCTGTGGCCCAGGTGTGAAAGCGTGGCCGCACACCGGCTGCGGTAAGCATCGCGTCCGCTTCCAGCTTAAAGACTTCGGGGTCATAGGCGACCGAGTAGCGGACGCGGTGCGGCCCGGAGCCCCACACCAATCCCCAGCGCCGGGCACGCTCGACGAGTGCTGGGTCGTCGCTGTCCCACTCTCCGCGGGGCGGGTAGTGCGTCCCACCGCGCGCTGTCATGCGGTCCACCAACTCCTGGCACAGCCCAGCCACGACCTGGCGGCCGGCGCCGTCGTCCAGTGTCAGCAGCAGGATAATCAGCCCGCCGGTGGCCAGCCCGCCCAGGTGGCCGTAGCGCTCGACGAGCATCGTCGACGCCCCATCACGCGCCGCCGCCACCGCCGCTGCCAGCCCGGCGGCGCCGCCACCAACGACCAGCACATCCGGTTCGGCGATGACCGGTACGCGGCGGGCGGGCTCGCGCAATGTTGGGACCCGCGGTGAACGAGGCATAGCGGTGCTCCAGGGGGCAGATGAGCCCCACAGTTATACGCGGCCTCATGTTCCAGAGCGAGCCGGAGCCGTGGTAGACACCCTGGGCGGTGAGTGCTAGCGTTGGCGTACAACCGCAGAGGCACACGGGAGCTCGGGCGAGCCGGGCTGAGAGGGCGACCAGGGGCCGTCGCCGACCGTCGAACCTGAACCGGGTAATGCCGGCGGAGGGACGATCACCGGTCGCTACGCCCGCGCCGCCCGTATTCGAGGCGGCGTTCCGCATTTCTGGTGCGCCCCGGGAGGAGAGGACCATGGATGACGCGTTGGTGATCGGCGGCCGCCGCTTCAGCTCCCGGCTGATGCTTGGCACCGGCAAGTATCGCTCCATGGCGGAGCAAGCGGCGGCGATTGAAGCGTCTGGCTGTGAGATCATCACGGTCGCTATCCGCCGCCTGAACCTGGACAACCCCAACGAGAAGACCTTGCTCGACTTCATCGACTGGTCACGCTATCAGATCTTGCCCAACACGGCCGGGGCGCGCACGGCCGAGGAAGCAGTATTCACCGCTCATCTGGCCCGCGAGTTGACCGGCTCTGAGTGGATCAAGGTCGAGGTCCAGCCCGATCCCGGCTCGCTGCTACCGGATCCGATCGACACGCTGCGTGCCTGCGAGACGCTGGTGAGTGAGGGCTTTGTCGTGTTGCCCTACATCGGCGCCGATCCGATCCTGGCGCGGCGTCTGCAGGAGATCGGCTGCGCCACGGTGATGCCGCTCGGTTCGCCGATCGGCTCCGGCCAGGGTATCCAGACGCTGGAGGAGATCCGGCTGATCGTCGCCCAGGCTACGGTGCCCGTCGTCGTGGATGCCGGTCTCGGCGTGCCGTCGGATGCAGCCCAGGCAATGGAAGCGGGCGCTGATGCCTGCCTGATCAATACCGCCGTCGCCCAGGCCCAGGACCCGGCAGCGATGGGCCGGGCGATGCGGCTGGGTGTGGAAGCGGGGCGGCTGGCCCGCATGGCGGGACGGATGCCCCGGCACGAGACGGCAACCGCCTCCAGCCCGGTGGCGGGCCTGGTGACACGCTGATAACCGTGGCGCCGCGGCTGATGCTGGTCACAGACCGGACGCTGTGCCCGCTGGAGCGGCTGGCGGAAGTGGTCGCGGACAGTGTGGCTGCCGGTGTGGACGCGGTCCAGCTGCGGGAGCCGGGCCTCCCTGCAACGGAATGGTTGCCCGTCGCACGTGATCTGCGCCGCGTTACCGCCGGACGTGCATTGCTGTTCATCAACGGTGATGTGGCGCTGGCGCATG
This sequence comes from Chloroflexota bacterium, assembly GCA_963170165.1. Classification (GTDB taxonomy): domain Bacteria; phylum Chloroflexota; class Dehalococcoidia; order CAUJGQ01; family CAUJGQ01; genus CAUJGQ01. The sequence continues at coordinate 18,506 of CAUJGQ010000112.1, read as the reverse complement.
CGGTTGGGGCGGATGGCCTGCACTTCGGCGAACGGGCGGCCGGCGAGGCGTGTCCGCCCGGATTGCTGGTCAGCCGCGCGATCCACTCGGCCACGGCGGCGCAGGCCGCCGAGCGGGCCGGCGCGGACCTGCTGGTGCTGGGCACACTGTACCCATCACGCTCGCATCCGGGCGGGCAGACCGGCGGTGTGGCGCTGGTACGGGCGGTGACCAGGGTGTCGACGCTGCCGGTGCTGGGCATTGGCGGGGTGACAGCGGACAACGCCGGTAAGGTGGTGGCCGCGGGGGCATGTGGTGTTGCCGTGATCTCCGCGATTCTGGCGCCGGAGAACCCGGCAGCGGCGGCCCGGAGGTTGCGCGCCGCGGTAGACACCGCACGGACACAACAGGAGCAACAGAGCATGATCACGGTGACGGTCAATGGCCAGACGTGCACGCTGGCGGCGCCGCTGCCGTTGCCCGCGCTGATTGCGCAACTCGCCATCAGCCATCCGCGCATCGCCGTGGCGCTCAACGGCACGGTGCTGCGCCAGGACGAGCACGCCGGTACGCTGGTGCGCGATGGCGACACACTCGAGATCGTGCGGATGGTGGGCGGCGGCTAGTTCGCGCGATGTACGGCCGGCGGGTCCGCAGTGTGTGAGAGGGTGACGGCGATGGCTTCAGCGGACGTTGCGGTGGTCGGTGGTGGCGTCATCGGCTGTGCGGCGGCGTGGTATCTGGCCCGCGCCGGACTGCGCGTTGATCTGTGGGACCGGGGGCCTCTGGGGGGCGAGGCAACGGCGGCGTCGGCCGGCATCCTCGCGCCGCTGGCCGAATCCGTCACTCCCGGACCGTTCGTTGACCTGGCGCTGGCGGGGCTGCGGGCTTTCGCGGAGGACATCGAGGCGGTGAAGGATGACTCGGGCCTCGACCCGGAGTATCGCCGTTGTGGCGTCCTCCGGGTAGCCGTCGATGGGGCGGCAGCGGTGGCGCTCCACGAAGCGGCCGGCTGGCAGGCCAACGCCAGGCTCAATCTGCGCTGGTTGGAGCCGAGGCAGGTCGCCACGCTGGAGCCGGGCTTGGCGTCGTGTCACGGCGGGTTGCTGTCCCCGGCCGAAGGGCATGTGCATCCAGTACGGCTGAGCGCGGCGCTGGCGGCGGCGGCTTATCACCGTGGCGCTGCGCTCCATCCGTTCGCTCCCGCTGTGGAACCCTGGATGGAAGGCGGCCGGCTGCGTGGACTGTTTACCGGCGGCGAACGACGCGGCTACGACTTGGTCGTGCTTGCAGCCGGGGCGTGGAGCGCAGGTTGGGCGGCGGCATTGTCGCTGCGCATTCCTGTCCGCCCCGTAAAGGGGCAGATGCTGATTGCCCGCACCGTGGCGCCGCCCGTCCGTCACGTTGTCTTCGCCGGTCACTCGTATCTCGTCCCGCGCGCCGATGGCACAACCTATATCGGCGCGACACAGGAGGAGGCAGGGTGGGACACGCGAGTGACCGCCGGCGGTATCGCGGAGTTGACGGCGGGGGCGATTGCGGCCGCCCCAGCGCTGCGTGACGCTGAGATCGTCAGCGCCGGTGCGGGGCTACGGCCCGCCTCGGTGGATGGCCTGCCCGTGATTGGCGCTATCCCCGGGTGTGACGGGCTGATCGTGGCGGCCGGACACTTCCGTAACGGCATCCTCATGTGTCTCGTAACCGGCCGGATCATAGCAGCGCTGGCCGGCGGCAATGCGGCGCCCTTGCCGCTGGAGCCGTTTAGCCCGGGCCGTTTCGCCGTGGCGTGGTAGCAAGTCGCCGGTCAGCAGAGCCGTTGTCGCGCTGAGCAGCTTCGTTGAGGGGAGTTATGCCAACGGATAAGGGAATGTACCGGCCGCGTTGGGACCTGTACGTCATCACCGACGAGCTGCTCTCTGGTGGGCGGACGCACGAGGAGCAGGCGCGGGCGGCGCTGGCGGGCGGCGCCGGTGTGATCCAGCTCCGCGATAAGACCGCATCATCGGCGCGGCTGTATGAGGCAGCGGTTACGATGCGCCGGCTGTGCCGCGATGCAGGCGCGCTGCTGATCATCAACGACCGGGTTGATATTGCCCTGGCCGCTGATGCGGACGGTGTGCATCTCGGACCGGACGACCTGCCGGTTGCGGTTGCGCGGCGGCTGTTGCCGGGACGGCTGATCGGCGCGTCGGCAGGGACGGTGGCGGAGGCGATTGCGGCCGAGCGCGACGGCGCAGGCTACCTGGGCACCGGCGCCATCTACGAAGCGCGCGGCAGCAAGGCCGATGCCGGCGCGCCGGTGGGGCCGGAGCGCGTGCGTGCCATCCGCGCTGCTGTGCGCCTGCCGATTGTCGGCATCGGCGGGATCAAGGTAGAGAACGCCGCACCCGTGATCGCCGCCGGGGCCGACGGGGTGGCGGTGATTACCGGTGTCGTTGCCGCCCCCGATATCGCCGTAGCGGCGCGCGCACTGCTGGCGGTTGTGGCCGGGGCGCGCCGGTGATGGCAGTGCCAGAGCGCGGCCCGCGCATCCGAGACTTGGGCGAGTTTGGTCTGATCGACCGTATCGCCGGGCTGACCGGCCGTGCTGCCGGCGTGGACACCGGCATTGGCGATGACACGGCCGTCTTGGATACGGGCGGACCGCGGCTGCTGCTGGCGACCATTGATATCCAGGTTGAGGGCCGCCACTTCTTGACCGGTAGGAGCACGCCGTACCAGATCGGCCGGCGCACGGCCGCGATCAACGTCAGCGATATTGGCGCGATGGGGGGAATGCCGCGCTGGGCGCTGGTGTCGCTGGCGCTGCCACCGGACCTGGCGGTGTCGTGGGTTGATGAGTTCTACCGCGGTCTGAATGAGGAACTGGGCCGGTACGGCGCCGCTCTGGTGGGTGGCAACCTGTCCGGTAGCGCCACTATCGTGGTCGATCTGGCGTTGTTGGGCGAAGCCGAGCGTGGCCGGGTGCTGCTACGGTCCGGCGCGCAGCCCGGAGATGTGCTGATGGTGACCGGTACGCTGGGACGGGCCGGCGCTGGCCGGTTCGCGCTCGATGCCGGCCTGGATCGCGCGGACCCTGCCGTTGCCGCCTGCGTCACCGCGCAGCTCACGCCGGCGCCGCGTGCGCTTGAGGGCATCGCCGTCGCTCAATCCGGGCTGGCCACGGCCATGCTCGACCTGAGTGACGGACTGGCCGGCGACCTGGGGCATATCTGCGAGCGCAGCGGGGTCGGGGTGGAGGTGGATGCGGCGTTGCTGCCCATCGATGCCCGCACTCGCGCGGTGGCAGACCGGCTGGGGGTGGACCCGCTGCGGCTGGCGCTGGCCGGTGGTGAGGATTACGAACTGCTGTTCACTGCCGCCCCCTCTGCGGTGGAGCCGTTGCGGAGTGCGGTGGCGGCGGTGGCGGGCGTGCCGGTCACGGTCATCGGCCGGATAACCCTGCCGCAATCCGGCCGGCAAATCACGGTCGATGGGGTGGCGCAGCCCATGACAGCGGCGGGATGGGATCACTTCCGCACAGATGGGGAGCGGGCGTAATGCAGCCGGATGGCCGGGCGCTGACAATCGCGGGCTCAGACAACAGCGGGGGGGCAGGCATCCAGGCGGATCTCAAGACGTTCACCGCCTTTGGTGTCTACGGCATGAGCGCCATCACCGCCGTCACGGCCCAGAACACACTGGGTGTGCAGCGCTTCGAGATGGCCACAGAGACGTTGATCGCCGCGCAGATAGATAGCGTGGTGACAGACATCGGCCTCGATGCTGCCAAGACGGGGATGCTCGGCACCGCCGCTGTCGTCCGGCTGGTAGCGGAGAAAGTGCGTGAGCACGGCATCTCCCGGCTGGTGGTAGACCCGGTGATGCTGGCCAAGAGCGGAGATGCGCTCCTCGCGCCAGAGGCACAGATGGCAGTCCGGACGGCGCTGTTGCCCGTGGCACTGGTGGTGACGCCCAATCTGCCGGAGGCCGAGGTGCTGACCGGCCGGCGGGTCGATAATCTGGAAGCGATGCGGTTGGCGGCACGCGACCTGCACCGGATGGGCGCACGCTGGGTAGTGGTGAAGGGCGGGCACTTGGGCGGCGGGGCAGAGGCAGTGGACATTGTCTTTGACGGGCAGTCGTTCACGGAGATGCGCGCACCGCGTCACGCCACCGTTCACACGCACGGCACCGGCTGCACCTTCAGCGCCGCCGTTACCGCTGGTCTGGCGAAAGGGCGCGATCCGCTGGCGGCCATCCAGCAGGCCAAGGCGTACATCAGCCGCGCTATCGAGACCGCGCCAGGGTTAGGCGGCGGCCACGGCCCGACAAATCATCTGGTCGATGTCTCGAGCGGCTGGTGAGGCGATAAAACACAGCGCTGCCGCAGGCAATGGCTGAGGTGGTACGGACGGGCGAGCGCCCCGCTTGCAGCGCTACTGATCGTGCTTGGGGCGGCCGTAGCTGGGGTCGCCTGAGATGTCGGTGCCACCAGTGATCATGTAGGCCAGCAGCCAGAGGGCGAGCGCGCCGATACCGACAGTCAAAAACACGAAGGCGATCAGGAACGCGCCGTCATCCCCCTTGATCGTTGGGGTCTTGAACAGCACCCACTGTGCCAGGTCCATGAACTCCATCCTGCCGGCCCTCCGCGCCTCACGTGTTCCTGCGCCTCACTATACGCAGCGCGTGGCTTACATACCAGCTACCAGCGGCGTCCCGGGTCATAGCCCGAGAAAGCCCGCGGCCGGGCGCAGGCCAAGTGCGGTGGCGACGGCATGGCGTTCTTCGGTGCCCCGCTCAGCGTACACCATGCCGGCCGAGACGATGGCGGCGCCGGTGCAGAGCCACCGTGCGCCTGCAATGCTCAGCGGTCCGGCACCCAGGCGTTCCACCAGCGCCGGGCCGAAGCAGTTGAGCCGAAAGAGATGTGTCACCTGTCCTGCCAGTGCCTGCGGCCGCGTGGGTGGCGCGACGGCGTAGGAGATGTCCTCCCAGTCACCCCAGCCGTAGATGGCGCCGAGTTCCTCGGACAGCAGAGCGAACCAATCGCGACTGCGCTCGAACGCCGCCGGCGCGGTGCGGCCAAGCGCATCGTGGAAGGCTTCACCCGAGATGGTCAGTAGCACCGCGTCCAGACCGCTGACGGGGTCCGGGCGCGGGAAGCTAAGGAAGGCTTCTACTCCGGCTGGTCCGGCCCAGGGTTCGTCGCAGCGCAGGGTGATGACGCCGTAGCCGGGTCCCAATGGCGGCGCCTTGGTGCGCAACAGCGTCTCGATATCTACCTCCGCGATGGTGATACGGCCGTCCGCCGTGCTGATGGCGGACATGGCCGGGAAGCGCGTGCCATCGCGGGTCGCAGCGGTTGGGGCCAGCCCGCCGGCGCGAAGCCGCATCAGCAGCGCCGTCAGCCGCACGCCGGTCAGCTCGACGTGCGGAAAGTACAACTGTGATTCCCAGTCGCGGCCCATCGCTCATTCCTTGCCGCCTATCGCGGCGGGCTGATACACTCCGCATCCGTGCGTCCGGGTTGCCGGGCGCGCGTGCGTGCGCGCATGATCGTCGCGGTGCGCGGCGTGGGAGGCCTGGCCTGCCACCCGTGCGGGTTCCCGGCCCCCTGGTTTCTGGGGAGTCCGGGCGTTCGGCGTGCCCGCGCGGCCCGCCGGAGGAGGGGCGATGCGCCTGTACTGGGAGGTGGCGGTGCGCGGCTTTCGTCGCTACACCACGTATCGTGCCGCCACCCTGGCCGGTATCTTCACCAATACTATCTTCGGGTTCATGCGCGCTTACGTCATGCTGGCGTTGTTCGATGCCGTGACCGAGGTGGGCGGCTATGACGTTGCCGATGCGCTGACGTATACCTTCCTGGCGCAGGGCCTGATCATGGTCGCCTACCTATGGGGCTGGTGGGATGTGGCGATCACCATCCGCAGTGGTGATGTGGTGACCGACTTCTACCGGCCGTTCGACTACCAGGCCTACTGGCTGGCCCAGGACCTTGGCCGCGCCCTGTATCACGCGGTCGCCCGCGGCATCCCGCCGTTCGTGGTTGGGATGCTGGTGTTCGACGTGCGGCTGCCGCTTAGCCCGCTGGTGTGGGTCGCATTTTTGGTGAGCATTGCGCTGGCTGCCACGGTCAGCTTTGCGATGCGATTCATGGTCAACCTCAGCGCTTTCTGGTTGCTGGACTACCGTGGACCGGGCCGGCTGGCGGCGGCGCTGTGGACTGCGCTGTCCGGCTTCGCCGTGCCGGTGGCCTTCTTTCCGGAAGGGATCGGCGCGGTGGTGTCGCTGTTGCCGTTCGTTGCGCTGTTCGAGGTACCGGTGGATATCTTTCTTGAGCGGCAGAGCGGTACTGGAGCAGCCGGAGCACTGCTGTTCCAGGCCGGCTGGGCGCTGGTGCTGCTGGCTGCCGGCCGGTGGATGCTGGCGGCGGCACGGCGAAAGGTGGTGATCCAAGGTGGCTGACCTGCCTGCTATCTACCTGCGGCTGATCAGCGCCCGCATCCGCGCGCAGCTGCAATACCGGCTGTCGTTCCTGCTTGATGTGCTCGGCAGCTTCTTTCTGACGATCATCGACTTTCTGGCGATCATCGTCATCTTCTACCATCTGCCGGCATTGGCTGGCTGGACGCTGGAGGAGGTGGCCTTTCTGTACGGCACGTCCTACGTCATCTTCAAGCTGGTTGATATGCTCATCGGTCACCTGGACGGACTGGGCGACCAGGTCCAGGCCGGCCAGTTCGACATGATCATGGTGCGGCCGTTAGGCGCGCTGTTTCAGGTGGTGACGCTGGACTTTGGCATGCGCCAGCTGGGCGCCGTATTGCAGGGACTGATCATCTTCGGGCTGGCACTGTGGCGGGTGGACATCGATTGGAACACCGGGCGGGTGCTGCTGCTGGCGCAGATGCCATTCTCCGGCGCGCTGATCTTCGCCTCGGTGTGGGTGGCAGGGCACACGATCATCTTCTGGATCACGCGCGGGCGCGAGGCGATCAACGCCTTCACCTACGGCGGCAACATGTTCACTACCTACCCGATTCAGATTTACGGCGCCTGGCTGCGGCGGTTGCTGGCGTTCATCATTCCACTGGCCTTCGTCAACTACCTGCCGGCCCTGTACATCTTGGATAAGCCCAACCCGCTTGGCGTGCCGGACGCGCTCCGGTTCGCCTCTCCACTAGTAGCGGTGATCGCTGCCATAGTTGCCTGGCGTCTGTGGAACTTCGGCGTTCGTCACTACCGCAGCACTGGCTCGTAACGGGCACCGCACCGAGGAGCAGAGCATGGCCATCATCACGGTCCAGGACCTGGAGAAGACCTTTGCGGTCAGCCGGCGGCGGGAGGGGGCGCGCGGCCTGATCGGGCGGCTCGCGCGGGAGACGGTGCAGGTGCGGGCGGTGGACGGCATCTCCTTTGCCGTCAAGCGCGGGGAGATGGTGGGTTACATCGGTCCCAACGGCGCCGGGAAGTCGACCACGATCAAGATGCTAACGGGCATCCTCGTGCCCAGCGGTGGAACGGTGCAGGTGATGGACCTCGACCCCTCGCGCCGCCGGATTGATGTTGCCCGGCGGATCGGCGTGGTGTTCGGCCAGCGTTCGCAACTGTGGTGGGATCTGCCGCTGGCGGACTCGTTCGCGCTGCTCCGTCACATCTACCGCATTCCCGAGCAGCGCTACCGGGCGAATGTTGCCCAGTTCACGGAACTGCTTGACCTCGGCGGCTTTCTGCAGACGCCAGTGCGCCAGCTGTCACTGGGCCAGCGGATGCGCGGCGAGCTTACCGCGGCGCTGCTGCATGACCCCGAGATTCTGTATCTGGATGAGCCGACCATCGGCCTGGATGTGGTGGCCAAGGCGCGGATCCGCGAGTTCCTGGCCCAGCTCAACGTTGACCGCGGCGTGACGGTGCTGCTCACCACGCACGACATGGGCGATATCGAGCGGCTGTGCTCGCGGATGCTGGTGATCGACCATGGCCGCGTGATCTACGACGGTGACGTGCAGGCGATCAAGGAGCGTTACGGCGGCGAACGCACGCTGATCGTCGATCTGGAAGAGCCAGGGCCGCCGATCGATGTGCCCGGCGCACGGGTGGTGAAGGTGGACGGGCCGCGGCAGTGGCTTCGGTTTCATCGCACGGATGCCACCGCCGCGTCATTGGTCGCTGCCGTCGCCGCCCGCGCTCGTCTGCTCGACCTCACGATTGAGGAGCCAGCGATTGAGGACATCGTCCGCCGGATCTACGAGGGTGAAGCGGCGTGGGAGGCTTCGACGGCGTAGCGCGTGGCGGGGCTGCTGACGGCGCATCACTGCTCACGTATGACGCCGTCAGCCGTTATCCCTCGAGGCTGCCGTCGCCGGTGGCGGGCAGGCTGCGAGGGGTGGTGACCAGGAAGCGGTCAAACCAGGCGATGGTTCGCTGCCAGGCTTCGCGGGCGCCCTCAGGGTTGTAGCTCTGGCCGGTGTTGTTGAAGAAGGCGTGATTGGCAGCCGGCGCCGTCCAGAATTCCCAGGTCTTGCCGGCGGCGCGGAGCGCCTCCGCCAGGCTCTCGGACTGGCTGTTGATGCGGGTGTCCAGTTCGGCGTACACGCCCAGTGCTGCGGCGCGGAGGTTGGGCACCTCGTCCACCGGTGGCGGCGGACCGTAGTGGGGCACGATCGCTTTGAGGTCCGCACCGCCACGCATACCCATCCGCCACACCACGCCCCCACCGAAGCAGTAGCCGGTCGCGCCGATGTTGCCGTTCACCGACGGGTGCGCCTTGAGATAGGTCACCGCCGCGAGGGCATCCGCTGCAGGAGCATCGCCGCCGAGCTGGCCCAGGGCGCCGCCGGCCGCCTGCGGGTCCGAAGCGAACTGCTCGGTGCCGCCGGCGCGGGACAGCAAGTCCACCGCCAGCGCCACGAAGCCAAGCTTGGCGAAGCGGCGGGCAATGTCCATATTGGGCTCATACAGACCGCGGTTCTCGTGAATGACGACGACCGCAGGATAGCTGCCCGCCGCGGCGGGCCGGGCCAGATACCCGCGCACCGTCCCCACCGGACCGGGAAAGCTCACCATCGCGGCGCTGATTGCGGGATCATCAGGGCTGACAACGTGGTCGGTGGTGCGCTCGGCCGGGGGGAGGGTGCCGGCCGTGCGGCCCTGCTGCTGTTCGGGCTCCGACATGTTGCCGGGGCGGGCGCCGGCGATGGAGACGTAGGCAGGCGCGGCCGCCAGCGCCCGGGTGCTCTGGCGCAGTGCCGCGGCAGCGGTGGCCACGCCGCCCATCGTCAGTACCGCCCGCCGCACCAGCTCCCGGCGACCCATGCGCTGCGCCTGGAAATCCTCAATAAACTCCTCGATGAAGTACTTCTGAATGTCGTTCATGTGCGCCATGCATCCACCATCCGCAGATTCGGGTGGGAGATCATCCCTTCATCCCCTACGCCGGAGTATGCCGGTTGGATTCGCTGATGTGCTAGCTGGCAGGAGGTATGACCGAATCAAACAGGTCCCAATTGCCATCACGCTGAGCGCTGGCGTGGGCGACCTGGTACATGCGTGCGGCGGACGCCAGGTAGAAGCGCTCGTACAGCTCATTGCGTCCGGCCATGCCCGTGCCGGAAAAGTCCCAGGCCGCGCGGAAGACGCGGATGCGCTCCGCCGCGCTCACGTTCCCGGCGCCCTGGTAGTAACGGTCAATCAGCGGGCGCAGGTCGGGATGGGCCAGCTCTGCGCTGTGCGGCGTGGCCAGCAGGTTGTGTGAGCCCAGCAGCGTGATAATCTCGTTGACGCGCGGGAACCACCTCGGCAGCGCCGGCCGCAGGGCACGGAAGGGGCGCTCATCCGGGAACCACACGCCGTCACCATAGTCGCGCGCTTCAGCTTCGGCGGCAACCACGGCCGCCCGCGTCAACTCGTGGTAGCTCCACAGCTCCCCCAGCATCTCATTCGTCGCGGGATTGCCACCATTGACCACCTGCACCATGCGCGTCGCGAGCTCGTAGGCGAACTGGAGCTTCACCTGGGCGCGGATGCTGGTTTGCTGCATGATGTTTGCCGCCCAGCCGGATGCCATCACCTTGTTGTAGATCTCTGGCTCGCCATCGAGGAACACGCGGTGGCGCGGCACCACCACGTCATCGAAAATCACCACCGCGTCCTGCTCATCGAAGCGACCGGAGAAGGGATGGTCACTGATGCTGCCGGCGGCGGCGAAGCTGTCGCGGCACAGGATGCGCAGCCCGGGTGTGGACATCGGAATCGAGAAGGCAAGCGCATAGGAGGTAGCGTCTTTGGGTAGCGGCTGGCCGGGATAGACAAACATCTCATCGGCAAACGGCGCCAGCGTGGCCAGTGCCCGCGCGCCGCGCACGATTATCCCGTCCGCGGTCTCGCCGGCCTTGTGCAACACCACCTCGCCGCCGCCGGCCAGGTGCTCCGGCATGGCCCGATCGACGACGGGGTGAATAATGGCGTGCGTCAGGGCCAGGTCCCGGCTTTGCACCTCGCGGTGGAAGGCGACCAGGTTCGCCGCGCCTTGTTCGTTGCCGTTGGCCGCCCACAGCTGCCGCTGCCCGGCAAAGCCTGCCAGCGTGACGTTGACGTAATCCGGACTGCGGCCAAGCAGGCCGGCGCTGTAGCGCGCCAGCCGTTCGAGCGCGACATGGCGGCGATGCAGATCGAAGCGCGAGCGGGGGGTAATCAGGCTGATGTTGACCAGTTCGCCGGTTACGGGGTCGGCCGCCAGGCAGACGCCTCCGGCTTCGAGCTGGAGATCGTACAGGCCAGCGATGGAGCGGGCGGCAGCGGCCAGCGATGGGTGTGCCGTGACATCGGTGACCCGCACGCCGTTGAGCCACACCTCACGGCTATCGCGCAGTCCCGCCAGATACGCCGCCCCGGTCCGCGCTGCCATGCGTATCACCTCCCGTGTCGATGCACCATCGTACCGCGGCCGCCATGACGGGAGAAATGACAAGACGGGGAGCGGCAATCGCGCCGTCCCCCGCCACGGTGCCGCGGCGCGATCGTTAGTGCGCCGCCTCGTGGATGCCGGCGTCGGTGCGTAGGGCCTCGACCTTGTCCAGCCGCTCCCACGGCAGTTCGATGTCGGTGCGGCCGAAGTGGCCGTATGCCGCGGTCTGCTTGTAGATAGGCCGCAGCAGCTCGAGCGTGTTGATGATTGCCCGCGGGCGCAGGTCGAAGTGACGGTTGATCAGGTCAACGATGGCGTCGTCGGAGATACGGCCGGTGCCGAACGTCTCGACGGCGAGGCTGGTGGGTTTGGCCATGCCGATCGCGTAGCTGACCTGAACTTCGCAACGCTCGGCCAGACCGGCCGCCACGATATTCTTGGCGACGTAGCGGGCAGCGTAGGCGGCGGAGCGGTCCACCTTTGAGGGGTCCTTGCCGGAGAAGGCGCCGCCGCCGTGACGGCCGATGCCGCCGTAGGTGTCGACGATGATCTTGCGACCAGTGAGCCCCGCATCACCCATCGGACCGCCGATGACAAACCGGCCGGAAGGGTTGATGTAGTAGTGCGTCTTGCGGTCCAGCAGCTCTGCCGGAACGACGGGGCGGATGACATGCGTGAGCAGCGCGTCTTGGATGTCGGACGTGGTCATCTCTGGGGCATGCTGGGTGGAGATGACGACCGCATCGATGCGCTGGGGCTTGCCATGCGCGTACTCGACCGTCACCTGGCTCTTGCCGTCCGGGCGTAGCCAGGGCAGCGTGCCGTCTTTACGGACCTCGGCCAGCCGCCGGCACAGCCGGTGTGCCAGCGCGATGGTGAGCGGCATGTACTCCGGAGTTTCGTTGCAGGCAAAACCCATCATCATGCCCTGGTCACCCGCGCCCTGCAGCTCGGCCTCATCCACCTCGCCGTGGCGCTCGCGCGCCTCCAGGGAGTGATCGACACCTTCGGCGATATCCTGGCTCTGCTCTTTGATGGAGACCGAGACGCCGCAGGTGTGGAAGTCAAAGCCGTAGGCGGCGTCGATATAGCCGATTTGCTCGATGGTCTCGCGCACGATCCGAGGCACATCCACCCAGGCGCTGGTGGTGATCTCGCCCATCACCACGACGAGGCCGGTGGTGACCGCGGTCTCGCAGGCAACGTGTGCCGACGGATCCTGAGCGATGATCGCGTCGAGAATCGCATCGGAGATCTGGTCGCACATCTTGTCCGGGTGTCCCTCGGTCACCGACTCCGAGGTGAGAAAGAGGGCCGGCGAGGTCATAAACGTTGTGGTCACGCTGGCATCGCTCCTTATTCAGTCATCAGCGGCCGGCGGTCAGCCGGCGCGCTGCAAGCTGAGCGTCTGTCCTTACGTTCCGCTCTCCCACGAAGAGAGGTAGGCTTCCTGCTCGGGGGTGAGCACGTCGATGGCGACGCCCATGCTGCTCAGCTTGAGCGCGGCGATCTCGCGGTCGATCTCCTTGGGAACGTCGTAGACGCCGACGGCGATCTTGCCTTCATTCATCACGAGGTACTCGACGGACAGCGCCTGGTTGGCAAACGACATGTCCATAACGCTGGCGGGATGGCCCTCGGCGGCGGCAAGATTGATCAGGCGGCCCTCACCCAGTAGGTGAATCTTGCGGCCGTCGCCCAGCTTGTATTCCTCGACAAACGGGCGGATCTCGCGCTTACCCTCGGCCATCGCCTCCAGTGCCTTGATGTTGATCTCGTCGTTGAAGTGGCCGGAGTTGGCGATGATCGCGCCGTCCTTCATCGCCTCCAGGTGCTGGCGGTCGATGACGTTGACATCACCGGTGAGTGTGACGAAGATGTCGCCTTGCGTCGCCGCGCTGGCCATCGGCAGGACGCGGAATCCATCCATCACCGCTTCCAGCGCCCGCACCGGCTCGACCTCGGTGACGATGACTTGCGCGCCCAGGCCGCGCGCGCGCGAGGCGAAGCCGCGGCCGCACCAGCCGTAGCCGGCCACCACCACCGTCTTGGCTGCCCACAGCACGTTGGTAGCGCGGGTGATACCGTCCAGCGTGGACTGGCCGGTGCCGTAGCGGTTGTCAAACATGTGCTTGGTATCGGCTTCGTTGACGGCGACAATCGGATAGGTAAGGGCGCCGTCCTTCATCATGCCGCGCAGGCGGATGACGCCGGTGGTTGTCTCCTCCGTGCCACCTTTGATCACGGGAAGCAGGTCTCGCCGTTCCTTGTGCAGGAGCGCCACCAGGTCGCAGCCGTCGTCCATGGTGAGCTGCGGCCGGGTATCGAGCACGGCGTTGATGTGCTTCCAGTAGGTGTCGTTGTCCTCGCCTTTGATGGCCCAGGTGGCAATGCCGTACTCGTGCACCAGGGCGGCGGCGACGTCGTCCTGGGTGGAGAGCGGGTTGGAGGCGCACAGCGCGACATCGGCGCCGCCGTCCTTGAGCGCCAGCATCAGGTTGGCGGTCTCGGTGGTGACATGCAGGCAGGCGCCGATGCGTACGCCCCGCAGCGGCTGTTCCCGGCGAAAGCGCTCGCGGATCAGGCCAATGACCGGCATCTCGCGCGCCGCCCATTCGATACGGTTGACGCCATCGCGCGCCAGCCGCGGCTCGCGGATGTCACCTGGGGTTGTTTGTGGTGTCGTCACTCGGTTCTCCATGGGTTACAGACCGGCGCCTGCTCAGTGCCGGATCACTACTTCGCAATCGTCGCCGTTACCTCGCCCGCGCCAGCTCGCCAACCGCGCCGCCAGAAACGGGCGGAAGCCGAACAGGGTGCGCCGCGTGATCTGCGACTCGACCAGGCGGGATTCCTCACGGTAGCCCAGCCGCACATAGGCACGGACGGCCGGCGTGTTGAGCGGATCCACCGTTAGCGCCACGTCGCGGCAGCGGCGCAGCAGCGCGGCGGTGGTGGCACTGGTCGCAAGGGTGCCGTAGCCGAGCCCCCGCCGCTCCGGGTCGGTGAAAACATTGCCGACCACCGCCACGCCCTCTTCTGGGGAGATGACATGGGTGCCCGCTACCGCCACCAGCCGCCGGCCCTCAAACACGCCGTGGTACATGCCCTGGTCAATATGGCCCTGGCTGTAATAGGTTGGCTGGCCCTCGCTGTTGTACAGCCGGTTGACCTCCCGTGCGTCTCTGCCGGTCACCCGGCGGGTGTGCACCGCTGGCAGGTCGGGTGCCGGCGCGGGCAAAAAGGCGGCGGCATCCACTGCCATACGCAACATCGGTTTGCCGCTGGTCACCCGGTAAAACCGCTCCACGACCGGGAGATGTGCCTCGCGGCAGGTGGCGAAGTTGGTGCGCGGACCCTGGTGGATGGTGAGCAGCGCCGCCAACGCGCCGGGCTCACCGGATAGGAACAGCGCATCTCCCAGCCCCCCGCGAGAAAAAAGCGCCAGCGCATCGCCGTCCGGACCCTGCGCCTCCCAGCAGCGCACCAGGTTGAACAGGCGCGGGCCAAGCTGGCCGATAGCGTAGGCGGCATAGGCGCGCTGCTCCTCCAGCCGCGGGCGAATCTCCTCGGCATGATGGAGCTCGCGGATGTGGTACCTCACGACCCGCGTTGCCGTCGCACCGCCCGCGTCTACCCTGCCGGCCACCCGCTCGCCCGCCTTTCTGTTACTCGATATGTTCCGTCTCAAAGTGGGTGAAGCGAATGAATTCCTGGTAGCGCCGTTCCACATCGGCGCGCGTCAGATGCTTGAGCCGCTCCAAGCCGAACTGCTCCACGGTGAAGCTGGCAACGGCGCTGCCGTGGATCACTGCCTTGTGCAGCACCGCCGGCGTGATCGTCCCTTCGTACTGCGCGAGGAAGCCCATGAAACCACCGGCGAAGCTGTCGCCCGCGCCGGTGGGGTCTTTGACCTCCTCCAGCGGATAGGCGGGCGCTACAAAGTACTCGTCGCCGGTGAACATCACCGCGCCGTACTCGCCCTTTTTCACCAGGATGCCCTTGGGCCCCGCCGCCAGGATGCGCTGCGCCCCTGTCACTACGGAACTCGTGGCGGCAAACATCCGCACTTCGGCCTCGTTGATACTGACCAGGTCAACCAGTTGAATCGCTTCCACTAAATCCTTGCGGGCGGTGTTAATCCAGAGGTTCATGCTATCCAGCATGGTCAGCCGGCGGCCACGGACCTTGCCGATCACCTCACGTTGGAGGGCAGGATGGATGTTGGCGCAGAACACAAACGGGCTTTCGGTGTAGTCCTCCGGTAGCGAAGGATGGAAGTCCGCAAACACGCCCAGGTTGGTGAACAGCGTCTCTGTGCGGTTGAGGTCGTAGTCGTAGCGACCACCCCAGCTAAACGTCTCGCCATCCGCAACCTGCAGGCCGCGCAGGTCCACCCCCCGGGCGCGGAGGAAATCATACTGCGCCATCGGGAAGTCGTTACCAACGACCGCGACCAGCCGGATCGGGGCGTACAGGCTGGCGGCGGCGGCGAAGTACGAAGCCGATCCGCCCAAGACGCGCGCCGCCTTGCCAAATGGGGTTTCCAGGTCATCAAAGGCGACACTGCCAACGACCAGAATTGGTTGTGCCATGAACTGCTCCAAGACGGCCCGGTCGCGGCACGTCTGCCGCCTGCCGTCAATCTTGCTGCTGCTCAGCCGCGGGCGATCTCCTGTCGCGGGCTCAGGTAGCGACCGACAATCGGGGCCAGGTCTTCAATCACCGGGATGGGTACCAGCGCGGGGTCAGTCATGATCGCCGAGCCCAGTGCGCCGGCACAGGCGCAGTCACGCGCGGGCAGCCGCCCTGCCAGCAACCGTACGAGCTGCTTGGAAGTCTCGACATTGCGCTGCAGATTCGCGATCACCATCTCCACCGTCACATGCGCCTCGTTCTCGTGCCAGCAGTCATAGTCGGTGACGCAGGCGACGGTGGCGTAGCAGATCTCGGCCTCGCGGGCGAGCTTGGCTTCCGGCAACGCGGTCATGCCGATCAGGTCGGCGCCCCACGAGCGATGCAGCACGCTTTCGGCGCGGCTGGAGAATGCAGGACCCTCCATCACGACGTACGTGCCGCCGAAGTGGGTAGTAGCCCCGGCCTCGCGGGCGCAGCCGGCGGCAGCGGCGCGCAGCGCGGGACAAAACGGCTCGGCAAAACCGACGTGCGCCACTAACCCCCGTCCGAAGAACGTGCTGGGCCGGCCCCAGGTGCGGTCAATCAACTGGTCGGGCAACACCAGATGACCGGGGGCCAGCTCCTCGCGTAGCGAGCCGACGGCACTAATGGAAATGATGTGCCCGATGCCGAGCGACTTGAGCGCCCAGATGTTGGCGCGCGCCGGCACCTCGGCGGGCAGCAGCCGGTGACCGCGGCCGTGGCGCGGCAGGAAGGCGGTGCGCGTCCCCTCTAGGGTGCCGATCACAATCACGTCGGATGGGTCGCCGAACGGCGTGGTGACGCGCAGTTCCTCGACCTCCGTGATGCCTTCCATCTGGTAGAAGCCGGAACCGCCGATGACGGCCAGGGCGGCACGGGGACTGATCATCGCTGGTGCTCCATCCCGGCGGCGAGTGCCTGGAGACTGCTGGTATAGGGCGGCCGCGCGACGCCCCGCTCGGTGATGATGGCGGTGACATAGCGCGCCGGTGTGATATCAAAGGCCGGATTGGCGATGCTCACGCCCTCAGGCGCCGTCTGCACGCCGGCAAACCGCGTCACTTCGCCGGCGCTCCGTTCCTCGATTGGGATCAGGCTCCCGTCGCTGAGGCTCAGGTCGAGCGTGCTGATCGGCGCGGCGACGTAGAACGGGATGCTGTGCTCTTTGGCCAGCACGGCGACCTGATAGGTGCCGATCTTGTTGGCGACGTCACCATTGGCGGCGATGCGGTCTGCCCCCACGATGCAGCAGGTGACGGCACCGCGCTGCATAAAGCTGCCGGCCATCGTGTCTGCGATGAGCGTCGTGGGGATACCGTCGCGCGCCAGTTCCCAGGCAGTCAGACGCGCGCCCTGCAGCAGCGGCCGGGTCTCATCAGCCACTACGGCGATGTGTTTGCCGGCCTCGCGCGCCGCGCGGATCACGCCGAGGGCGGTGCCGTAGCCGGCCGTTGCCAGTGCCCCGGCGTTGCAGTGGGTGAGGACGGTAGCGCCGTCCGGGATAAGCACCTGGCCGTGGCGGCCCATCCGCCGGTTCGCCTCGATGTCCTGGGTGTGGATGCTGAGCGCCTCGGCCAGCAGCCGCGCCCGCGCCTCGTCCGGTGTGCGCGCGGCGGCCATCGACGTGCGCATCCGCTCCAGCGCCCAGAAGAGATTGACGGCCGTGGGCCGGGTGCGGCCCAGCAGCAAAATCGCCTGTTCTAGTTCGGCCCGGAATTCGGGAAACGGCCGGCCGCTGATCTGCTGGGCGGCGAGCACGACACCGTAGGCGGCGGCGACGCCAATGGCCGGGGCGCCCCGTACGCGCATATCGCGGATGGCTGCGGCTACCTCGCGGTGGTCATGCAGGTCGATCCAGATCTCGGCCAGCGGCAGGCGCGTCTGGTCGAGCAGGCGCAGGTGATTTCCTGCCCAGGCGATGGGTTCGATGCCGGTGGAGCGGGCGGCCGGAGATGGGCCGGTCATCGCAACCTCATACGGGCACAAAAAAACGCTTCCGCGTGGGGCAGGAAGCGTCGAATGTCCACTCTCATCTTCCCCCGGGGCGAGCCGGGGTCGGAATTGGCACCGCTTCCGCGCCGCCCTGGGGCGTCTACGGCCGGTTGCCGGGCTTCGTAGGGCCTGTCCCTCCGCCACTCTGGATAAGAGTCTGCCCGTATTCTTTTGTTCTATCGGATCGTAGGGGGATCGGTGCAGGGTGTCAAGGCGGATTAGTAGGTGAGCAAGACGTTGATGTTGTAGCCTTCCAGTTGTTTGCGGCCCCCCAGCGCCTCAAGCTCGATCACAAACAGGAAGGAGTGCACCACGCCACCGATCATCTCCACCAGCTTCGCAGCGGCACGGGCCGTGCCCCCGGTAGCGAGCAGGTCATCGACGATCACGACCTTCTGTCCGGCAGTGAGGGCGTCCTGATGGATATCCAGCCGGTTGGTGCCGTACTCCAGCGAGTACTCGATGGACATCCGGGCAGCGGGCAGCTTGCCGGGCTTGCGCACGGGCACAAACGGGATACCAAGGGTGTGCGCCAGCGGCGCGCCGAACAGGAAGCCGCGCGACTCGATGCCAACCACGGCGCTGACGCCGTCATCACGGCAGGCCCGGGTGAACTCATGGATCGTGTGGCCAAATGCTTCCGGGCTGTTGAGCAGCGGTGTGATATCGCGAAACAGCACGCCGGGAATCGGGAAGTCCGGCACATCACGGATGTACGTGGTCAGGTCCATCGTTGCCTCCGCCGGCGGGTGCGCCGCGACCCCATGGTAGAAGATGCGCCGGGGAGGCTGAAAGGGAAATGCGGCGATGGCGCCCGGCCGTGGTGACCGTGGCGCCATCGCTCGTGGTGGAGACGGGGGAGAATCGAACTCCCCGTCCAGAAAGAGTCCGCCCAGGATCTGCTACGTGCGTAGGCGGCGATTAGGGTCTCGCCCGCCGGACGCCCGCCGCCGGGCATCGTTTGGGCCAGCCGCTGGGTCTTAGG
>CAUJGQ010000111.1 GCA_963170165.1 Chloroflexota bacterium | reverse complement strand
CTGCCGGCCGTCCGGTGCAACTGCTGACAGCGATCAATGCCCCGGCCTTCGCCCGCCGCTGGCTGGCAACGGTCGCGGGGAACGGGTGAGAAGGCGCCGCCACGGAGACCGCATGATTGATGAAGTTGTACTCACGCTTGCGGCGCGCATCGCCGCCCAGTTGGGCGGCGTGGCAGGAGTGGCCGCGGTCGCCCTGGGGGGATCGCAGGCGCGGGGTACAGCCTCCGCCGGCTCAGACATTGACATTGCCCTCTACTACGAGCCGGATTCACCGCTCGATGTGGCGGCGTTGCGGACGGTGGCCCGGGCGCTGGACCCCCGGCCCGAGGCGGCAGTGACCGAGCCGGGTGCGTGGGGACCGTGGGTGAACGGCGGCGCCTGGCTGGTGGTGGATGGCCGGCGCGTGGACTGGCTGTACCGCGACCTCACCCGCGTACGTGCCACCCTCGCGGACTGCCGCGCGGGACGCATTACCTGTGACTATCAGGCGGGCCACCCACACGGCTTCCATAACCACATGTACGTGGCGGAGACGGTGGTCTGTCACCCGCTGCATGACCCGCGCGGTGTGCTGGCGGCGTTGAAGGTAGAGGCCACGCCCTATCCCGAGCCGCTGCGCCGCGCCATCATCCGCACCTATCTCTGGGAGGCGGCCTTCTCGCTGGAGATCGCCGCCAAGGGCGCAGCGCGTGCCGATGTGGCGTACGTGGCCGGCTGCCTGTACCGCTGCGCCGCCTGCCTGGTGCAGGTGCTGTTCGCCCTCAATCGCGTACCGTTCCTCAACGAGAAGGCGGCACTGGCGCTCGCCGCCACCTTCCCGCTGCTGCCGGGCGGGTTCTGCGTCGTAGTAGAGTGGACGCTCGCGGCCCTCGGTGTGACCGGCCCTCACCTCAATCAGGCGCTCTCGTGGATGGCCAAGCTGACCCGAGATGTGGCGCAGCTCGTGGAGGACAATGCGCCGGGCGTGGCGCTACCGTTCACCCGGATTGTGCCGGAGGGGTGAGGCGGCGACCGCCCTCACCCCCGGCCCCCGCTCCCGCCTGCGGGCGAGCGGGGGCACGTGCCTCCCCTGCGGCGGACCCCCACCCGGCCATGCCGGGAGCCCCCTGCGACCGTATGGGGCCAAGCGCCAGCACCTACTTCCAGCGCAGGACGCGCTTGAACAGGCGGTTGCGCAGGGGAACCCAGGTCTGTTCCAGTTGTTCGCGGTCGGTGGGGGACAGCTCGCGACGGCCGTAGCGGGCGCGCTGATAACCTTCTGCCACGACATCTACGCCCTTTGCCGCCTCTGGTAGCGCGCGCTGGAGCGAGCGGCCGAACTCGGTCGGGGTCTGATTGGGTTTGGGGCCCAGGCGCAGCCAGGTGGCCAGGCGGACGGTCTTTTCCCACAACTGCGACGGGTAGTCCAGCCCGCCCATTCCCCGCTCCCACGCCAGCTTAATCCCCGATCCCGCCACGGCGGCCACAGCCATGATGCCGAGCAGCACGTACAGCACCGGCAGCAGGAAGCCCAACGAGATGCCGCTATCGTTGTTGAGGTTGATCGGCGTGGTGGAGGCGTTGGGATCAATCTCGATGTCGCCGAAGTCGAGGCTGGGACCCTCACGCAGCAGCGTGTCATCGGGGACGGTTGCGTCGCCGCCGCCGCCGTCACCGGCCGGCCGCACGATGGCGGCGACATCGCCGTACGGAGAGAACTCCACCCAGCCGTAGCCGGGGAAATACACCTCGGGCCAGGCGTAGGCATGCTTGTCGCGCAGCAGATAGCGGCGCACGTTCAGGTCGAACTCATCGACGACGTAGCCGACGGACAGGCGGGCGGGCACGCCGGATGCGCGCAGCAGCACCACCATTGCTGAGGCCTGGTAGTCGAAGTAGCCTTTCTTCTCGTCAAACAGGAAGTAGTCCACCGCGTCGCGGCCGGGAGGTACGGCGCGCATGTCGAAGGTGGGCGGGAAGGTGCGCAGATACTCCTCTATCGCTTTCGCCTTGTCATACGCCGTGGCGCGGTCCTTGGTCAGGTCGGTGGAAAGCTGGCGTACGCGCTGAGGCAGCGACTGGGGCAGTTGCAGATAGCGGTCGGTGACGTAGCCGGGGTAGTTGCCGCCCGCGCCGCGTAGCTTGTCCTCGGCGGCGGTGGAGACGGTGCCATTGGTGATGAAGGCGTCCCCCACCTTGAACTTGTGGCGGCTGCGGATGGCGTCGATATCCGGCACCGGGTCAGTGCTGATCACCTCGGCGCGGCTGTTGACGGAGACATTGGAAGGCTGGCCGATGGAGGGCAGCGAGTTCTTGGGGAAGCCACTTTCCATCACGAAGTTGGCGGTGACATCCACCCGGTCCTTGTACGCCGCCTTCTGGTTGGGGTTGCTGGACTGCACCTGTTCGGTCGGCCCCAGCTCGATATCGGCGCGGGAGCCGGATTTCCAGCCACCGGGGGTGTACTCGTCGTACGTCTTCACGCGTAGCGGCCGGCCCTGGTTACTGTCCTCGCCGAACTCCACCTGGGCAGCGATGCGGCTGCCCAGCACTACACGACCTTGCAGCGGTAGTGTGTCACCGAAGGAGTGCAGCGGCACTTCTTTCTTAGCGTCGATGTTGGAGAACAGCCGCACGAACTGGTCGTTATCGCTGGTGAAGGGACCCGCCACCCGGTCCCAGTTGGTCGAGACCCAGCCCACCTCGTTGGCCTGCGGCAGCCACCAGGCGACGAACAACGCGCCGGCGGCAACCCAGGTGGTGATGTTGAGGAAGCGTAGGGAGATGAAATCCGGGTAGGGGGTGTTCGTGCGCTGCCACTCACGGATGCGGTTGAGCAGGTGAACGCGCATCACCAGCAGCATGGCGCCGAACATGAAGACGATGAAGTCGCCGTGGAACTGGCCGGGCAGGTAGGAGATGTTGGTGAGCAGGCCGAAACCGGCGGGGATGATCGCCACCCAGGCGTTACGCCAGCGGAAGATGGACCAGGAGGCAAGGTACGCCGTCACCCAAGTGATAGAGAGCACGATGGTGACGAACGGCATGTTGTCGGAGATCGGCTCGCTGTTGCGCAGACGCAGCGCCCAGTCGGCCCAGCGGTCTTTGAAGTCGGCCAGCCCGGTGCGCAGGGAGGGCGCGTCAACGTAGCCCAGCGCCAGCCACAGCACCACGGTGGCGCCTATCACCAGCGCCAGCACGTGCAGGATCACCTCGGGGGCGCGGATGCGCGCCAGCACCAGCCCGGTGCAGAGCGCGAAGAACGACAGGCCCATGAGCGAGGGCATGCGCGACACCCACTCGGCGTTGTCCACGGAGTGCGCGACGCTCAGGAACACCATCAGCACCAAGCCAAACGTCAGCCACGACTCCCAGTCCGTCAGCCAGGCGGGCAGCTTGGGCGCCTGCCGTGGTTTGCGGTCTGGCAGGGTCGTCACGGGCCGGGAAGAGATGTATTCGCTCCAGTTGGCCATTGGTGGCGCTCCGCTGTTCCGGAAGGCTCGCGGGCCTACCCGCCCTTACCCTTCAATCCGTCGGTTGCGACCGGCTCCCACTCACCGGTGGGCGCCAGGGTGTTGGTGAGATCATCGCCTTGCTTGACGATGTATGACCAGATATCGGCGGCCGCCAGTTGCGCTGCCACCATCAGGCTGGTGTCCTTGCTGCCGAAGGTGCTGGCCTCGAGCAGCACCGCCGCGACCTTCACGCCGCGCTGGGTGAGCATCAACAGGCTGGTGACCCAGGCCTCGTCGGTCGAGGGGGTGATCAGCACCACCGTGGTGTGGCGGCCAAAGCGCTTACCCTCTACCGACAGCAGATTGCCGACGGGCGCGTCGCCGGTGGCACGGGCCATCGCCAGCGATTCCAGGATGCGGGTCATCTGCTGGCCGCCCCGCTCCGTCTCGATGATATCCAGCCGGTCGCCGAAGGCCAGCAGGCCGACATTGCGGTTAGCGTTGAGGAAGTAGCGCGCGACGGAAGCGGCGATCTTGACGCCGTATTCCTCGGTCGATTCGTCGCCGCTGCCGGCCTGCGCTCGCCGCTCCAGGTCCAGCACAATCCAGATATCCGAAGCGGGGTCCAGTTCAAACGTCTTCACCATGAGCTTGCCGGTGCGGGCGGTGGACCGCCAGTGGATACGGTTGTAGCTGTCACCCCAGGCGTACTCGCGCACACCAGAGGCGTTCGGGGTGACGTAGTGGGTGCGCTTGCGGAAGCGGCCCTCGCCCGGCAGTGAGGCGGGCGGCACGGTGAAGTGGGGCAGATCGATGAACGGCGGGTAGACGATGATCTGCCCCTTGCCGCCGTACTCCTTGGTGCGCCGGAACAGCCCGAACGGGTCGGAGGAGGAGACGCGCACGGGGCCGACGTTGTACACGCCGCGCCGTGTCAGCAGCGTTTGCGCCTTCCAGGAGAAACGCCGCCGTCCGCCCAGCGATATCACCCGCCGCGTCTTGGCGCCTGGCAGGTCTGAGCTGTCCTCGACCTCGAGCAGGATGCGCGGCAGCCAGGAAGGATTGCGGACGACGATCAGCTCTTCGGCGAACTGGCCCACCTGCCCGCGGTCCACCGTGCGCGTCACCTCCACTTGGAGTCCAGAGACGTTGAAGCGCGCCCACAGGTAGCACAGCGGCACGGCAATCGCCAGCACATACGCCAGCCGGAACAGCAGCCAGAAACCCGTCGCGAACGCCAGCGTCCACGACAGCACCACAAAGAAGCCGAGCAACAGAATCAGCCGGTTGCGGTTGATCCAGCCTAGTAACTGCACCGGACACCCCCAACGGCAGCATCCAGCATCCGCTGTCCGGCATCCGTCGTCTGTGATCGCTCGCCGGATACCGGATGCCGGATGCCCTACCGCGTCTCCGCCTGGTATGCGCCGCGGGCACGGGCGCCGGGAACCGGCACGCGTGCCAGGCACTCATCGACGATCTGGGTGGCGGTGATGTTCTTGACGCGGGCAGCGGGGCTGACGATCACGCGGTGCCCGAGGGCGGAGACCGCCAGCGCCTTGACGTCGTCTGGCACGACAAAGTCCCGGCCAGCCAGCAGGGCGTATGCCTGGGCGGTGCGGAATAGCGCCAGCGAGCCGCGCGGCGAGGCGCCGAGATAGGCGGCCTCGTGTTTGCGCGTCGCATCGACGATCTGGACGATGTACTGCTTGATCAGCGGGTCGACGTAGATGCTCTTGACCGCCTCCTGCAGGCGCAGAATCTCGGAGGCGTCGGTCACCTGGGTGATGTCCTCCACCGGGTGGCGCATCTGCTGGCGATCCATGATCAGGACTTCGTCGGTGGCACTGGGGTAGCCCAGCTGCACGCGGATCAGGAAGCGGTCGAGCTGCGCCTCCGGCAGCGGGAAGGTGCCTTCGTACTCGATGGGGTTCTGGGTGGCGAGCACCATGAACGGCAGCGGCAGCTTGTAGCTGCGGCCATCGACGGTGATCTGCCGCTCCTCCATCGCCTCCAGCAGGGCAGACTGGGTCTTGGGGGTGGCCCGGTTGATCTCGTCGGCCAGCACGATCTGGGCGACAATCGGCCCCTCGCGGTACTCGAAGTCTTCGGTCTTCTGGTTGTAGATGGAGACGCCGGTAACGTCCGTGGGCAGCAGGTCCGGCGTGAACTGAATGCGCTTGAAGCTGCAACCGGTGGAGCGGGCGAGCGAGCGGGCCAGCATCGTCTTGCCGACACCTGGCACGTCCTCAATCAACACATGACCGGCGCACAGCAGGCCGGTGGTGATCAGCTGCAGTTCCTCGGATTTGCCAACGATGACGCGCTCAACGTTCTCGATGATGCGCCGTGCTACTGACCGCGGGTCATCCACCACCACACCTCGCAAGTGTCCCGCTGCCACCGCGCTCAGCGCCCAACCTGAGCGAGATGTCCCCCACCGCCAGCGTTGTCGCTTCCCCTCGACAAGCTGACGTAACACACAGAGCCAAGAGTGTATCGAGTATAGCAAGCGCCGCAAGCGCCGGCACAAACTCCACCACGCAGATGCTCAAAGCCTGATACGCTCCACCAACCGTGACGGGATTCACGCAC
>CAUJGQ010000110.1 GCA_963170165.1 Chloroflexota bacterium | reverse complement strand
TGCTCGCGGGGATGACGAGCAGCCGAGCGAGCGCAACGCGTGGGGAAACGGACCGGGATCCAGAACCCGGCCGCTTCCCCCTTGGGGAGGTACGGTCATGCGGCTGCGCATGGTCTTGCTGAGCGGTTCGGTGGCGGTGCTGGTGCTGGCAGGTGGCGCATACGTGACGGCGAAGCTGTGGCAGCGGGGCACCGCGCCGGTGGCGATCCAGGAGCAGCGGCTCTTGGAGCAGGCAAGCACCCCACGGAGCGATACGGACCGGGCGATTGCGACCCTACACAGCCGCTTGACGCGCGGTGCGCCCGAGCCGGGCACGCTGGCGCAACTGGGGCTGGCCTACCTGCAGCGGGCGCGCGAGACGGCGGACCCGGCCGATTACGGCCGCGCCGAGCAGGTGCTCACCCAGGCGCTGGCGCTCAGCCCGGAGCACCCGGAGGCGCTACAGGGGATGGGGACGCTGGCGCTGGCGCGGCATCAGTTTGAGGATGCACGCACCTGGGGGCAGCGCGCCGTCACCGCCGCTCCGGCGCGCGCCGCCGGTTACGGCATCATCGGCGATGCGCTGGTGGAGCTGGGCCGCTATGACGAGGCCGTGTCCACGGTACAGCAGATGGTGGACCTGCGGCCGGACCTGGCATCGTACGCCCGCGTCTCCCACCTGCGCGAGCTACACGGCGACATACCCGGCGCCATTGACGCGATGGAGCGGGCTGTCCGCGCCGGTGCGCCCGCGTCCGAACACACGGCATACGTGCGCGTGCTGCTGGCCGGTCTGCTTGGGCAGGCAGAGCGCATCGCCGAGGCGGAGCATCAGTATCGGGCGGCGCTGGCGGTCATCCCCGGCTATGCCCCGGCGCTGGGCGGGCTGGCGCGGCTGGCCGCCGCTGCCGGCAACGATACCGAGGCGGAGCGGCAGCTGTTGCAGGCGGTAGCAACGTTCCCCACCGCGGAGCACCTGGTCGCCCTGGGCGAGCTCTATCTGCGCGCAGGCCGCCCGGTGGAGGCCGAACGGCAGTTCGGCCTGGCCCGCGCCGTGCTGCGGTTGTACCAGGACAGCGGTATGGACACCGACATCGAACGGGCGCGGCTGGAGGCGGACCACGGAGACGCCGCGGCGGCGGTCACGCTGGCCCAACGCGGCTATCAGCGCCGCCCCAGCATCCACGCCGCCGGCGTGCTGGCCTGGGCGCTGTTCCGCGCCGGCCGCACCGAGGAGGCCCGTCCCTATATCGAAGAGGCGTTGCGCCTGGGCAGCCGCGACCCGGTGCTACGCGCACACGCGGCGGCGATCCGTGGAGAGCGCGCGACGAACGCGGTACCGGGCATGTGAAGGACGGTGACAGGCCGTTCACCTACCACGAAGGGCGCGCAGGGGTTGCACGCGGAAGGCGGAGAGCGACGGCATGAAGAGGTGGCTGGCGGTCCGGGCACGGATATGGTGGTTGGTGATGGCATTGGCCGTGCTGCTCGGTTCTGCCCTGCATGCGCGACCGGCGGCGGCGCACCCGCTCGGCAACTTCACCATTAGCCGCTACGCGCGGGTGGAGCCGGGGGCGGAGCACATCCGCGTGGTCTATGCCATCGACATGGCAGAGATCCCGGCCTACCAGGAAGGGGCGGATGTTGAGACTTCGGCCTACCTCGACCGCAGGCTGCCGGAGCTGGCACGCGGGCTGCAGCTCACGGTTGGCGGCGCCCGGCTGCCGCTGGTGGTGGAATCCGGACTGGTAACGGTGAGTGAGGGGCAGGGTGGACTGCCGGTGCTGCGCATCGACGCGGTGTTCACGGCGGCGCTGCCGGACCGCGTCCGCGCCGGCGAGGTGCAGGCCCTCCTGCGCGACACCAACTATGAGGGGCGCCGGGGCTGGCAGGAGATCGTCGTCCGCGGCACCAGTGGTGCGGCGGTGCGCGAGCGCAGCGTCCCCGCGCGCGACGTGAGCGATACCCTGCGCTCCTACCCAGCAGACCGGCTGGAGCGGCCGCTGACGGTGCGAGAGGCGCGCTTCAGCTTTGTTCCGGGAGTGGCAGACCCCGATGCCGGCGCCGGAGTGGCGGCGCCCGCACCGGTCACACCGGCTCCCAGGGCCGCCGGCCGTGGCCCGCTGGGGGGCTTCGCGCGAGCGGCGGCAGCGCGCGAGCTGACGCCGGTGGTGGCGCTGGTGACGCTGCTGGCGGCGGTGGCCTGGGGAGCGCTACACGCGCTGGGGCCAGGCCACGGCAAGACCATCGTTGCCGCCTACCTGACTGGCACGCGCGGGACTGCGTGGCACGCCCTGATCCTGGGGCTAACGGTGACGGCCACACACACGGCGGGGGTGTACCTGCTCGGCGTCATCACCCTCAGCGCTTCCCGGTTCATCGTGCCCGAAGACCTGTACCCCGTGCTGTCGCTCTGCTCCGGTCTGCTCGTGGTAGCGATGGGCCTATCGCTGCTGTGGGCGCGGTGGCGGGGGAGGACGCGAGCGCACGACCATCACCATGACCATCCGCATCCGCACGAGCACCCCCACGCGCACCGGCACTCGCTGCTCCCCGTCGTCTGGCTGGGTGTCATTGGTGGGATGATTCCGTGCCCGACGGCGATTGTGGTGCTGCTGACGTCGATCTCGCTGGGGCGGGTGGGATACGGCATGGTGCTGGTGGCGGCGTTCAGCGCCGGGCTAGCGGCGGTGCTGACCGGTATTGGCCTGTTACTGGTGTACGCCCGCCACCGGCTTGCCCGCGTGCACGTACCCGGCCGGGTGGCGCGGGCGGTGCCGCTGGCCTCGGCCGCGGTGGTGGTGGCCGTTGGCGTCATGCTCACCCTCAACGCGGGAGGGGCAGGATGAGGAACGCTGCAGCGCATCATCCTTCACCCCTCACTACTGTCCCGCTGTTACCCTACAGCCTCGTGTCCGGCACGACCGGACAGTGGCGGGTGTAGCGGTGGAAGCATAGGGGTAATGCCCCACCTGCATCGATTCTTACCGCTGGTATCAATTTCGTCGATGCAGCCCCCAAATTCCGTTGACAGTGACCTGTGGCGGCGGTATACCAACCGTGCTACTGCAGGGCGGCACGTCTTTCCGCGCGGCTCATCCGCTTGTGTGCTGTGTACCGGCTGCCCCCGGCAGCGGGCCAGGGCGGGTTTACCGATCGGTAGGGCACGGTAGTCAACGGGGAGGCGGCGCGTGGGGCGGTATGTCATCCGGCGGCTGATTTTGGCTATCCCGGTGCTGATCGGCGTGACGATGCTCACCTTCATCCTCATCCGGGTGGTGCCCGGAGATGTGGTGGATGTCAAGTTCGGCACAAACATCCGCCCGGAGGAGAAAGAAGAGCTGCTGGCCCAGTTGGGCATGAACAAGTCGCTGGCCGCCCAGTACGTTGATTGGGTGGGTGGCGTGGTGCGTGGCGACTTCGGCCAATCGCTGCGCACGAACACGCCGGTAGCGGATGAGTTCCGCCGGCGCGTGCCCGTCACCATCGAGCTGGCGCTGCTGGCGATGGTGTTCGGTGTGACGCTGGGCGTGCTGGCCGGCATCGTCTCCGCAACCCGTCAGGACGGGCCGCTGGATTACCTGGCCCGCGTGCTCAGCATGTTGGGGCTGGCCATCCCCGGCTTCTGGCTGGCGACGCTCATCCTGGTGCTGCCGGCGATCTGGTGGGGCGTGATTCCCCCCACCGGATACACGCCGTTTACCGAGGACCCGGTGGACAACATCCAGAAGATGCTGCTGCCCGCCGCTTCGCTGGGGCTGGCGCTGTCCGCCATCACCATGCGGCTGATGCGCTCGTCGCTCCTGGACGTGCTGCGCCAGGACTACGTGCGCGTCGCCTGGGCCAAAGGGTTGAAAGAGCGGACGGTGCTCTCCCGCCATGCCCTGCGCAACGCCCTCATCCCGGTGATCACCGTCATCGGTTTGCAGGTGTCGGCGCTCTTGGGCGGGGCGGTGATCCAGGAGACGATCTTCGTCATGCCCGGGCTGGGCCGCTCCACCGTGGACGCCATCCGCTTCCGCGATTACACCCAGCTTCAGATCAACGTGCTGTTCATCGCCACCGTGTACGTGGTGGTCAACCTGGCGGTGGACCTGCTGTACAGCATGGTGGACCCGCGCATCAAGCAAGCATAGCGACAGCCGCAGGTCGGTGACCGTCCGCGCGTCCTGAGGGGGGAGCGCGGGCTGTGGGAGGGGAGGCGGTATGCAGGCATCACCCGCCATTGAGTCGGCCGGAACCGGGGAACTGGTCCGCTCCGCACGCAAGAAGAACGTCGTCGCCCGGCTGGGACGCACGGCCGTACGGCGGCCGTTGGGTGCGGCCGGTGCGCTGCTCATCAGCCTGCTCGTGCTGGCGGCGGTGCTCGCGCCGGTGCTCACCGTGCACGA
Organism: Chloroflexota bacterium; assembly: GCA_963170165.1. Classification (GTDB taxonomy): domain Bacteria; phylum Chloroflexota; class Dehalococcoidia; order CAUJGQ01; family CAUJGQ01; genus CAUJGQ01. The sequence goes on along the minus strand of CAUJGQ010000110.1, from coordinate 5,934 downwards.
TCCGGAGATCGGCGACTTCCTCGCCATCTCCGCTGCACCCAGCGATGAGCACATCATGGGCACCGACGGCCTGGGCCGCGACATCTACGCCCGCGTGCTGTATGGCGCCCGCATCTCCCTCCAGGTCGGCATTATCGCGGTGGCAATTGCCGCCACGATCGGCACCACCATCGGCCTGCTGTCCGGCTATCTCGGCGGGTGGATCGACAGCGTCATTCAGCGGCTGCTGGAGGTGGTGCAGGCCTTCCCCGGGCTGGTGCTGGCGATGGCGCTGGTGGCGGGCTTGGGGCCAGATATCAAGAACGTGATGATCGCCGTCGGCATCGCCACCTCGCCGGGGCTGGCGCGCATCGTCCGCGCCAGTGTGATGGGCGTCAAGGCCAACACCTACGTGGAGGCGGCCCGCTCCATCGGCGCCACCGGCCCGCGGATTGTGCTGCGCCATATTCTGCCCAATGTCACCGCGCCGATCATCGTCGTGGCGACTGCCGGCCTGGGTGGCGCCATCCTGGTGGAAGCCAGCCTCAGCTTCCTGGGGCTGGGGCCACCGCCGCCCGCGCCGTCGTGGGGCTCCATGCTCAACGACAGCCGGCTGGCCGTGGGCGTGGCATGGTGGAGCGCGGTCTACCCGGGTATCGCCATCTCGTTGGCGGTGTTCGGTTTCAATCTGCTGGGCGACGCGCTGCGCGACGTCTGGGACCCGCGGCTACGCGGGACACGGTAACAGGCGGCCCCACCCGCCCGCGCTGAGAGGAACGGCGTGCGGTGGCCGCACCACAGGGAGAACCAGAGGAGGGAGAGCAGTGAGCTATTGGGAGAGGCCCGGCCGGGTCACGCGCCGTACCGCGCTGGCCTTTGCCGGTGCGGCAGCCTTTGTCGCGGCCTGCGGCGGCGGCGGCACGAAGAGCGGCGGCAAGCAAGAAGAGAAGGGCGACGCCTCCGTCTCCAAGCAGGTGTCCGGCGCCTCGGCGGCGGTGCAGCTGCAATCGAGCAAGGACGAGAATCCACCGAACGCCAAGCAGGGCGGCATCTTCCTCTACCCGGTGTCCGATGCCCCCATCTCGCTCGACCCGCACACGCAGGAGCCACCGGGCTCGCACCTGGCAGAGAGCCAGGTCTACAACACCCTGTGGCGGCGGCTGGAGGATACCCCCGGCGAGCCGTACTTCACCAAGGACCTGGCGCAGGGTGTCGAGCAGCCGGAGCAAACCCGCTACGTCTTCAAGCTGGAGAAGGGCATCAAGTGGCAGAATGTCGCGCCGCTTAACGGCCGCGCCTTCTCCGCCGAGGACGTCAAGTACAACTTCGGCCGGCTGGCCACCGACAAGCCCGCGTTCCGCATGCGCACCATGTTCAACATGATTGACAAGGTGGAGACGCCGGACGCGGACACCGTCGTCGTCACCACCAAGTTCCCGTACGCCCCCTTCCTCACCAACACCGCCTTCTCCTGGGCGAAGGTCGTGCCGCGGGAGCTGGCCGAGGCCAACGCCCTGGACACCAAGGCCGTCGGCACCGGCCCCTTCATCCTCGTCTCCGACTTCGCCGCCAAGAAAGACTCGGAGCTGGTCTACAAGAAGAACCCAGATTACTTCCGCCAGGGCCGGCCGTTCCTGGACGGCTTCAAGCTGCAGATCATCCCCGACTCCGCCACCCGCTTCGCCAAGGGACTGGCGGGCGAGGTGGACCTGTGCGGCATGATCACCTCGCAGGGTGTCAACGTCCTCAAGCAGCAGGTGGACCAGTATAAGGCCAAGTTCCCCGATGCCCAGGTGGTGCAGACGCCGGGCTACGCCTCGTTCCTGAAGATGTACTTCAACATGAAGGCGAACACGCCGCTGGCCAAGGACAAGCGTGTCCGCCAGGCGCTGCGCCACGCCATCAACTACGACCAGCTCACCGCCATCTTCTCCAATATCGGCCGCCAGACCGGCCCGATTGCCTACGGCAACAAGGACTGGGACGTAGGGCTGGACAGCCTGCCGAAGTACGACCTGCAGAAGGCCAAGGACCTGCTGGCGGCCGCGGGCGTGGCTGATGGCTTCAAAGTGACGACCAGCGTCTCGCCGGAGTACAGCGGCACCACCGTGGCGCCGATCGTCAAGCAGTTCCTGGGCGCCATCAAGGTTGATGTCACCGTCAACACGATGGACAACGCCGCCTGGATCGCCTCCGCCTATCGCGGCGTGGATTATGAGATGAGCTCCCACGCCGACTGGTCCTACGACGACCCAGACCGCAACCTGTACGACCGCTTCCACAGCTCCGGCAGCGCCAACAACACCCACTTCTCCACGCCGGAGCTGGATGCCAAGCTGGAGGCGCAGCGGCGCGAGTTCGACCTCGAGAAGCGCAAGGCCATGGTCAAGGAGATCTCGCTGTTCCTCATCGACGAAGCGCCCGAGGTGTGGATGGTCTCCACCGGCTCCGTCACCGGCGTGCCGGCGTACGTGAAGAACTACCGGGCGATGGTCTCCGGCAACGTGCAGTCGTACCGCCAGTATGACCTGATCTACATGGAGAACGGCCCCTCCCGCTCGCTGTAGCGGTAACCGGGTGAAGGCTCCCCTCACCCCCTGCCCCCTCGCTCGCTGCGGCGGGTGAGGGGGTGTTCTGTTTTGCCGGTCTGCCATGCTGCCCTCACTGCGCGGCGGGTAGCCAGCCCCGGTCCTCTGGCATGGGGTCGCTCTCCGCCGCCCCTGTGCTCCCCGTTCGCCCGCTCGCTGGGCCGGCACGACAGGGGTCCGGCTCGGTACCCCGCTCCCCGCCTTCCTCATCTCCCAACCTGGCAAATAGCTGTCAGTGGAACGTGTGCCAAAGACCATGGACTTCGGTATCATGATTTCAGTTGCGTTACCGGTCGCGACGGAGCTAGGCCGGTAACGCTTGCTTGGGGTCATCGCCGATGCTCGTGCCATCCCCATCCCCATCGCCAGCCCCTGCCCCGACCGCAACCGCGCCGGCGCAGCGTTCACCGGCAGTCATGACAGACGGGCTGCTGCCGGCGGCGCAGGCCGAGGCACTACTGCTGCACTGCATTGACTACCGGCTGGCCGAGGCGGTCAGCCACTACATGCGCGGCCGGGCGCTCACCGGCGGCTACGATGTGGTGGCGCTGGCCGGCGCGTCGCTGGCGGCGCAGACCCCGGAGCATCCCGAGTGGGCCGCCACCTTCTGGGGCATGCTGGATGTGGCGATCCGCCTGCACGGTATTCGCCGCGTGCTGCTGCTGGACCACCGCGACTGCGGCGCCTACCGGCTGGCGCTGGGCTGCGACCTGGCACGGGATCACGACGCCGAGACGGCGGCCCACGCCCACCACCTCCGCCGGCTGCGCGCCGAGATCGCCGGACGCTATCCCGCGATCAGCGTGGAAACGCTGCTGATGGCGCTCGATGGCAGCGTTGAGATTGTGCCCTGAGGCTCCAAAGCCGGCGGGCCCGCATCCATCGGGCGGCACCATGGAGCGCCGCCGGTGAGCTTACGTCTTAGCTGCCGGGGTGAAGACCACCGGCATATGCTTGATACCGCCGACGAAGTTCGAGCGCAGCCGGTCCACCGGCCCCGCCAGCTCCATGTCGGGGATGCGCGCCAGTAGTTCCTCGAAGATCACGCGGAGCTCCAGCCGCGCCAGCCCGGCGCCCAGGCAGAAATGTTCACCGATGCCGAAGGCCAGGTGCTCGTTAGGCGTACGCCCGACATCGAACGTATCCGCGTCGGGGAATACCTCCTCATCGCGGTTGGCGGAGGGATACCACATCACCAGCTTCTCACCGGCCCGGATCTGGCAGCCGCGCAGCTCCACATCGCGGGTGGCGACGCGCGCCATGTGGATGACGGGCGACGTCCAGCGGATGATCTCCTCCACGGCGGTGGGGAGGAGCGCGGGCTCGGCCAGCAGGCGGGCGCGCTGCTCCGGGTGCTGCATCAGCGCCAGCATCCCGCCCGTGGTGGCGTTGCGGGTGGTCTCGTTCCCGGCGATGATCAGCAGCAGGCCAAAGTACATCAGCTCCTGGTCGTCGAGGTGCTGGCCGTCGATATCGGCCCCCACCAGGACGGACATCAGGTCCGTACCGCCAGGATGCGCCCGCCGGTCTAGTGTCAGGGTGGCAAAGTACTGCATCAGTTGAAACGTCGCCATCATCGAGCCCTGGTCACCGGTGCCGGGGCCGGAATACTCCGGGTCGCCCGCGCCGATGGTGCGGTTGGACAGGTCGAACATCATTTGCCAGTCGGCCCGAGGGACGCCCATCATCTCGCAGATGACGGCCAGCGGTAGCTTGGCGGCGATATCTGTGACAAAGTCGCCCCTGCCCTGCCCGGCCACCCCGTCGACGATCTCGCGGGCGATGGCGCGGACGTGCGGCTCCAGCGCAGCCACGGCGCGCGGGGTAAAGGCCTTATTCACCAGCCGCCGCAGCCGCACATGGCGGGGCGGATCGGTCATGATCATCAGCCGGCCGAAGGCAGGATCCGGCACCGCCGGGTCACCGAACATGGTGATTCCCCGGCCGGAGATGAAGGTGTGCGGGTCGCGTGAGACGGCAATGATGTCGTCGTACTTGGTAATGCACCAGAACGCCGGCGCGTACGGCGGCATTGCCGGGTGCAGGAACACCGGCGCCTCCCGCCGCAGCAGCTTCCACTGCTCGTGCGGGTAGCCCTGGACGAAGACACCGGGCTCCGACAGGTTGACATCACTGAGGCTGAGCGCAGCGGTCATCGGACTGGCTCCTTTGTGGTTTCACTCCCCGGCGGCGATGGTGCACGAGTTGCGTCGCTCTGGGCGCCCCCGGACGTGCCCCGCATCCCGATCCCCACCGCAGGGCTATCCGGTGCGAGATGGAGCGCCACGTCATCGCTGATCGGCTGCACGTCACCTCGGACGGGCTTTCCAGCAACGGGGAGTAGCGGGCGGCCACCTGGCCAGCATGGTGGGAGAGGTGAACGGGTTGGGCCGCAGGCCTGTGATGCTCGTCTGGCCGGGCTTGATGCCGTGGAACGCCGTCGTTCCCCGTCACCTGTGCTCCTAGCCCTCCAACGTCAGCGCCTGGCGCGGGCACAGACGGACAGCCCGCTCCACCTTGGCGCGCAGGTCTTCGGCCGGCTCAGCGGTGAGCAGGATCACCTGGTCCTCCGCCACGTCGAACACCTCCGGCGCCGACGCCTTGCAGCGCGCGTGCCCCTCGCAGCGGTCGTAATCCACCACTACCTTCATCGCGTTGCTCCCCCCCTGATACGTACGCCGCGGCCCGGGCGATCACGGTATCCCAGCCGCCCCGGCCGCGTCCAGCCGGATCGTACGGGCCGCTTTACCGGCCGGTCAATCAGCAGGGTGGCGCCGTGCCCCACACGCGGATAGGCGCCCGGTAGAGCGTGTACCGCTCCGCCGGGCGCCCGGAGGTAAGGAAGCGGGAACCGAGCGCTAGCCGCGCGGCAGGCCCAGCCCGCGGGTGGCGATGATGTTGCGCTGAATCTCGCTGGTGCCCGCCGCGATGGTGGCGGAGACACTGCTCAGGTACATGTGCGACAGGCGGCCGCGCATCAGGGCGTAACGCCGGTCACGGAAGGCGTTGCCGTACATGCCGGCGGCCTTCATCGCCGTCTGCGCCAGCCGCTGCTGCACCTCGGAGCGGAACATCTTGTTGACGGAGGCTTCGTAGTTGGGGATGCCGCCGCGCTTCTGGATGGAGATGATGCGGTAGCTGAACAGCCGGGCGATATCCGCCTCGATGGCGCGCTCGGCCAGCTCGGCCTTGACGGTGTTGGTGAGACGGATAGGCACCGACCCCTGCGAGGAAGCCTCGCGCAGGAAGTTGGTGACGTCATCGACGGTGTGGCGCAGGGTGATGGAGGAGCCGATGTTGGAGCGCTCGTAGTCCAGCAGGGTGGCACCCACGTACCAGCCGCGGTTCTCCTCGCCCACGCGGTTTT
>CAUJGQ010000109.1 GCA_963170165.1 Chloroflexota bacterium | reverse complement strand
CAGCGCCCCCCTCGCTAAACCCCGGCGGTGGGAGACGGCGGCCCGTCATTCGGGGGGCGTCGCGAGCAGCGCGCCCCTCGCTAAACCCTAGCAGGGGCATCGCAAGCAGCGGCCCAACGTTAAACCCCCTAGCAGGGGGGTCGCGAGCATGGCGAGCGGGGGGGTCCTCCTCCCATCCGTCGCGCGCAACGAACGGGTGGCGGGCACTTCCCCACCGCATCGCCGGCGCAGCGGGGAGAAGACGATGATGAAGCCGCACGCGCGCGGGATGGCGGTCGCACCCACCGGCGGCGGAGAGGTGAGCTCCGTCCCCTCCCTGCTCCTACCGGATGCGCTTGGGCCGGGAACGGGCGTGGCGGAGTTGATCCAGACGCACATCTCCTATGTGCTGCTGGCGGGCGAGCGCGCCGTCAAGCTAAAGAAGCCGCGGGAGATGGGCTTTCTGGACTTCACCACGCCAGAACGGCGGCGCGCGGCCTGTCAGGCGGAGGTGCGGCTCAACCAGCGGCTGACCCATCACCTGTACCTGGGCGTGGCGCCGGTGCTGCCCGTACCCGGTGGCGGGCACCGCCTGGGCGCGCCCGGCGAGGATGACGGGGGCGCCGCTGTCGATTGGGCGGTCGTCATGCGGCGGCTGCCCGCCGAGCGGATGCTCGACCGGCTGGTGCTGGTGGAAGGCGCGATCCCCGCCGGCTTCTTCACCCGGCTGGGGGAGCAGCTGGCGGACTTTTACCGGCGTGCGGCCACAGACATGCACATCGCGTCCTTCGCCCGGCCTTCGGCGCTGCTGGCCAACTGGCAGGAGAACTTCGCCCAGACGCTGCCCCACGCCCGCTCCGTCATCGGCGTGCGCCGCTACGCCGCCATCGCCGCCGCCGTGTACCGCGACGTGGCGCGGCTCGGCCCGCTGTTCGAACAGCGCATTGCCGAGGGCCGCGCCCGTGACTGCCACGGCGACTTGCGCCTGGCCTCGCTCTGCTTGGAGGAAGACGGCACGGTCCAGGTGTACGACTGCATCGAGTTCAACGAACGCTTCCGCTACGGTGACGCCGCCGCCGATATCGCCTTCCTGTCTATGGACCTGGAGGGCCACGGCCGGGCAGATCTGGCGGCAGAGTTCATCGCGGCGTACATCGCCCGTAGCGGTGACACGACACTGCCCGCTGTGCTGCCGTTCTACCAGTGTTACCGCGCCTATGTCCGCGGCAAGGTCGATGCCTTCCAGCTTGACGAGCCGGAGATACCCGCCGCCCAGCGCCGCACCGCCCGTGCCGCTGCCCGCCAGCGCTTCGCCCAGGCGGCGCGGTACGCCCGCCGTTCGGGCGTCTGCTACGATGGCGGCGCTCCCCGCCGGCCTGAACCCCATCGCCCACGTGGCGCTGTTCATTTGCCTGGCGCCATCCGACAATCGATGATAAATGACAGCCGCCAGGCGCAGGACACCGGCAGGAGCGCACCATGACGACATCTGAAAGCCCTTGGGCGTCACCGTCCGCCTTGCTCGCCAGTCGGGCGCGCATGATCGAGCAGACCTGCCGGGCTATCGCCGCCTATGAATGCCGCTATGAGCTGTCCTCGGCGGACTTGGAGCAGGCGTTGCATGACGGTATCTTGCGCGAGACCGCCGAGATCAGCGACTGGTTGGTAAAACTAGACCTCTTCAGAGCCTTAACCGATGACGGACCGGCACGGCTGGAATAGCTGGCAGGACTATTTCCATGCGCATCAGAACCGTCTCGATAGCTTCGAGCACTTTATCCTCAGTAATACGATTACGATAGCCATCAGCGATATCGTGATCTCGTTCAGCGGTGTTCTGCACTGCTGTGGCGGGCTGGAGATCCACGTCCAGAAGACCCTCGAAGTACGACAGGTATCCGGGCGACCGCAGGTGCGGACACGCAAGTACTCCTACCACGTGCAGCAGCGTGTGGAGGCGGCTGGCTCCACACGTATTCGCCATCTGTTTCGATTTGACAACGCACACGACCATCCAGGTCATCCCGACGCACATCACCGGCACCAGTACCAGGACAACGGCATCGAAGAACGCATGCCTGTCCAGCACACCGGCGTGGAAGGCTGGCCAACCTTGAGTGAGGTGATTGAAGAGGCGTACCAGTGGTGGCTGATCTGGTGCAGCGGGGCCGCACATCCCGATGAGGTGTAGCCCGCCAGCGCTTCGCCCAGGCGGCGCGGTACGCCCGCCGTTCGGGCGTCTGCTACGATGGCGGCGCTCCCCGCCGGAAGGAGCGCCGGTGAACGCACCATCAGAGCCACCGGACACGTGGGCCAATGCGGCCGCCTATGACCGCTACGTCGGGCGGTGGAGCCGGCTGGTTGCACGGGAGTTTCTCAGCTGGCTGGCCGTCCCGCCGGGCGGGCACTGGCTCGATGCTGGCTGCGGCACCGGCGCGCTCACCGCCGAAATCCTGGCAACAGCGGCCCCCCGATTGGTCACGGGTATCGACACCTCGGCCAGCTTCATCGCCTATGCACGAGCCCAGCAGCCGGACCCGCGCGCCGGCTTCCACATCAGCGACGCCCAGGCAATCGCAGAGTCAGACGCTACCTACGATGCCGCCGTCGGAGGGCTGATGCTCAACTTCGCGCCACAGCCGGAGCGCGTGGTTACCGAGCTGGCCAGGGTGACGCGCGCCGGTGGCGCCGTCGCCGTCTATGTCTGGGATTACGCCGGTGAGATGCAGATGATGCGCCACTTCTGGGACGCCGCAGCCGCCCTCGATCCCGGCGCACGGCGCCACGTCGAGGGCAGCCGCTTTCCCATCTGCCGGCCAGAGCCGCTGACCGCGCTCTTCTCTGCGGCCGGCCTCGCGGAGGTCGACGTGCGTGCCATCGACGTCCCGACCCGCTTCCGCGACTTCGATGACTACTGGGATCCGTTCCTGGGTGGCCAGGGCCCCGCGCCCGGATACGTCATGTCGCTCGGCGCTGAGCCGCGCGCCGCCCTGCGCGAGCGAGTGCGCGCCGGGCTACCCATCCAGCCGGACGGCGCGATTCCGCTAATCGCTCGTGCCTGGGCGGTGCGCGGTCGCGTCTGAGCTGGGCCGCCTGTGCGCCACCGGCGGTGATCGTGGCGGTCCGCCGGTCGCGTGCGCTATCCCGTCCGGCAGCGGTAAGCTGACCGCTGACACGTTGACAAGCGGACAGGCTCCACGATGACCGTTGCTGTGGTTGTGCCCATGGATGGGGAGTTCGCGCCGTATCGGGCGCTGTACCCGGATCTGCGCCGCACTGCCGCCGCGCCCGCCGGGCCGTGGGAGGTATACGAGACGCGCACCGCCGCCGGGCGGCCGCTGCTCTTCATCCTTTCTGATGTTGGGCCGGTGAACGCCGCCGCCGCCACCGAGCGGCTTTTGGCGTGCTTCGCACCCGCGGCGGTGTTGCATGGTGGCTCGGCCGGTGCCCACCAGCTGGAGCTACTGCCTGGTGATGTCGTTGTAGGGGAGCACTACGTGATCATCACCAGCCGCGCGGTCCGCGCCGCCCGCGCGGCCCGTGGCCTGCACGCCACCCTGCTGCGCTACCGCCGGCACGGTGAGCGCATCCACCATCATGACGGCCTGCCCGCCGACGGTAGGCTGCTGGCGCTGGCCGTCACCGCCGGGCAGGCCGCACTCGCCGGACTGGGTCCGTGGGAGGCGCCCGGCTGGCCCGCCGCTGTCCCGCCGCGCCCCGGCCACGTGACTACCGGCATCATCGGCTCGGCCGATGCCTGGACCGTGGAACCGCAAGAGCTGGCCGAATTGCATGAGGACTTCGGCGCCGCCTGCGAGGATATGGAAAGCGCCTACGTGGCCCAGGTATGCGCACTGCACGAGGTGCCTTTTCTGGCCGTGCGCGCCATCTCCGACAACGAGGCGGTCTGTCCACTCACCCCCGGCGACGTCGTTCCCGCTATCGCCGCGGCCGGTATCCGCGCCGCCCGCGTGCTTGCTGCCGTGGCCGAGGCGCTGTGATGCCGCTGGTGCTCTCGCATGGTGATTGCGACGTATCCGTTCCATCCAGCCCTCGTATGCGCCGAACGATATCCAGCGTGAGCCAGCCGCCGTACGCACGCTGGTGATCGTTACGTATGGCGGCGTGGTGGCGGCACTGGCGCCCGTGCTGTGCCTGGCCCGCTCCAGCGCCGCCCCGCTCGCCCGCAGGGCGAAGGCCGCTGCCGGGCCGTCCCCTTCACGGTGGTGAGCGGACAAGGTGGAGGGTGTGCGCCTGCAGCGCGTCGCCCGATTTGACTTTAGGGAGAGCGAGGGTCCTTCCTCCCCTCAAACCGCTCCTCTGCCGCAGGGGGCATCCTGGAGGGAGCCGCTCCCCTGCCCTGCGGGCATACCCCTGCTCGGGGGATGACGAGGACGTGATCGTGAGCGTGCGCCCCACGTAAAGCCCCCTCGCAGAGGGTCGCGCGCAGTGAGTGGGGGGTCCTGGTCCCCTTTTCCCTAATCTCCGGCCAGCAGCTGCACCAGCGCACCGGCCGCGCCGTGGAGATGTTCGGCGGCGGTGTCGAGCGTGGCGTCGGTGGCGGGGTCGCCGGTGCGGGCCGCGGCAGCGGCTACCTCGGCGACGGCATCTTCAGCACGCAGCACCGCCTCCAGCGCGGCGCGCAGACGGGCACGGTGGCGGTCCGCCAGTGGCATAGACGGCACCCTCGAATGAAATCTTGCCGCGATGTTCCGGCCGGACTGATCCGCGTGCACCGCTGATCGCGTAGCACTTGATACCAGACAGCACCGGCACGCACGGCCCGCCGGAACACCCGGACGCGCTCGTGCTCGCTCATTCTCGCACATTCACCGCGAGAGTACTGGGATCGTGCTGTCTCGCGCCGCTGTCCGGGAGTGGCGCGGGGAAGGGGGAGGCTGCTCGCACCATCACACCGTCATACGCCGCCCTACCACAGGCGCGACCCGCTGCCAGTGAGAGCCAAGAAAGGACCCATCACGGTGAAACGCACCATCGGACTGCTCGGCGCCCTTGCCGCGGTCACCCTGGGCGCGACGGGGCTGCTGGTCCCCCGTCACGACCCACCCGCCATCACGGCCTCCAGCCACCGCGAAGCGCCGCTGATCTCCACAGACCCGGAGGCGGACGGCACCGACTTCTACATGTTCATTGCCCCGGACCGGCCGGACATGATCACCTTTGTGATGAGCTACAACCCGCTGGAGGCGCCGGATGGCGGCCCCAACTACTACAAGTTCGGTGAGGATGTGGTGTACCGGCTGAACGTGGACAACAACCACGACGCCGAGGAGGACATCGTCTACGAGTGGCGGTTTACCACCACCACCAAGAACCCCGGCACCTTCCTGTATACCACCGGTCAGGTCGATAGCATCGACGACCCGGACCTGAACGTCGTCCAGACGTACACGCTCACCCGCACCGACCGGGGCAGCGCGCCGCGCGTGCTGGCAGAGCATGTACCCGTGGCCCCCAACAACGTTGGCAAGCGCTCCTTCCCGGACTACGACAAGGTGGCGGCACAGGCGATCTACGAGGTGCCAAACACCGGCGGCGCGCGCATCTTCGCTGGTCCCACTGATGACGCCTTCTGGGTAGACCTGCGCGTCTTTGACCTGTTGCAGGTGTCGCCTGCCGGCCAGGCGCGCGACAGCCTGGCAGGAACCAACGTGCACAGCATCGTGCTCCAGGCGCCGATCACCCGCTTCACCGCCGGCGGCACGCGCCCCACGGACACAAAGGCGCCCAACGCCGTCATCGGCGCGTGGATGAGCGCTCATCGTCCGTCGATGCGCGTGCTGAACGCGGATGGTAGCACGGCCACGCATGGAGAGCTGGTGCAGGTATCGCGCCTCGGTCACCCGCTGGTAAACGAAGTGGTGGCCCCGCGCGGCGCGAAGGACCTGTTCAACGCCTCGCACCCGCGCGATGACGCCCAGTTCCTCAGGGCCGTCACCGATCCGGAGCTGGCGGCGCTGATGAACCTGGTGCTGAGCTTCCCTGCCCCCACCAGCGGGCGCGATGACCTGGTGGCCGTGTTCCTCACCGGCGTGCCGGACCTGACCAAGCCGAACGTGGCGAACGCCAAGCCATCGGAGATGCTGCGCATCAACCTGGCCGTGCCACCCTCCGCCAACCCCAACCGTATGGGTGTGCTCGGCGGTGACCTGGCCGGCTTCCCTAATGGCCGCCGGCTGACGGATGAGGTGACGGATATCTCGCTGGCCGCCGTTGGTGGCGTGCTGAAGAACGTGCCGGGCGCGGCCAGTCTCAGCCAGGGCATCCCCACCAACGACGTACCCTTCCGCCACGAGTTCCCGTACCTGGCCGCCCCGCACAGCGGCAACCGGTAGAGAACGAGGCTGCGGGTCCCCTCGCCACCCCCAGCAGAGGCAGAGCGAGCACCCCGCCCCTCGTTACCGCCTAGCAGGGGGTCGCGAGCATCGCGAGCATCGCGCCTTTGCCGGGTGGTGGATTGGGCGCGAGCGCACGGGGACTAGCAGGGGGGGTCGCGAGCATCGCGAGCGGGGGGGGTCTTGGCAACGACCAAGAGCCAGGCCCCTCTGCCCCGCTCGTCATGCCCCCTGCTCGCGGGGATGACGAGCAGCCGAGCGAGCGCAACGCGTGGGGAAACGGACCGGGATCCAGAACCCGGCCGCTTCCCCCTTGGGGAGGTACGGTCATGCGGCTGCGCATGGTCTTGCTGAGCGGTTCGGTGGCGGTGCT
>CAUJGQ010000108.1 GCA_963170165.1 Chloroflexota bacterium | reverse complement strand
CCATATCCCGGACTGGCTCAACCATCTCAACGGTTGGGACATGACCAAGGAAGAGTTGATGGTGATTGGCGAGCGCATCGCCAATATGCGCATGGCCTTCGAGGTGCGCGAGGGCGGCAACCCCCGCCGGCGCCACGTCCCGGCGCGCATCACCGGTCAGGCGCCCGACACGCTGCAGGCGGGGCCGCATGCCGGTTTCGCGCTGGACACGGAGACCTTGGAGACCGAGTTCCTCACCGAGTGTGACTGGGACACCGAGACCTGCAAGCCCAGCACTGCCAAGCTGGAGAGCCTCGGCCTAGCCGATGTCGCGCGCATGATCCACGCATAGCGCTGCCGCTGCCCTACCTGGTCCCTGCCGCCGGCCGCGGGTCTGTTCGCCCGCCGTTGGTGGCGGGGACCTGCTGCGCTGCTGGGTTCCCTTGGGAGAGGGGCGCGCTTCGGCGCGTCGCGTCCTGATATTGCCTGACAGAGGGCGCGCCACCATGCCAAAGGTGCAGCGGCGCGCGGCCACCTAGGCTCGGCTGAAGGGCGGAGGTGTTCCCCGTACGTTCGGCCGGTAGTGAGTGGCGGCTAACGAACGCGCACGCCGGTCCGGCGGAGCGGTTTGGCGGACTGTCGCACACGCGACACTGCTCCCAGAGCGACGCGGCCGGCTGCGGTCCGCGGGTGTTGCAGGGAGGATGCGCGTGAGTGGCAAACTATCATGGACCGGGCGGCTGGCGGTGTTCAGCTTCCAGCACAAGTGGATGATGTTGGGCGCCTGGCTGCTGCTGCTAATCGCAGCCGCCGGAGCGTCTGCCGGGCTGAGCAGCGTGCTCACGACCGAGTTCCAGGACCTGTCGGGATCGGAGTCGCGCCGGGCCAAGGACGCGATTGATACACAACTCGGCCGCCAGCCTCTGACCGAGACGATCATCGTCCGCTCCGATCGCTACACCGTGAGTGACCCGGAGTTCATCCAGCATTACACATCCCTGATCACACAGGTGGCCGGTGTGCCGGGCGTCGGGCAGGTGCTTACCTTCCAGATGACCGCTGACCCCGGCATGATCTCCAACGACCGCCATGCAGCCATTGCCTCCGCCGCGATGACCGCCGAGCCGAAGCAGGCGGAAAAGGACGTACGCGGGGTGGTCGAAGCTGTGCGTGCGGCGCGCACCGATGACTTCCGCGTGTGGACCATCGGCGACGCCTCGGCCAACCGCGAACTGAACACCATTTCTGAGCACGACATCCAAGCGGCCGAGCAAATCGGCCTGCCGGTGGCGCTGGCGGTGATGGTGTTTGCCTTTGGCACGGTGGTGTCAGCGTTTGTGCCGTTGCTGCTCGGCATGGCGGCCATCGTTCCGGCCCTCGGCGCAACGGCGCTGATCGGCCGTGGCTTTGAGCTAAGCTTCTTCGTCACCAACATCATCACGATGATTGGCCTGGCGGTAGGCATCGACTACTCCATGTTCATCCTCGGTCGCTATCGCGAGGAACTTGCGCACGGCCGCCCGCGCATCCAGGCGGCCGGCATCGCTGCCGACACGTCCGGCCGGGCCGTGTTCTTCTCCGGCATCACCGTGCTGCTCGCACTGACCGGGATGCTGTTTGTCCGCTCCAACATCTTCATCAGCATTGGCATCGGCGCCATCACGGTGGTGGTGTTCGCCATCCTCGCCTCACTGACGCTGCTGCCGGCGCTGATCGGTATCATCGGCCGCGGTATTGGCTGGCTGCGGATACCGGTCGTTGGCAAGGCACACGCCGGCAACCGTTTCTGGGGCGCGGTGACCCACGCCGTCCAGGCGCGGCCGGTGCTGTTCGTCGCCGGCTCTGCCGGCCTGCTGCTGGCGGCAGCACTGCCATTGACCACGATTGACCTCGGTTCCAACGGCTCGGAGACGTTGCCCAAGCAGACCGAGACGTATCAGGCGATTCGGGCGTTGCAGCAAGACTTCGCTGCCGGCCGGTCGGACCCGATTCGTGCCGTCGTCGAAGGGCCCATCGGCGCCCCCGAGGTGCAAGTAGCCATCGCCCGCTTCCGCAGCGGCATCGAGGCACGCGGCCTCCAATGGCTGGACCTCGTCCCCAGCGACGACGGCCGGACCGCAATGCTGCTGATCGCCTCACCTTTGATCGGCACCGGCGATGAGGCGCAGGGCGTCATCGCTACGCTGCGCGATGCCGTCGTACCGGAGGCATTCGGCGGGACAAATGCCACCGTGCTGGTCGGTGGGAACCTGGCCAGCTACGTGGACGTGCAGTCAGAAATGGACAGCAAAGTCGTCGTGGTGTTCAGCTTCGTGCTGGGGCTGAGCTTCGTCCTGTTGCTGCTGGTGTTCCGTTCCATCGCTATCCCGGTGAAGGCGATTGTGATGAATCTGCTGAGCGTGGGCGCGGCCTATGGGCTCATCGTCCTCGTCTTCCAGCACGGCATTCTTGCGGATCAACTGGGCTTTACCAAGACGCCGCAGGTCGAGTTCTGGCTGCCGCTGTTCCTATTCAGCATCTTGTTCGGCCTGTCGATGGACTACCACGTCTTCCTGCTCTCCCGCGTGAAGGAGGAGTGGACGCGCACCGGCAACAACAAGCTGGCCGTCAGCCATGGTGTTACCAGCACGGCGGGCATGATCACCAGCGCGGCCGTGATCATGGTGGCCGTGTTCGCCGCCTTCTCCCGCGGGCAACTGGTGTCGCTCCAGCAGATGGGCTTTGGCCTGGCCGTGGCGGTGTTCCTCGATGCCACCATCGTCCGGTCGGTACTGGTTCCCGCCAGCATGCAGTTGCTGGGCCGCTTCAACTGGTGGTTCCCGTCCTGGCTATCCTGGCTGCCTGCGCTGAACGTCGAGGGCACGCCTGCCGCAGCCGCCGGCGCTCCCCTCCCTGCCGCAATCTCGGTCGCAGCGGGTGACTGACCCGGACGACCTTCTTCTCGCTCGCCGGACCGGCGGCCGCGCACGGATCACCAGATCCCGTCTGCGGCCGCCCTCGTCTGCCCGCAGCCGCCGCCATCAGCCAGCGATGCCCCGTATGCTAGGATGGCGTCGCCAATGGCTACTCCGCCTGACCACCGGCGCTCCGCGGGACTTGCCGGATGCCCCTCCACTCCAACCTGCTGGTGAGCCTGATCGCGGCGCTGGTGGCCGCATGCTGTGGCGGGCTGCTGGCCGCCTCATTACGCCTTCCGCTGATCACCGGCTATCTGCTGGCCGGCGTTGCCATCGGACCATTCACCCCCGGCTTCACCGCCGACCCGGCCGTCGCTGGTCAGCTTGCAGACCTCGGCATCGTGCTGCTGATGTTCGGCGTCGGGATGCACTTCTCACTGAGCGACCTGCTGCGCGTCCGCGCGGTGGCCGTGCCTGGCGCTCTCGCCCAGATCGCCATCACCACCATGCTGGGCTGGCTGCTCACCCGCTGGTGGGGCTGGCCAGCGGGTGGCGGGCTGGTGTTCGGGCTCGCACTTTCCATTGCCAGCACGGTGGTCGTGCTGCGGACACTGAGCGAGCGGGGTCTGCTGGACTCCGTCCACGGCCACATCGCCACTGGCTGGCTGATTGTGGAGGACCTGTTCACCGTCGTGGTGCTGGTGTTGCTGCCTGCGGTGTCGGGTCTCCTTGGTGGCTCCGCCCCCGATCAGGGCAGCGCGGCGACCGCGCTGCTGCTGGCGCTGGTGAAGGCAGCCGCGTTCGCCCTGCTGATGCTGTACGCGGGAACGCGGCTGGCGCCGTGGCTGGTAACGCTCGCCGCTCGCAGCGGCTCGCGCGAGCTGTTTACGCTGTCGGTGCTGGCGCTGGCGCTGGGCGTGGCCGGGGCGGCCGCCGCGTTGTTTGGCGTCTCGCTGGCCCTTGGTGCGTTTCTCGCCGGAATTGTCCTGGCCGAGTCAGACCTCAGTTACCAGGCAGCAGCAGAGACCACCCCGTTCCGAGACGCCTTCGCTGTTGTGTTCTTTGTCTCCGTCGGGATGCTGTTCGACCCGGCGGTGCTTATCGAGGCGCCGCTCCACGTGGTGGCCGTGCTGGCGCTGATCCTCGGCGCCAAGGCGACCGGCGCCGTACTGACTGTTCTCGTCCTGGGCCAGCCAGCCCGCACAGCCGTCACCCTCGGGCTCAGCATCGCCCAGGTCGGCGAGTTCTCCTTCATTCTCACTGGTGTGGGCGTGTCCCTGACGCTGCTTCCGGCTGAGGCGCGCAACCTGGTGCTGGCAGGGGCGCTGGCCAGCATCACCCTGAACGCTGCGCTGTTGCGCATGGCCACGCCGCTCGAAGCATGGTTGACGCGCTCGCCACTGAACACGCTGGCGCGCCGGCCGCTCTCCGTGCTGCCGGCCGGGAGCGTGCCCAATCTGCGCGGCCATGCGGTGATCTGCGGCTATGGCCGGGTGGGATCGATCATTGGCCGGGCGCTGGAGCGACGCGGCATCCGCCTGCTCGTGATCGACCTGAACGTGCGCGTCGTCGAGCACCTGCGCGAGCGTGGCATCCCGGCGGTGTACGGCGATGCCGGCCACGCCACCATCCTCGCGCACGCCGGGCTTGCCGCCGCCCGCGTCGTGATCGTGACGGTGCCCGACCGGCCCGCCACCCGACGCATCGTCCAGGCGGCGCGCGCGGCCAACCCCCAGGCGCCGGTGATTGTGCGCACCCACAGCGCGGCCGAGCGACGGGAGCTGCGCGATCTGGGTGTAACGGAAGCGGTACTGGGCGAACTCGAGCTGGCGTTGGAGATGACACGGGCGGGCCTGCGGCGGTTCGGCGTGACCGGCTACGAGGCACAGGCCGTGCTGACTGGTATCCGCCAGTCCGAGGACAGTGTCGAACAGCTACGATATGGGGCAGACTAAACCCGCCGGGTAGCCAGGTATGGACAGCCGGTTTCGCTACTACTCACTCGATCACGCCGCGCGTGAGCTGCAGATCACGGTGCCCGAGCTGCGCCGGCTGCTCGAGCAGCGCCGGATTCACGGTATCCGCATGAAGCCGTTGCACTGGGTGTGGCTGGTGCCGGCCAGCGAAGTCCGCCGGTGGCGGGCTGCACAGCGCGCGGGAAACTGAGTCCAACCGGCCGAAACGGTCAGCGGACCTTCTTGAGGTGCTCCACGCCCGCCTTCGTCAAGTTCAGCGCGCTCTGGTTGTTGCCCCGTTGGGTATTTCCTGCCAGCACCGCCGCGCCAAACACCACGACGTGGCCAGAGGACACCAGGCACCCAGAGATGCCGTTCTTGGTGCTGCCAGACGTGCTTACTCCAGTGAAGCACTTCGACGGGCTGGCCAGCCCGGCCGGGTCAAAACTTCCGGTGACGGTGGTGCCTGCTCCCTCAATCGCGGCGTTGTTCACGTAATTGCGCGCGTCGGCATCGTTGTTGAACACGATGTAGATGATGAGGTCAGCGTCGTCTGGTCCTTCGACATCAACATCGACCTGGCCAACGGCCCGCAGCCGCCGATCTTGTTCGTCGAGCGTGCCTGAACTGACCTGCGGATTGAAGAAGCCGGCGGGCAGCTCGCGGCCCTCGAAGGGGACGTTCTCGAGCGCCTTGAGCGTGTTGCCGGCCAGGGTCTCGCCGGAGTTGATGGTCGCCGTGCGCGCGGGCGTGGCACTGGCCGTGCGCACCGCCGTGGCAGTTGGGGACGGGGTCCGCGCGGGCGAGGCAGACGCAGTGGCGGCGCGGGTGCTGGTGATGACGGCTGTCGTGGGGCTGGCTGCCGGCCGTGCCGTGGCGCGGGCCTGCGGGTTTGCCCGTACCTTCTCCAGGTGCGTTAGTGCTGCCTTCAGCAGCGCAACCGAGCTGTCAGCATTGCCCTTCTGGCGATCGTTCGACAACACAGACACGCCAACGGTGACCGTGTTGCCGCTGAGCGCCAGGCAGCCAGTCGTGCCGTAGGTCTGGCCGCTCTCATCGACGGAGCCGGTCAGGCACTTGGCCGGGGCGCTGACACCCTGCGGGGCGAAGTTACCGGTGACGCGCATGTTCTCCTGGAAGCGCGCGGTGTCATAGTAATTCTTGGCGTCGGCGTCCGTGGCAAACACGTTGTAGACGATACCGTCGTAGAAGTCGGGACCATCGGCCGAGACGGTGACCCTGCCCTTGGCGTTGTACTTCTTCGCCTCTTCGCCCGGTTCACCCTGCTCGACTTCCGGTGCGAAGAAGCCGGACGGTAGTTCGGCGGCGAGGAACGGCACCCCGGCCAGGGCCGCCACCAACTCGGCGGCGGGCAATCCGGCGACGGCGCTGGGGCTGGTGGGAGCTGCGCCGGTCGCGGTTCCCTTGAGTATCGAGCCGCCCTTGTCCCCACCCCCACAGGCCCCGCCGGCCACCACACCGGTAGTCAACAGCAGAGCGACGGTCAGGCGAAGCGGCAGGGGTAGCACGCGCGGCATGGCGGGGACTCCGATTGACGTATAGGGGTGCGATCTGCCCGGGCAGTGTACCGAAGCCGTAGGGACGGCGCGAGCGCTGCCCCAACGCGCCACTTCCGTTGCTGAGCGCGAGCCGGTAGCTTGATGGGGGATGGCAACACCCGCCGCCACGTGAGGAGAGCGTCTAGATGGCCGTCGAAGTGCGCCTGTTTCCGTTGCTGGCCGCCCGCGCCGTCAGCCGCCAAGAACGGCGGGAGGTTGCCTACACACCAGGGATGCGGGCGATGGACCTGATCACTGCCGAAGGTTTCACCGAGACCGATGCCGGCGCGATCATCGTGTTCGTCAACGGCACGCAGAGCGAGCTGGAGGGCGTCATCAAAGACGGCGACAAACTGGAGTTCATGATCGGGATCTCCGGTGGCTAAGCCCGCTGCCTTCCCCGTTTCGGCATCTTCTTCGTGCTCTGCCGCATCGTGATTGACACGTCTGTTCCAGCGATTGCTACCATGCGGTGGTAGCACGTCGGGCGGAAGTGGTAAGGCGAGCGGGCCTGGGGAGGCCGGTGGGGAGCTATCATGCCCAAGTACATCTTTGTCACCGGCGGTGTCGTCAGTTCGGTCGGCAAGGGGATCGCCACCGCGGCGATCGGCTGCATCCTCAAGGGACGGGGATTGACCGTCTCGGTTCAGAAGCTGGACCCCTACCTGAACGTTGACCCCGGCACCATGTCTCCATACCAGCACGGCGAGGTGTTCGTCACGGTGGACGGCGCCGAAACCGACCTGGATCTCGGGCACTACGAGCGTTTCACCGATCAGGACCTCACGCGCGCCAGTTCAGTGACAACCGGCCAGATCTACCAGACCGTGATCGGCAAGGAGCGCCGGGGAGACTACCTGGGCGGCACGATCCAGGCCGTGCCACACCTGACCAACGAGATCAAGGCGCGCATCCGTCATTGCGCTCAGGATGCTCAGGTGGCGATCATCGAGGTCGGCGGCACCGTGGGTGACATCGAGTCCCAGCCGTATCTAGAAGCGATCCGGCAGATGCGCAACGAAGAGCCGCGCGACCACACCCTCTCGATCCACGTCTCGTACCTGCCGTACATCGGCGCCACCGGCGAGCTCAAGACGAAGCCCACCCAACACTCGGTGCGCGAGTTGCGCAGCCTTGGCATTCAGCCGGATGTGATCCTGGCGCGCGCCGATTACCCGGTGGCCGAAGACCTGCTGAGCAAGCTGGCGCTGTTCTGCGACGTGGAGAAGCGCGCCGTTATCCCCATGCCCACCGCCGACACTATCTACCGCATCCCCTTGCATCTGGAGGATTGGGGCCTGGGCGATTTCACTGTGGAACGGTTGCGCCTGCCCCACTCCGAACGCGATCTGCACGAGTGGCGAGCGATGGTGGACCGGCTCACGCACCCCGAGGGCCGGGTCAGCATTGCGGTCGTCGGCAAGTATGTTGAGCTGCAAGACGCATATTTGTCGGTCAAGGAATCGCTGATTCACGCCGGGATCGCCCACCGGGTCGCGCCGGATATCCGCTGGATCCAATCGGAGTCGCTGGAGTCGGCCAACGTGGCGGCGGTGCTCGATGGCGCCGATGGCATCGTGGTGCCAGGCGGGTTCGGCGAACGCGGGATTGAGGGCAAAATCCTGGCGGCACAGTACGCACGGGAACAGGGAGTGCCCTACATCGGATTGTGCCTGGGCATGCAAGTCATGGTGATTGAGTTCGCGCGCAACGTGCTCGGACTGGCGGGCGCCAACTCCACCGAGTTCAACGCGCACACGCCGCATCCAGTGATCAGCATGCTCGACGAACAGACCGGGGTGAAGGACAAGGGCGGCACGATGCGCCTGGGCGGTTATCCCTGCCGCCTGCGCCCGGGTACGAAAGCCCACCAGGCCTACAACGCCGATATGGCCACCGAGCGCCACCGTCACCGCTACGAGTACAACAACACCTATCGCGAGCAGCTCGAAGCGGCGGGACTGATTGCCAGTGGTACGCTGCCGGACAACAGCTTGGTGGAGATCAGCGAGTTGCGCGACCACCCGTTCATGATCGGTTCGCAGTTCCACCCGGAGTTGCGATCGCGGCCCGGAAAGCCGCACCCGATGTTCTTCGGCTTTGTTGGCGCCGCCAAGAAGCGGTCTGTGCGGGGAGACGCGCGACCGGCGCCATCCCAGCGCCAGGGCGCATACGCTGAGCGCTAGTCAATCCAGCGTGGGGCAGACCGCACCACCAGTACCTGCCCCTTGAGAGCCAATGTGGATGCAGTAACGTTCTGGCGCCTCGGACACTTGCTGGCGCTGTTCCTGATGATGGCCGGCCTCGGCGCCACCATGCTACCGGTGTATCGCTCCTGGAGCAGCAAAGACATCAGCTTCCAGATGCACGCGTTCAGCCAGGCCGCTGCCAACGAGACCGGGCTGCTGCTGCCGGGTGTGCTGCTCACCGGGGCTACCGGCGTGTTCTGGGGCTCAGCCGCCGGCTATCACTTCATTCGCGATGGCTGGTTGCTAGCGATGTGGCTGCTCTACGTGCTGATTGCCGGAGTCTGTCTGCCGCTACTGGGGCTCAGCCTGCGGCGAATCCGGCTGTTTGCTTTGCAGGCCGCAAAGACCGGCAAGGCCACACCAGACCTTGAAGAAGCGCTGCATGATAACGTGCCGCTGGTGTTCGGCACGCTGATTATCGTCCTGAGCGTGATCATCACCTGGCTGGCGATCTACAAGCCGTTCTAGGGTGAAGATGGTCACATTCTGGTCGTGAGACCCGCAATTGGCGGTGAAGGCGGCCAGCCGGCGCACAACCTGCCATCGATCGGTCGTTGGTATTGCGGTGGGTGGAGTTGCCGCGCTAGAGTATAAGAGCCCCTCGTGCATCTGCCTCCCGCCCGCCCCTCCCCTTCCTCTTTCACCGGCCTTCCGGCCCGGTCGACCGCGCGACCGTTCTCCTCTCCAACTATGAGGGTTAGCACGTGAACAGCACCGAACTTGAATCCAAATCCCGAGAGGATCTGCTTGAGATTGCGCGGGAGATCGGGTTGCCAGGCGCCGGTACGATGAAGAAGACTGACCTGATCAACCGGCTGCTCCAGGCACAGGATCAACAGCAGGGCCCCCTCTCCCTGGGTGGCGTATTAGAAATCGTCGAGGACGGCTACGGCTTCCTCCGTGGCGAGAGCCTGCTCCCCAGCGCCAACGATGTCTACGTCTCGCAGTCCCAAATCCGGCGCTTCGGTCTGCGCACCGGCGATTACGTGTACGGTCAGGTCCGGCCGCCGAAGGAGTCCGAGAAGTACTACAGCTTGTTGCGTGTCGAGCACGTCAATGGGGTTGAGCCGGAGGTTGCCCGCCAGCGGCCGTTCTTCGAGAACCTCACTGCCGTCTTCCCAGACCGCCAGCTTAAGCTCGAGACGACACCGACCAATCTCTCCACGCGCGTCATTGACCTGGTCGCCCCTATCGGCCGAGGGCAGCGCGGGCTCATCGTCTCTCCGCCAAAAGCCGGCAAGACGATGTTGCTCAAGGCCATCGCCAACGGCATCACCCAGAACTACGACGACGTCCACCTGATGGTGGCGCTGATCGGTGAACGGCCGGAAGAGGTCACCGATATGCGCCGCTCGGTGCGAGGCGAGGTCGTGTCTTCCACATTCGATGAGCCGGTGGAAGATCACACGCGCGTCGCGGAGATGGCGCTGGAACGCGCCAAGCGGCTGGTGGAAATGGGGCTGGACGTGGTCATCCTCCTGGATTCCATCACCCGCCTGACGCGCGCCTATAACCTGGCCATGCCGCCCAGCGGCCGTACCCTCTCCGGCGGCATCGACCCAATCGCACTGTACCCACCCAAGCGCTTCTTTGGCGCCGCCCGCAACTGTGAGGAAGGTGGCTCCCTCACCGTCATCGCGACCTGCCTGGTAGACACCGGCTCGCGTATGGACGACGTGATCTTCGAGGAGTTCAAAGGCACCGGCAACATGGAGTTGCGGCTAGACCGCCGGCTGGCCGAACGCCGCATCTTCCCCGCGATTGACATCCCCGGCTCCAGCACCCGCCGCGAGGAACTGCTTATGGACGAGCAGACCCTCAAGCAGGTGTACACCGTTCGGCGGATGGTCTCGATGATCGGCGCCAATTCTCCCAACCCCAGCGAGGGCACCGAGCGGCTGGTCGAGCGCATGGCGCGCACCAAGGACAATGCCGAGTTCCTGGCCACCCTCAAACAGGAAGTCTGATGCGCGGCCGCGCGGCTCTACGCAAGTCGCAACTGGCACGCCGTTCACGCTTTCACGCGCAACACGCATCACTGCATTCTATGATCTCCGCGTGCGTGAAACCCCCACTATGGGGTTTCCGTAACGTAACGCCTGTGTATAATGCCCAAAGCGGTTTCCGGCCGACTCCTGAGAAGGAGGTCACCGAGCATTAACGGCACGCTCAGCCCGCGCTCCAAGCCCCACAGAGCGCCGAACAGCACCAATCCACACACTGCGGTCCCGGGAGTCCCACGGCTCAGCCGCTCCCGGTGGCGCCGCCAGTTGACGCACGGCGTCGTTCTGTCGGTGCTTGCAGCAGCGGGCATAGGTATCGTCATGCAGGGCGGTTCACCGCCCATTCCCTCCCTTGGGATGGAAGTGCCTGCCTCACCGGCGGCGGCCCCGCCCTCCGGTCTGGTGCTCGCCGTCCCCACGCAATCCGCGCCATACATCCGCGGCGGCGCCGCGCTTTCAGGAACCGTTTCGACTCAACGCGTCACCCAGTATCAGGTCGCCGCTCCGGCGGCATCGCCCGCGTCTGCTTCTGCCGCTGTCAGCGCAGCACCTGCCCCAGCGCCAGACGGCGCGGCGCCTGCATCCAGTACTCCGGCCATCACCGACGGCCCGCGTGCCGCGCTGGACCTTGACGATGGCGGTCTGCGCCGGTCATCGGCCGCCTCCAGCGCGCCGGTCGCTTCACCTACCCCAACGCCAACGCCTGCCGAGCCCGAGAGCGTTGTCGTCTTTCACGAGGTGAAAGCCGGCGACACACTCGGCGCCATCGCCCAGCGATACGGTGTTTCGGTCCGCTCGATCCTATCGATCAACGAGGTCGTGCAGGATCGCGACATGCTCAAGGTCGGCCTGCAACTGTATATCCCCACCGCTGACGGCGTCGTCACCTTCGTCAAGTGGGGAGATACCATCACCGAGCTCGCCGAGAAGTACGGTGTCAAGCCTGAGACGATCGTCGGCTACAAACCCAACAAGCTTTCAGACGCCGATGCGATCCGCCAGGGGGAGTTGATCCTGATCCCCGGGGGGAAGCCTCCGGCGCCACCTGCCCCACCGCCGGCGCCTGCGGCCGTGGTGGCGGCGACACCGGCCCCAGCGACGCGCCCCGCTCCCGCTCCTGCCTCTGCACCGGCCCCGGCTGCAGCCCCGGCGGCGCCCGCGCCCGCCCAAGCACGTCCAGCAACCGGTGGCGGCTGGATCTGGCCCATCTCAGGCGCACTGTCGAGCTACTTTGGCCCGAGTCATCCGCTCGGCATCGATATCGACCTGTATGGCCGCGGCGGCGCTGCCATTCGGGCCGCGCGTGGCGGCGTCGTCACCTTTGCCGGCGGCAACCCCTGCTGCTCGTACGGGTACTACGTCGAGATTGACCACGGTGATGGCTATCGCACGCTGTATGCGCACTTCAGCGGCCCGCCGCCGGTACGTATCGGCCAGACGGTAAGCCAGGGACAGGTAGTTGGCTACGCCGGCAGCACCGGCTACTCCACCGGCACACACCTGCATTTTGAGGTCCGGCGGGGCGGGACACCGGTGAATCCGCTGTCCTTCCTGCCGTAGAGCGCCGGCTGCGGCGCGACCGTTCAAGGGCGGACCGGGACCTTCCCGGCTCCGCCCTCTCGCTTATTCCCGTTCCATGGTCACAAGTCTTGTATGCTCATGCCATGGCATCGGCGATCATCGTGGCTGCCGGCTCCAGCCGCCGGATGGACGGACAGGACAAGCTGCTTGCACCAGTGGCGGGCAAGCCGGTGCTGGCGCACACCCTGGCCGCCTTCGAGCGCTGTGCTGCCATCTCCGAGGTGATCGTGGTGCTTAGCGCGCACAACGCCGACGGACTGCTGCCCGTACTGCGCCCGTTTAGGAAGGTGACGCGGACTGCCAAGGGCGGCCTGCGCCGGCAGGACTCCGTTCGTGCCGGTCTGTTCTCGCTAACGCCGGCAGACTGGGTGGTGGTGCACGACGGCGCCCGCCCGCTGGTGACGCCGGGGATCATCAGCCAGGGGCTCGAGGCCGCTCAGAGCACCGGCGCCGCGACTGCCGGACTGCCGGTGGTCGATACACTCAAGGCAGCACGTGGCGATGGCACGATCATCCGTACGGTGCCGCGCGAGGGTCTGTGGGCGGTGCAGACTCCACAGGTGTTCCGCTACCCGCTGCTGCTAAACGCCCATGAGCGCATTCACGAGGACGTCACCGATGACTGCGCCATGCTGGAACGGCTCGGCCATCAGGTGGTGGTGTTCGAAGGTTCGCGTTTCAACTTCAAGGTGACCACCCCTGAAGACCTGCTGCTGGCCGGCGCGGTGTTGAGGTCACGCCGGGCCAGCACTGGTAGCCGCACGCGCCGGCCAGCAGCGCCTTAGCCATCTCCGATGACACACCCGGCTGCCGGTCACCCAAACTCCCCGCCACTCCGTGGCAGGCTAGCACCCAGCCCAACGGGGGGCCTCCACGCAGGCAACGTCCGGACGTTGCTGCTCGCCTGGCTCTCGGCGCGTGCCGCCGGCGGCACGGTCGTGCTGCGCGTGGAGGACATCGACCGAGCGCGCTGCCGGCCCGAGTACACCGCCCAACTGCTGGACGACCTGCACTGGCTGGGGCTGGACTGCGACGAGGGGCCGGACGGTAGCGGACCGTATGCGCCCTATCTGCAGTCACAGCGGCTCGACCGCTACGAGGCGGCGCTCACCAGGCTGCAACGCGCCGGGCTGGCGTATCCTTGCGTCTGCTCTCGGGCCGAGCTAGCCCAGGCAGCCAGTGCCCCCCACACCGCCGGTGGCCCGCTCTATCCCGGCACCTGCCGCGGCCGCTACCAGAGCGCACAGGATGCGGCGGCCACCGGTGGCAGAGCGCCGTCCTGGCGATTCGACGCCCAGGCGGCGGGGACGGAACGCATGCCATGGCAGGACGCATTCCGGCCCGAGGCTGCGCAGCCGATCCGTGTCGATGACTTCATCCTGTGGCGGGCGGACGGCGTGCCCTCTTACCAGCTGGCCGTGGCGGTGGACGATCTGGCAATGGCCATCACCGAGGTCGTACGTGGAGATGACCTGGCAGAGTCCACCCCCCGGCAACTGGCGCTGATCCGTGCGCTCGGTGGCGCCGCACCCGGTTACCGGCATGTCCCCCTGGTGACGGATGAGCACGGCAGACGGCTGGCCAAGCGCACCGATGCCACACAAATCGCCGTCTTGCGCGCCGCCGGTGCGCCGCCACAGCGCCTTCTGGGCTACCTTGGCCACGGGCTCGGCCTGCTTGCCCGTGCAGAGCCCGTCACAGCGCATGCCCTGGCCCGCAGCTTCCGGTGGGACCTTGTGCCGCGCCGGCCAGTCACCGTGTCTGCGCAGGCGCTTCGTGCCCTGGCCATGGATTGAAGCGGAGCTTACCACTCGGTAGACTCAGGCCGGAGGTGTCCCCGCGCATGCCCCCCGGGGCACTGGGGATGCCGGCGGCACACAGTGGGGAGGAGACCATGAATCTCAACACGATCGCGCCCGCGATGCGCGACAATCCCTACCCGTACTACGCCATGGCCAGGCAGATGGCGCCGGTCGTGTGGAACGACGCCGCCGGGATGTGGAACGCCTTTGGCTATGAGGACTGCAATACCATCCTGCGCGATCATGAGCGCTTCTCGTCGGAGCATCGCAAGTTCAACCCGGAGCTTCAGCGTGGCCGGCCGAGTATGCTGACCATGGATCCACCCCGCCACACCCAGTTGCGCAACTTGATCAACCGCGCCTTCACACCCCGGCGGGTGGCCGGGCTGGAACCCCGTATCCAGGAGATCACCGACGGCCTGCTCGCCGAGGTGCTGCCCAGCGGCCGGATGGATATCGTCGAGCACCTGGCTGTGCCCCTGCCGGTGATCATCATCGCCGAGCTACTCGGGGTTCCACCGGCCGACCGTGCCCGCTTCAAGCACTGGTCCGACGTAATCGTCGCCAACCTCGGCCAGGACTTCACCGGAGCCGGGCCGCCGGAGGTGCAGTCGGTCCAGGATGAGTTCATCGCCTACTTCACCGAACAGCTCGATGACCACCGGCGCGCGCCGAAGGACGACCTGATCGGCGCGCTGCTGGCGGCTGATATCGACGGCGAAAGGCTTGCCGCCGAGGAACTGCTGACGTTCTGCATCCTGCTGCTGGTGGCCGGCAACGAGACCACGACCAACCTGATTGGCAACGCCGTCCGGTTGCTGTTGGAGTACCCAGAACAACAGGCGCGGTTGCGGGCTGACCTGACACTCGTACCCTCGGCCATCGAGGAGTCGTTGCGCTTCCGGCCGCCGGTGCAGGCCACCATTCGCAGCGTGGCGCAGGACCTGGAGTTACGCGGGCAGCAGCTCAAGCGGGGGCAGCGGGTCGCTGTGTGGCTGGCCGCCGCCAATCGCGACCCGGCCGAGTTCCCCGATCCGGAAACGTTCGATATCGGCCGCACGCCCAACCGCCATCTATCATTCGGTCAGGGGATTCACTTCTGCCTGGGTGCGCCGCTCGCCAGGCTGGAGACGAAGGTAGCGCTCGCTGCGCTATTGGAGCGCGTTCCGGCGATGGCGCGTGCTGACCAGTCGCCACTGATCCCGGTGGAAGGGTTTATCATGCACGGTATACGGAGCCTGCCGGTGGTGTTAGACCCGGTGCAGGCCGCGGCGGCCGTGTGACTGCAGAGCGCGCCATTGACGTTCCGGGCGAAGGGGCGGCGGAGACAGCCGCCCCTCGTGCTACGCCTGCGCACAACCCGATCACAGCGGGCGGATGGTCTGGGGTTTCGTTCATCATCGGCAACGCCATCGGCGGGCTGGTGTATATCCCGTTGGCCCGCCTGCTCAGCCCCGGCGACTTCGGCCTGTACGCCGAGGCCAACCTGATCTTCCTGGCAATGGTGATGCTGGCCGAAGGCAATGTCGGCCAAGCGCTGATCCAGCTGCGCGGCGACGAGCATGCGCTCGCCCGAGCGGCGTTGTGGATGGCGGCCGTGTTCGGGCTACTGGGCACGGCGCTATGTGCGGCGGCGGCATGGCCGCTTGCCCGATTCTTCGATGACCCAGAGCTGACGGGGCTGCTGCTGCTGATGGCGCCAGGAGTTCTGCTGTCGGCGCTGGGGGCGGTACCGCACGCACTTCTGCAGCGCGACCTCGACTTTCGCCGCAAGACGCTCCCAGAGACCGCAGCAGTGGCGGTCGGAGGTCTGGGCGCGCTGGCGGCAGCGCTGGCCGGGCTGGGGGTATACAGTTTCGCCGCACAGACCGTGCTCGCACCCGCCGTTTCCACCGCGCTCGCCTGGTGGGTGTGGCGTGGGTCGCTCGGCGGATGGCGCGCCGAAGGCGCCGGCATCCGGCAGCTCACACGGCTGTGGGCGGCGATCAGCGCCGGAGACCTGGCCATCTACGCCCGCCTGAATACGGATTACACGTTCACCGGCCGGTTGCTGGGCAAGGATGCGCTGGGGGTATACTCGGTTGCCTGGTCCACCAGCGCCGGGCCGCTGCTGTTCATCACCGCCTTCACCGCGCGCGTGGGTTATGCGGTGTTCGCCCGCCTGCAGGACCAGCGCGAGCGACTGCGCGATGTGTTCTTGGCGGCCGAGCGGGTGATCGCCACCGCGGCAATTCCGCTATTTCTTGCGGCGATCGTCGTCACCCCGGACCTGGTGAACGTGACACTGGGAGCAAAGTGGCAGGCAGCGGCTTCGCCGGTGGCTGCGCTGTTTGTCCTGCAAATGGTACGAGCAATCTGCGGGCCGGGCGCCTCACTGGTGCTGGCCACCGGACACAGCCGCCTGTACGCCACCGTGGGTGTGGCGATGTTGCCACTGACGGTGATCGCGGTGCTGATTGGCACCCGTGCCGGCGTGCCCGGCGTATCGGCGGCGATGGTGGTGGCAGTCGGCGGCGCCTCCGCGGTGTATCTGGCGCTGGCATTGGCGCTGCTGGATGCCGGGGTGATGACCTGGCTGCGCGGTCTGCGTGCGGCAGCCGTTATCTGTGCGATCGGCTTGCCACCGATGATCGGCGTTCGGCTGCTGCTCACGGCCGCCATCGATGCCCCGGATGCGCTGCGGCTGATCGCCTGCCTCGCAACAGGGCTGGCGTCTCTGGCCATCTCCATACGCATCGTGCGCCCGGGAATCGCCGCCGACGTGGCGTTGCTGCGTGCCGCGGGCGAGTGACCATCCCGGTTACCGGGCGTTTCCCGTCCCACCCGGCGGGCTTAGACGTCTAGCCCCTTATTACGCAGAAACGCCGCACTGTCCGGCTCCCGCCCGAGAAAGTCGCGGACCAACGCTGAGCCATCCACCGATCCGCCACGCTCCAAGATCATGCGCCGGTACGAAAGCCCCATCTCCTGGCTGAGTGTGCCGGCCGTCTCAAACCTGGTGAACATGTCGTCGGCGAACACCTCAGACCACAGGTAACCGTAGTATCCGGAGTCATAGCCGAAGAGGTGGCCAAAGCCGCTCTGCCAGTGTGTGCCTTCCGGCATGGCAAAACCGCAGATGGGATGCAGTTCAGCAGCGATGGCGGTGGTGTCCTTCCTGCCGCCGGCCGCATGATAGGCCATGTCGAGGTGGGCGAAGTACAGCTGGCGGCAAGTCAGCACGCCCTGGTGCAGCCGCCGGGCCGCCACCATCGCCTGCAGCAGCGACTCCGGCAACGGTACGCCGGTGTCCACATGCCGGGAAAAGCGGCCAAGTACCTCGGGCAGCCACACCCACTGCTCCAGCATCTGGCTCGGCGCCTCGACGAAGTCGCGCTCCGTACGGGAGCCGGAGAAGCGCAGGCACTCGGCTCGAGTGAGGGTCTGATGGAGGATATGGCCGAACTCGTGAAACAGTGTCTCCACTTCCGAGTGACGCAGGAGTGAAGGTTGGTCCGGGCCGGGCTTGGTGAAGTTGGCGACGATCGCGCTCACCGGCTGCTGATAGCCGCCGCCGGCCAGCCGCCGTCCACCGCGCAACGTGAAGGCCGCAGCGTGCCCGTACTTGTTGTCACGCGGGAACAGGTCCATGTAGAAGTGGGCGATGGTCGCGTCCTCGCCGGCGGTGGTATCGATGATCCGGAAGAGACGCACGTCCGGGTGCCAGGCGTTGGCCGGCTCTACCGGCTCAAACCGCACACCGAGCAGCGTCTGATAGACGAAGAACAGCATGTCCAGCGCTGCATCCAACGGGAAGTACTTCGCTACCTCGAACTCGTCCACTGCGTAGCGTTCGCGGCGAATGCGGGTATGGTAGAAGCGCCAGTCCCATAGCTGCACCTCAGCATCCGGCCGGCCCGTATGCGCCCGTTTCGCCGCGGTCATATCCACCAGGTCTGCCTGCAGCAACGGCAGCATCCGCTCTCGCAGATCGGCAAGAAAACCCCGCACCTCCGCAGGCGTGCGCGCCATGCGGATCTCCAGCACGTACGCCGCCCACGACTCGTAGCCGAGCAACCGGGCCAGTTCGTCCCGGACAGCGATGGCCTCCTCTAGCACCGCGACGTTCTCGGGGCCACCCTTGCGATACTGCTTGAGCATCAGCTCTCGTCTCAACGCTTCGGACTCGGCGCCGTCCATGAAGGGGAAGAACTCGGGGTAGTCCAGCGACACACGGTACTCCGCCTGCCCGTGGTGCTCCTTGGTGCGCAGCCGGGAGATGTAGCTGTCCGGCAGCCCTGCCAATTCCTCGCGCTTCACCCAGATGGCATCGTCCCACTCGTCGATATGCTTCTCGAACAGCAGATCCAGCTCGACCAGCCGGTTGTTCAGCTCCTTTACGCGGGCACGCTGCTCCGCCGGCAGCTCGAAGCCGTTGCGCCGGTAATCCCGCAGCGTGCGTTCCAGCAGCCGCGCCCGCTCACCCGTGAGCGCCGCCGCCTCAGGTGTTGCAGCGAAAGCCGCGACCACAGCGTGGACGTCCTCGCGGAAGGACAGCTCGATGCTCCATTTCTCCAGCGTCTCGCGCAGCCCCTGCGCCGCCTGACGCACGTCTGCCTCCACAGCCACATGCGACATGAAGCCGTAGCGCCCGTACGCTTGCCCCATCAAGTCGCTGACCTCTTCCAGCGCACCGAGCACCCGGTCGTAGGTGCGCTGTTCGGCCGGCACGGCCAGCAACTGCGCGATTCGCCCCTCTGCGGCGGCGAGCGTCTCGTACTGCGCAGCGCCAATCGCACTGGGGGTGGGCATGCGGTAATCGATCATTCCCGGCTCCAGGTACTGGTATCGCCGGATCGTATCATGCCCGCGCCACGGCTCACGCCGGCGCGTGCCCCGTGCACCGCGGGCCGCCCGGCCCTACACTAAACGTCACGGCCCGCGCCGGTGACGCCACCGGCCGATACCGCAGCCATGGGGAGCACGCATGACCGCTCAGCGCGTCAAGGGCTTTGGTTCGTCCATCATCCGCGAGATGACGCGGCTGTCGCTCCACTACGACGCGCTCAACCTGTCTCAGGGCTTCCCTGACTTTCCTGCTCCGGCCGAGGTGAAGGCCGCCGCGATTGAAGCGATCGAGCGCGAGGCGAACCAGTACACGGTCACTTGGGGCGTTCCGGCGCTGCGAGAGGCAATCGCGCTTAAGGCATGGCGCTTCAACGGGCTGGCCGCGGATCCCGCCACCGATGTCACGGTCACGTGCGGCGCCGCCGAGGCGATGGCCTGTGCGCTCTTCAGCCTTGTCGACCCTGGTGACGAGGTGATCATCTTCGAGCCGTTCTTTGAGACGTACTTGCCCGATGTGCAGATGTGCGGCGGTGTGCCACGCTTCGTTGAGCTACACGAGCCGGATTTTCGTTTCGAACCCGACGCCCTGCGCGCCGCCTTCTCCGCCCGTACACGCGCGGTGATCATCAACACCCCCCACAACCCGACCGGACGCGTGTTCACCGCTGCGGAGCTGCAACTGATCGCGGATTTGTGCATTGAGTACGACGCGGTGGCGATTACCGATGAGATCTACGAGTACATGACGTACGACGGCCGTCGCCATCTCTCCATCGCGTCGCTCCCTGGGATGTGGGAGCGCACCATCACCATCTCCGGCTTCAGCAAGACTTACTCGGTCACCGGGTGGCGCCTGGGCTATGCCGTGGCGCCGGCATCGCTGATGGAGCCGCTACGCAACGTCCACGACTTCCTGACGGTCTGCGCGCCGGCGCCGCTTCAGGCTGCGATGCTGGCGGCGCTGTCGCTGCCCGAGCAGTACGAGCAGGAGATCATTACTTCTTATACCGCCCGCCGTGAGCGGTTCCTGCACGTGCTGGAGCGCAACGGCTTCGACCCCGTGCGGCCGGAGGGCGCCTACTACACCTTGGCAGCGTACGGGCGGATTGATGACCGCGACCCGCGCACCTTCGTCGAGCGGATGGCGCGGGAGGCGCGGGTTGTCGCCGTGCCGGGTACCGCCTTCTACCGCGCCGGACACGGCGGCCAGCGCATCCGGTTCGCCTTCTGCAAGACGCCCGAGACAATGGACGAGGCGGATCGCCGCCTGGCAGCGCTGCGGCCGGAGTCGTGAGCGGCACTGCCACAGGAGCGCGCCAGGCAGTACCATAAGAGGCACGGGTGCGAAGGACACCGGCCGGGCCGGTGCCCACCACCCTGCGTCATCCGGCTGGGTGACGCTGCCCAGATCCGCTTGTCCGGCCACCTACCCGCATCACGCTGGTCTACAATCGAACCCGCCCGCCACGGCTTAGCTGCCCGCCGCGGTTCGTCACCAGTGAATCGCCGATGGAGGACATCCGTGTCAGAGCCTGGCTTTGTGGTTGGCGGACGGTACGCGAACGCGGCGGGTGACTATGACGTACTTGCGATTGAAGATGGCAAGGTGCGCATCCGCTATGCCCGCGGGCTGGAGCTGACGCTTCCGGCGGGCGGCCTCTGGTCTCAGTGGGAACAACTGGTAGCCGAGCGCACCGGCCGCCCCTTGACGCCGGCCAAAGCGGCAACCGCCCCACGTCCGGCTACGTCCCGGCCGTCAGCTCCGCGTAGCACCGGAACCGCCCGCACCGCTGCGCCCAGGCTCCCCAAGAAGGCGCCGTCCGGCGAGGCGGGATTCTTCTTCGCCGCCGGCTACCTGGCCGCCGGGTGCGATCTCACCGCGTCGGTCGCTGGGCGCGACTATCTAGCCTTTGCCCAGCGCTATCAGATTCTCACCGGCCGCGGTCTCTCGACTCCGCACGCGGGCCTCGACGTGCACGAGCGGCCGACCCACAAGTCGGGCGCCGATCTGGCGGTGACCTTCCCCGCGACCGAGGGTATCCGCCCGCTGCTGATCCTTGGCAAGGACACACCACTGCAACCGGCGCCGCAACCGGGCTTCTACGCTGTCAACAAGACGGAGGCAGTGGAACGGCTGCTCAAGCTCGGGTTCGACCTGGGCCGCAACGACAACCCCGCCACGGTCCGCAGCCATATCCCGGCCGGCCACCATGACGATTTCGACCGGGGCGTTGCGCTGCGCAACCAACTCCGGCGCTGAGCCGCACCACACCGATGATTACCGAGAGCGAAGGGCACACCTACCGGGCAGGTGCGCTGCTGTATCAACGACGCTGGAACCCGGCGCAGTGCCGCGCCACCGCCGTGATCGTGCACGGCCTGGGCGAGCATAGTGGTCGCTACGGACACGTCGCCCGGGCTCTGGCAACGATCGGTGTGGACGTGCTCGCCTTTGATCAGCGGGGCTTTGGCAGGACTGCTGGGATGCGCGGCGACACTCGCCGCTTTCAGGATCGCCTGGACGACCTCGCCGGGACCGTCACCAGCCAGCGCCGGCGGCATCCCAGCCTGCCGCTGGTGCTGATCGGTCACTCGATGGGCGGGCTCATCGCTACCCGTTATGTGCAGTCGAGTCTGCCCGCGCCCGACCTGCTGGTGCTGTCCGGCGCCGCCATCGACCCCAGACCACTGGAGCGACGGCGTGCGGCGCTGCGACTGGGCAGAGCCATCGCCCGCGCGCTCCCCCACCTGCGCCTGCCCTTCTCCAACGTGGACGCCCTTTCCACCGATCCGGCGGTGGCAGCTGCGACGCGCGCCGACCCGCTGCGCGTGCCCGGGCTCGGTGTTCGGCTCGGCCTGCAACTCGCCGCAGAGCAGCGGCGGGCGTGGGCGGAACTGGCACACATCAGCCTGCCGGTGCTGCTGCTCCACGGCGCAGACGACCGCATGATTCCATCGCCGGACGCGCGTGACGCCGCCCCGCGCCTGGGCAGCGCCGATGTCACCTTGCGAATCTACCCCGGGATGCTGCACGAGGTGTTCAACGAACGGGAACGGAGCACCGTGCTCCAGGACTTGACAGACTGGGTGAACCAGCGCATTCCCTAGGCTGTCTTACCGCACCCAAGCCCGCGGTTCCCTTCCATCAACGACCTGGCATCGTTATGCTGACGGCAGCATAACGCCAGTTTGCGCACATCTATCGTGGCGGTCTGCGATAATCGGCGGGCCCGCACCGTGGCACGGCGGGCCGGAAATCCCCGGGCAGGAGGAACCGAGTGAAGGCGATTGAGTATGCCGCGCCGGCGTCGGTGGCGGAGGCTGTGAGCCTGCTCCAGCAAGGCGGGCCAA
>CAUJGQ010000107.1 GCA_963170165.1 Chloroflexota bacterium | reverse complement strand
CAACGAGCGGCCGGCAATCGTGCTGCTCGACCTCGATGGGTTCAAGGTCGTCAACGACAGCCTTGGTCACGGCGCCGGCGATGCGCTGTTGGTGGCAGCCGGCGAGCGCATGGCAGCCGACGACCGGCCCGGCGACACCGTGGACCGCTATGGCGGCGAGGAGTTCGCCGTTCTGCTCGAAAGCCTGGACGGCCCGGATCCGGCGCGACAGCTCGTCGAGCAGATGCTGGAAGCGCTGCGCGCGCCGTTTGTGGTGGAAGGTCGCGAGGTGTTCATCTCGGCCAGCGCCGGGATCGCCTACAGCCGCCGGGAGGGGATCACTCCGTCCGAGCTGCTACGCGTGGCGGATATCGCCCTCTATCGAGCGAAGGCCTCGGGCAAGGACTGCGCGGTCGTGTTTGACCAGGCGATGGAGCGCGAGGCCGTGCGCCGGCTGGACCTCGAAACCGACCTGCGTCGGGCGCTGGAGCGTGGCGAGTTCCAGGTGTACTACCAGCCGGAAGTCGAGCCCTCCAGTGGCATGGTCACCGGCGCGGAGGCGCTGGTGCGCTGGCAGCATCCGGAACGTGGCCTTGTCTCCCCGGCAGATTTCATTCCGCTGGCCGAGGAGACCGGTGTTATCCTCCCGCTCGGCGCCTGGGTGCTGCGCCAGGCCTGTACCGAGGTGCAGCAGTGGCGCGCCAAGGGCTATGTCGATGAGTCGTTCGCGCTCAGTGTCAACCTCTCCGGCCGCCAGCTAGCCACACCGGAGCTGGTCGGCGAGGTGCAGGCTGTCCTCGCAGAGAGCGGCTTGGATCCGGCCTCACTGCGCTTGGAGATCACCGAGACGGTGCTGATGGAAGACGGCCCCGGCAGCGCCCGCACCCTCGAAGGCCTGAAGGCACTGGGGGTGGAACTGGCGATCGATGACTTCGGCACCGGTTACTCGTCGCTGGCGTATTTGCAGCGGTTCCCGGTGGACACCGTGAAGATCGACCGCTCGTTCATCGCCAACGTTGGAGATGATGCGCGTGCCCGGGCGATCGTACACACGGTAACGCACCTGGCGCATGTGCTGGGGATGCGTGTCACCGCCGAGGGTATCGAGACCGAACTTCACGTGGAGTTCGTCGCGAATGCCGGCTGTGACCGCGGCCAGGGATACTTCTACTCCCGCCCGCTGCCTGCCGCCGAGATGCTGCGGCTGTTCGGCCGGAAGCAGGAGCACGCGGCGTGAGCCGGATGGGCCGGGACGCGGCGCCACACCGGGCGCCGCGCCCCCGGCCGAGCGTTAGCCGCGCGGCAGGCCCAGGCCGCGGGTGGCGATGATGCCCCGCTGAATCTCACTGGTGCCGGCTGCGATCGTGGAGGAGACGCTAGTCAGGTACATCTGCTCTAGCCGTCCCCGCATGTGTGCATACGCGCTGCCCGGGGCGATGTTGCCGTACATCCCCAGGATCTTGATGCCGGTGGCGGCGATGCGCTGCGACAGCTCCGACCCGAACAGCTTGCTCATGCTGGCCTCGTGGTTGGGGATCTTGCCCTTGGCCTGCATGTAGGGAATGCGGTAGGAGATATAGGTGCCGGTGGCCAGCTCCACCGCCCGGTCTGCCAGCGCCATCCGTACCGTGGGGTTGTGCTCCCACAGAGAACGGTTATCGCGGGCGAACTGCGTCAGCTCCTCCAGCGTGCGGCGGCCGCCAGCATAGGCCTGCACGCCGCTGCGCTCGAAGTCCAGCGCCACCGCCACTTGATACCAGCCGCGGTTGAGCGTGCCGACCAGATGCTCCTTGGGGATGCGGACGTTATCGAAGAACACCTCGTTGAAGCCGTGCTGCCCGGCCATGTTGATGAGCGGGCGGATCGAGACGCCGGGGGCGTCCATCGGCACGACAAACGTCGAGATGCCGCGGTGCTTGGGGGCATCGGGGTCGGTGCGGGCCGCCAGCCAGCCCCAGTTGGAGCGATGGGCGCCGGACGTCCATATCTTCTGGCCGTTAATGACGAAGTCATCGCCATCAGCTACGGCGCGGGTTTGCAGCGCCGCCAGGTCCGAGCCGGCGCCCGGCTCCGAGTACAGCGTGCACCACACATCCTCGCCGGAGGTGATGCGTGGCAGGAAGCGATCTTTCTGCTCCTGGGTGCCGTACAGCATGATCGCCGGCCCGACCCAGGCGACGCCCATGCCGCCGCCGCCCGGGGCGCGGTGATACGCCATCTCCTCGTTGTAGATCATTTGGGTCATGTGATCGGCGTCGAGGCCGCCGGCCGCGGCCGGCCAGGCCATCGCCAGCCACTTGCGCTCTGCCAGTTTGAAAGTGAACTGCCGCGCGATCTCCCAGCCGGCGTCCGAGCCGCCTTCGCCATCGCCGGCGCGCTCCTCCCAGCCTGCGGGTAACCCTTCGTTGATCACCGAACGGACTTCGGCCCGAAACTGCTCCTGCTCTGGTGTAAAACGAAACTGCATCGTTGGCCATCCCCTCCTGCACGCCGTGGCGCGCCGTGCATTGTGCGCATGATGCGCGCACACGGTACCACGATCGTGGCCAAAACGTAGCCGCTTGCTCTACCTGTCCCGGGGGCGAATAATCGCGGGACAGGGGAACGTGGGGAGCGGGGGAGACACGGGAAGCGGGAGGCGGGAGGCTGGGGAGAGCCCCTTCATCCGCACCCTTCCGCATATCCCTCAGGTGTTTTCCTTCCTCTTCTCGAAGTGGGGGAGGGCGCCGCGATGGCTCAGTCTGTGATGGACCCGGTAGATTTCCGCAATGCCATGGCCCGCTTCGCCAGCGGGGTGACGGTGGTCACCACCCATGACGCCGCCGGCCGGCCGCAGGCTTTCACTGCCAGCGCTTTCAGCTCCCTTTCGCTGGAGCCACCGCTGGTGCTGGTCTGCCTGGAGACACGCGCTCATTCATATGAGGCCTTCATGCGGGCGACCGAAGTGGCGATCAGCATTCTGGCCGAGGGGCAAGGCGACACTGCCTGGCACTATGCCAGGAAGAACGAAGACAAGTTCGCCGGACAGACGGTGGAGCGGGGCGAGGTCACCGGCCTGCCCCTGATCCCCGGCGCCACCGCTCACCTGGAATGCCGTGTCCACGACCGCCTACCCGGCGGCGACCACACCATCATCATCGGTGAGGTGCTGCGTGCCGCTGTCCATAACGATACCCCGCTGCTCCACTTCAATCGCCAGATGGGCCGGTTTGTGGTGGAGTAGCGATTCGCGGATGCAGACGCTCGCACCCAACCGCTTTGCCCGCTTCGGCGGAATTGGGGAGTTTGACGTAGCCTGGTCTCTCGCTGAAAGCTGACGGCTGATAGCTGACAGCACGGAGGCCGCCATGTGGCAGCGGACGCTGCCAATCTACTACGCGCTGCTGCTGGCCGTGCTCACGGTGGGGGCGCTGTACCTGCTGGTGCGGCTGCAGCATGTACTTCTGCTGCTGTTCATCAGCCTGCTGTTTGCCGCCACCGTGGCCAAGCCCGCCGCGGTGCTGGAGCGGTGGCGGGTGCCGCGTGCGGTTGCCGCCCTGATCGTCTACCTGGCCGCCTTCGCCGTCGTTGCCGGGGTAGGCTGGCTGGTGTTGCCCACGCTGGTGGCGCAGCTGGGCCGCCTGGGCGAGGCCGCTCCCGGCTACATCGAGCGCTATAACCAGCTGCGCGAGCGCTACGACAGCCTCCAAGACGCCTATCCGGCGCTGCCGTCGTTTGATGAACAGACACGCGAGATCGGCGAAAGTCTCACTGCGGGGGCGCGGGACCGGCTGCTACGCTTGCCCACCAGCCTCTTCGGCCTGTTCCTGGATGCACTCAGCGTCTTTGCCATCTCGATGCTGATCATCACCGGCCGGGGTAAGATCCTGGCCTTCATGCTCAGCGTGACGCATCCGGCTCACCGCCCGCGCGTGCGGCGGATGGTGGAGCTGATGTGGCTACGGTTGGGCCACTATCTGCGCGCCAAGCTGATCGTGATGGCGATTGTCGGCGTCATTACGTACGGCGCGCTGCTGCTTATCGGTATCCCCTACGCCGTGCTGCTCTCGATTGTGGTGGCGCTGGGGCAGCTCATCCCGCGGGCGGGTCCGTGGCTGGCGCGTATCCCCCTGCTCGGCATTGCCGCGCTGGAGGGGCTGGCGCCGTTCCTGCTGACCTTCGCCGCCTCGATCATCATCGAGAACGCCAAGGGCTATGCCATCTCCCCCTTCGTCGAGGGTAGCCAGCTCGACATCCCGCCGCTGATGGTGTTCGTCGCCGTGCTGGTGGGCGCGACGCTGCTAGGCGTCGCCGGGGCATTCATTGCTGTCCCGGCTGCCGCCATGGTTCAGGTCGTGGTTGAAGAGGCGATCCTGCCCTGGCGCTTCCGCCAGATCGGTGAGCAGCCGGCTGAGCAGGGTTGATAGGCTCCGCTTACACCGTGAATGCCAGGAGTACCAGGCCGAACCCAAGGAGCAGGCTCACGACCGCATTCAGCGTAATCTTGTCCTCCCAGCCATCGCCCTTCTCGACGCGCACGACGCGCACCGTGAGGTCCGACGTCTCGTAGCGCCAGTGTGCCTCGCGTCCCTTGTCCGTGAACCCAAACAGGCTCCACAACATGCAGGCGATACCGAACACACCCAGGAATACGGCCATTGTCACCTCCCCGTGCGGGCGGCCCGCTTTCCCCGCCGCCGCGCCATGCGTAGACGGTAATCTCGGCAGAACAGCGCCGCTGTAAAGCAGGCGACACTCTGTTGGGCGCCCACCAGCCACGCGGGGAGCAAGGGCGCTACCCTGCCTGTCCGATCTGCCCGCTCCTCGCTCCCCAACGTGGTACCATCGGCTGCACCCGTACACCGTCGATTGGAGGGGGCCGCGTGGTCACGGAGAGCGAACGGATCGATTCCATCCTGCAGGAGAACCGGGTGTTCCCGCCGCCCGCCGCCTTTGCGGCTGGAGCGCACATCAGCAGCATGGAGCAGTACCGGGCGCTGGCCGAGGAGGCCGCCCGCGATCCCGAGGGCTTCTGGGGCCGGCAGGCCGAATCGCTCCACTGGTTCAAGAAGTGGGACCAGGTGCTGGAGTGGAACGCCCCCTTTGCCAAG
The DNA here is from genome assembly GCA_963170165.1 of Chloroflexota bacterium. Classification (GTDB taxonomy): domain Bacteria; phylum Chloroflexota; class Dehalococcoidia; order CAUJGQ01; family CAUJGQ01; genus CAUJGQ01. The sequence goes on along the minus strand of CAUJGQ010000107.1, from coordinate 980 downwards.
TGGTTCGTGGGCGGGACGATCAATGCCGCCTATAACTGCCTGGACCGCCACCTCGCCGGCCCGCGCCGCAACAAGGCCGCCATCATCTGGGAGGGCGAGCCGGGCGACAGCCGCGTGATCACCTATGACATGCTCCACCGCGAGGTCTCCCGCTTCGCCAACGCCCTCAAGGCGCTGGGCGTGGAGCAGGGCGACCGCGTCGGTATCTATCTGCCCATGATCCCCGAGGCGGCGGTGGCGATGCTGGCCTGCGCCCGTATCGGCGCCACCCATAGCGTCGTCTTCGGCGGCTTTTCCGCCGAGGCGCTGCGTGAGCGGATGGTGGACGCCGAGGCCAAAGTAATCATCACCGCCGACGGTGGCTACCGGCGCGGCGCCGTCATCCCGCTCAAGCACAGCGCCGATGAGGCCGCGGCCGGCGCGCCCACCGTCAAGCACATCGTCTGCGTCAAGCGCACTGGCCAGGAGGTGCCGATGCAGGCGGGGCGCGACGTCTGGTACCACGAGATCGTCGAGGCGGCTTCGCCCGATTGCCCGGCCGAGGAGCTGGACAGCGAGCATCCGCTGTACATCCTCTATACCTCCGGCACGACCGGCAAACCGAAGGGCGTTGTCCACACCACCGGCGGCTACCTGCTGGGCACCTCGCTCACCGCCCGCCAAGTGTTTGACCTCAAGGAGGAGGACGTCTTCTGGTGTACGGCCGACGTCGGCTGGGTGACGGGCCACTCCTACATCGTCTATGGCCCGCTGGCCAGCGGCGCGACGGTGGTGATGTATGAGGGCGCGCCCAATCACCCACGGCCAGACCGCTTCTGGGAGATCATCGCCAAGTACCGCGTGAATATCCTGTATACGGCCCCTACCGCCATCCGCACCTTCATGCGCTGGGGCGAAGAGTGGCCGGCGAAGCACGATCTCTCTAGCCTGCGCCTGCTCGGCTCGGTCGGCGAGCCCATCAACCCCGAAGCGTGGATGTG
>CAUJGQ010000106.1 GCA_963170165.1 Chloroflexota bacterium | reverse complement strand
CACGTACTTCTCGCAGGCGCCACGTAACAGCAACTCCGGCGGCAGCGTGAAGCTCCAGCCGGCCAGCGCGGCATCGAAGAACGGCATCTCCAGCCGCAGGCGGTGGGCGGCCGCCAGTTGTGCGGCTCGCGGGGCGATGTTTTGCGCCCCCTTCAGCGCGATATTCGCCGCCCGTAGCCGGTGAATCAGCCCGCCCGGACCGGCCAGCGCCGGCCGCACCCACGCGCCCGCATCCACATCCGCCACCCGCGCCCGCGCCGCTGCCGTGTACAGTTCATCGGTCAGACCGTGAAATCGGTGGAAGGTGGCGAGATAGGCGGCCTCCTCATCTGGGGCGGGGCCGCCGTACAGTGCAGCCGCGATCATCGGCTTGTTCGTCCAGCCGCCGAACAACTGGTCCCCGCCCTCGCCGTTGAACACGACGTCCACATCACGCGCCGCCGCCTGACCCAGCAGCCACAGCGGCACGGTGACGGCATCACCAAACGGCTGCGCCAGCGCCGCTGCCGCCGGCTCCAGCGCACGGGCGATATCGCGGCCGCGGGCGGGGACGGTCGTGAGCGGCACACCGAGATGGGCCGCGACCGCCCGCGCATATGGCAGCTCGGCATCCCACGGTGGACCGAAGTCCAGCGTGTAGGCACGGACCGAGACACCCGCAGTGCACAGCAGCGCCGTCACCAGCGCGCTGTCCAGCCCGCCGGATAAGAACACTCCCACCGTCCGCGCCCCACCCAGCCGTTGCGTCACCGCCTCCGCCAGCAGATGGCGTAGCCGCGCCGCTGCCTCCTCCTCCTCAATCGGCGAGCCGCGGTCCTCCCACCTCCGCGCCGGCCGGTGCTGCTCGCCGGATGGAGATAGCGTCAGCCCCGTGCCTGCGGGCACCGCATCCACCCCGGCGATGATGCTGTGCGGCGCCGGGACGTAGGAGCAGCATAGATAGCCATGCAGCGCCACCGGGTTCACCACGCGCGGTAGCCCCGCCAGCGCCGCCGCGGCCAGCGGGTCCGGCGCCAGCCACAGCGCGGCCGTGCTCCGCGCCACGTACCCACCCGCCGCGCCGAAGGGTCCGCGCTCTATCGCCAGCACCGGGCCGGGCCGGGCCACCACGCGGCAGCCCGCGTCATCGGACCGCCCAACCGCGAGCGACCAGGCGCCGTCAGGCCCGCGCTCCACCGATAGCGGCGGCCGCGCCGCCAGCGCCACACCGGGCAGCACCTGCCATGCGAGCGACGGCGATAACCCGCGTGAGGCAGGGGCAGGAGGAGCGCCATCCGAGTAACTGAGCGCCGCGGCCCAGGCGATCTGCCGCTCGCCGCTCACCGGCGCTGCTCCACGCGCACGGCGTCAAAGACGATCTCGCCGCGGGCCGTGATGTCGTTGATGAAGCCACCCAGCTTGAAGGACAGCCGCTCCACCCGGCCGGGCGCGCGGTAGGCCACGGTGCGCCAGGGGGCGGAGGTGGAGTCGCGGATCTGCCGCTCAAACCGGTCCAGCGCCAGGGTATGGACAGTCCACGCCTCCGTGACGGGGATGGCCGGGGAGCGCCAGCGTTCGGTAGCGCTGGCCTCAAGATACACCCGCACCAGCGGCAGGCCGCTGCCGCGCACGGCGAAGGTCAGTTGATCGTAGCCTCGCAGCAAGAGCGGGCCGGTGACGCTGTCGAGGTTGACGAAGTAGCCTTCGGCGTCGCCGGCCGGGGCGGCGAACTGGTCTACCCGCACGCCGGGAACGGCGTGGCCGTCACGCTCCGCGGTGATCAGCGCGGCGCTGGACCCGGCGTTGAGGTTCAGCCTCCAGCCTTCACGCGGCTCGGCCACGGCAGCCACGGCGATGGGCGGGCGGGGCTCCTCCCGAGTGACGAGATAGCCACCGCCGGCAGCCGCGGCCAGTAGCGTCAGCGCCGCGAGTGTGCCCCACGTCAGCCGGCGGCGGCGCCGCTGCGCGCGGATGCGGGCGGCGCGTTCGGCGTGGAGCTCGGCGGCAGCACGCTCCAAGTACGCCGGCGGGATGCCCAGCTCCTCGGCTGCGGCCAGGGCGGCGCGCCGCTCCAGGCTGACTTCTTCCCGCTCAAACAGGCGGCGGGCGCGGTCGAGCACCGCGTCCATCTCCTGCGCGGGGGCGTTTGCCCAGGCACGGCCCGGGGGCGGCGGTGGTGCTGGTTGCGGCTCGGCCATGGCCTGCTCCCTTGCGCCGATTCTACCGCGCGTGGAGCAGCCGGGGCGGCCCTATCGCCTGTTCGGCGTCCCTTGTACCCTTGCTCCCATGCTGCTCGCCGTGGACATCAACAACACCAGCGTGCATCTGGGCGTGTGGTCCGGGGAGGACCTGCGCGCCACCTGGCGGCTGGCCACCAACGTCGAGCGGCTGCCGGATGAGTACGCCAGCCTGCTGATCGTCCTCATGCAGGCGGCCGGGGTAGACCACAGCCAGGTCCGCGAGTGCGCGATCGGCAGCACCGTGCCGTCGCTCACCCAGACCTTCCAGGAACTGGTCAAGCGCTATTTCCGCGTGACACCGCTGGTGGTGGGCTCCGGCGTGCGCACCGGCATCCGCATCCTGTATGACAACCCGCGCGACGTCGGCGCCGACCGCATCATCGACGCCGTGGCGGCGCTGCGGCTGTACGGCCCGCCACCGCTGATCAACGTCGATGCCGGCACAGCGACCGTGTTCGACGCCATCTCCGCCGAGGGTGACTATCTGGGCGGCGCCATCGCCCCGGGGATGGGCCTCTCGGCCGAGGCGCTGTTCGCCCGTGCCAGCCGCCTGTACCGGGTGGAGCTGGAGAAGCCGCGCACCGCCATCGGCAAGAACACCGCCCACGCCCTCCAAGCCGGCATCATGTTCGGCTATGCCGGTCTGGTGGAGGGGATTGTCACCCGCTTCAAGCAGGAACTGGGCGGCGCGGCCAAGGTCATCGGCACCGGTACCTACGCGCCGGCCATCGCCCGCGAGACCAACGTCTTCGATGTCGTCAGCCCAAACCTCACCCTGACCGGCCTGCGCTACATCTACGAGATGAACCGCGGCTAGGCCATCCTCGCCACTGCGCGCGTGCAGCTTCGAGCCCCTTGAGCCACGACGGTGCGGGCGCCAGACCCCATGGCCCGAACGCCCGCACGACCCAGCGGGAACCACGAGCGCCGCGAGGGTGCTACTCGACCTTGCTGACGACCTCACCCCAGCGTACCAGCGACACATTGGGGCCGAGACCGGTGATCGTGAGGCTGCCGCCCGGCAGCACCAGCTTGCCGCCGTTCGCCTTGAACTTGAGGTCCGCCGTTGCTGCCGGGACCGTCTGATTGTCGGACTGCGACGCCGCCCGCGAGGCCGGGCCCGCTTGCCCGCCCGCGTTGAGGAACCGAAATGGGGCCGGCTGCGGGTCGAACCGGGAGTGATTCAACATGGCAGCCGGACCGGTCGCGCTCGCCCGCAGACGCATCCCCGACTCGGCATCAGACACATCGAACGCGAAGCCCACCATACCCGCCTCTTCCTTGATCTCGACCTCGACCTCGCCGAGGCGCCAGCCGCCCGGTCCCATCACACTGTTGTGCGCGTCGATCGTCGGCTGGTCGTTGAAGACCGCCACCAGGTACAGGGCCTCCTGCCGGGCGAGCGCCTGGTTCGTCACAGTGACACTAACGAAGACGCCGGACGATGGACCCACGATACTGCCGCCGGCGACCTCGGTCCGCTGATGGTAGACGAAGGTGATGCCGGCCAGGGCCGTATCGGCACCAGGCTGGCTCGGGGTCGCAGCGAAGCCCGGCGGCAACAGCGCCTGCAGCTCGGTCAGCGGGACGAGCACCCCAAAGGCGAACTGGTGCGAGCGAAAGGCGCGCAGATCGGCGTTTGCGACCAGCGGTGAGGCCGGCCCTTGCACACCGGGCGCCGTCGTGTCGTAGTCGTACGATGGCAGCGCGCTCGGCGGGGCGGCGGGCTGGGCAAGGCTTCGTGCCTGCCCGCTGAACGCCAGCGACATGGTGACAGCCATGAGGAGCAGTGCGAGGTGGGCAACACGGTGGGGTTTCATCGTTCGAACTCCTTGGATGAGATAGCGCCGGGTGGTGTCCGGCGGTGATGCCTGGGGTACACCCGCCAGGCACCCTGACGCGGGCGAG
>CAUJGQ010000105.1 GCA_963170165.1 Chloroflexota bacterium | reverse complement strand
AGCGGTTCCCCGGTTCCGCCCTCCCAGTAGCGCACCCGCAGGCCGGCGACGGTGACGTCGCGCTCCTGCCCGGTGGTGACCGCGCTCATGAACCCTCTCCTCCCCTGCCGTATCCTGGCGCCTCCGGGCAACCCGAATACGGCCCATCGCCCGGCGATAGTGCGGCAGCCAGGGGCGTGCCGTCAAGGGGACGGCGGAAGGGCGGGCGGTGACCGGCGCTGAGCTACCCGTAGCTGCGGCCCAGGCCGGCGCGGGCGTCGGACTGGATGCCGTACTGGGGGATAGGGTAGCGCAGGCCGTTGGCGGCCAGGCGGGCCATACCGGCGACCGCCTTGGGGATAAAGCGCGGCGGCAGTGCCATCAACAGCTCATCGTCGAGCACGCCGCCATAGCGCCGCTCGGCGAAGCAGGGAATAGACAGGCTGGGTTCGCCCGTCGCGAGCGCCCGGCCCCAGGAGTCGGCGCAGGAGGATTCGCCCACCACGCTGAACTGAAACTTGCGATAGCCGCTCCACTGCAAGCCGTTGATGAAGATGATCATCTGCCCCGGCGTGCCGTAGATCAGGCACACATCCGGCCGGGGTAGCCGCCCGCTGGTCAGGGGTGAGGCGACGATCGCTTCGTACCGGCCGTGCTCGGCCAGGTCCATCGCTGCCTGGTGCGCCGCCGAATCCTCCAGCGTCTCGAACCACACCCCGGCCATCCGCTTACCGGAGAGCCAGTCCTCGTCGCGCGGGGTGAGGCCGATGACGGCGGTGCACTGCGTGCCGGACAGGTCTTTGGCCGTTGCCCCCACCGTCCAGCCCAGCCGCGCTGCCTGCGCCACAATCTGGTCAAAGGTGTGGACCGCCGTCGGGCGGCGCAGCCGGGGGATGGCCGCCATCTCCTCCTCGGTGCGGAACCGTTGCAGGCCGATGGGCGTTACCCGCAGCCGCAGTAACTGGTTGAGGTCGTTGACGATACTATTCCAGTCATACGCCTCCGGCTCAGCCGGAGTATCCGCGATGGCATCCAGGGGGATGACAGGCTCGGGCATGTGGGGCTCCCTTCCTGGTCGTGGTCAGCCGTCAGCAGGCCGTAACGCTACACTATCTCGTGCGGTTCCAGACAGCATACAGGCGGCATCTGGGGATGAGCACGCACCGAGATGAACAGGGTGGACAGCAGCGGCGAGGACACGGACGGGCATCCGGTCTCCCCGGTTCATCCAGGTGGGTTCCGTCCTCCGCTGACCGCTGATGGAGGTAGAGCATGTCCATCGCCGATCGACTGCAACAGCTCAACATCACCCTGCCGCCCGCGCCCAAGCCGGTGGCGGCGTATGTGCCGGCGGTGCGCACCGGCAACCTGCTGTTCATCTCCGGGCAGCTGCCCAGTGCCGATGGCCGGCTGCGGTACGCCGGCAAGCTCGGTGCAGACGTCTCGCCGGAGGATGGCTACGCGGCGGCGCGGCTGGCAGCGATCAACGCGCTGGCGGTGGCGCAGGGGGAGCTGGGCAGCCTGGACCGGGTGACGCGCGTCGTCCGGGTGATGGGCCATGTGGCCAGCGCCCCCGGCTTTACCGGCCAGCCCGGCGTGATCAACGGCGCCTCGGAGTTGCTGGTAGAGATCTTCGGTGAGCAGGGCCGCCACTCCCGTGCTGCCCTGGGCGCTGCCGAGCTGCCGCTCGGCGCGGCGGTCGAGGTGGAGATGATCTTGGAGGTCGAGTAGCGCATCTGTTCGAGAAAGTGCCGTTTGGCTCTCGGCGCGGCGGCGGTCGTGTGCTAGCGTAATGTCAGCGCAAGCTCCATAACCGCGCGCCGAGCCAAGCGGCGGTCTTCCGGCTCCGGCGGCGTTATTCCCTCTTTTCACAAGCGAGCGGCAGGTCGCAGGGCTATGGCTCAGCTATCAAACTCAATGTGCGATGGGCGAAAACGCGAGCCTGCGTGACCCTCGATTCCCCGCCTCGGCGCGATCCGATACCTCCGGCTATAAACACGGATGCTCCGGCCGTACCGCTACCGCACCGATAATTCTCTTCTGCAAATCAGCCATAACGTATATACAGATTCACCGGTTGTGCCCCTACGTCAAGGTGCTCGGTCCTGGTTGACTTGCGCTGCGCAGACGTAATGCGTCCGCCATCCGTTGCTCGCTTGGACCTCGGGCGATGCCTCTATCGCCCCCAAACCAGCCGGGGCTTCTGTATCACGTTGACGGGCCTCCTTCCGGCGCGGCAATCTTGGAACAGATGTTCATTATGCGCGCTGGGAGAGAGCCGTGAGCACTGTCGACGAGTTCCAGCATTACCGCGATGACGGCTGCGAGATTGCCCCCAAATGCCTTGCCTGCCCGCTGCCGGCCTGCCGGTATGACCTGCCTCCCAAGCGCGCCGGCGCACTGCTGCGCGAGGCGCAGTTGCGTACGCTGCTGTCTGAGGGCCTCAGCGCCGATGAGGCCGCCGTCGCGATGGGCGTCTCCCGCCGCACCGTCTTCCGCCTCAAGCGCTACGCCGCCACCGCCTCCGTCATGCCGCTGGAGGTGCGGTAGCAGCCGGGCAGCTTTCAGCCCTGGTCCCATGCCTGCTGCGCGTTGCGTCCGGCACACGGTGAGCCTGTCTTCTGCTGACCACTGAAAGCTACTCCCAGCCAATGTCCTGGTTGCGGGCCGGGGCCGAGCAATGGACCTGGACGATCTTCCAGTCATTGGTGCGGTGCAGCACGAGCGTCAGCCGTAGCGGGACATCGCCCTCTGGTACGCGCAGCACCGGCCGGTCTCCGATCCAGCCAACGGAACCTTCCTCCCAGGCCTGGGCATCGCCACCGTAGAACGGAAAGCCGCCCGCTGCCTGGAGTTGCGCCGCCACATCGCGCAGGTGGCTGTCGTTGTCGGTCCACCATTCCTCTGCGGCGGTGCCGATGCACAGCACACCCTCACCAGGCTCGTACATCGCTGTCACCGCCTCCGCATCGCCCGCCCGGTACGCGGCGTAAAATCGCTCCAGGAACCCCAACAGCTCAGGTGCCGGACGCATAGAGGCGCTCCGCTTCTGTTGTTCGTCTGTGTGTACGGAGCAGGCGCCGGAGAGGATCAGACTACGTTTGCTTGCGGTCCAGCCACTTGGGCACGGCGGGCGGGACATAGGCGGCGAAGCGGGCCAGCAGCCGCTCGGGGTCGGTATCGGCCAGCACCATGGCGCGGTGCTCGGCGCGCAGGAAGCGCTGCTCCACCATCCGGTCCAGAAAGGCGATCAGCGGGTCATAGTAGCCGCCGATATCGAGCAGGCCGCAGGGCTTGGGATGCAGCCCGAGTTGCGCCCACGTCCATACCTCGGCGAACTCCTCCAGCGTGCCCGCGCCGCCGGGCAGGGCGATGAATGCATCTGCCAGTTCCGCCATCAGCGCCTTGCGCTCGTGCATGCTCTCGACGGTGCGCAGATCGCTTAGGCCGCGGTGGCCCACCTCCCGCTCCCACAGCGTCCGCGGGATCACGCCGGTGACGCGCCCGCCCGCCGCCAACGCCGCATCCGCCATGACGCCCATCAGCCCCACGCTGCCGCCGCCGTACACCACCTCTATCCCGCGCGCCGCCAGCAGCCGCCCAAGCCCCTCCGCCCCCGCCCGATAGCGCGGGTCCGCCCCTTCACTGGAGCCACAGAAGACACAGATACGGTGCATGAGCGCTCAGCTTTCACCAGTCAGCCGTCAGCACCGGGGAGGAGGGTCGCCCCGCTCTCCGTCACCCCGCCACCCGCCGGGCCACCTCGGCGCGCGGGATACTCACCTGGCTGTTGGTCTCCATGTCCTTGAGGGCGACCGTGCCCGCCGATAGTTCGTCTTCGCCGAGGATGGCGACGAAGCGGGCGCCGGAGCGGGAGGCGTGGCGGAGCTGGGCCTTGAGGCTGCCGCCGCCGGCGGCGGATTGCACGGCGACCCCGGCCCGGCGCAACGCATCAGCCAGGGCGAAGGCGGGAGCGGCAGCGGCGGGCGTGCCGGTAGCGATGAACACCTGCGGGCTGGGCAGAGGCGGCGGGGTGATCGCGTTCCGCTTGAGGTTGAGGATGATGCGCTCCACGCCGGTGGCAAAGCCTACCGCCGGGGTTGGCCGGCCACCCAGGAGCTCAATCAGCCCGTCATAGCGGCCACCGCCGCCAATCGTCCCCTGTGCGCCCGCGTCCGGCGGCACAATCTCAAACACCGTATGCGTGTAGTAATCGAAGCCGCGCACCAACCGCGGCTCGATCTGATACGGGATATCCGCCGCGGTCAGGTACGCCTGTAGCCTGGCAAAGTGGTCGCGGCTCCCCTGTGGCAGCGCCTCCTGGAGGTCGGGCGCGCCGTCAAGCAGCTCGCGCGTGCGGGCATCTTTGCTATCCAGCAGGCGCAGGGGGTTCTTGGCATAGCGCATCTGGTCATCGGCGCTCAGCCGCTCCAGGTGCGGGCGGAAGTACGTGCGCAGCGCCTCCAGGTAGGGCGCGCGCGCCTCTTTGGTGCCGATGGAGTTGACCAGCACCGTCAGGTTGCGCAGCCCGAGTTCCTCGTACAGCCGCCAGGCATAGCCGATGATCTCCGCGTCCAGCAGCGGGTCATCGGAGCCGATGGCCTCCAGATTGACCTGGGTGAACTGGCGCAGCCGGCCGGCCTGGGGGCGCTCGTAACGGAAGTTGGGACCGGCCCAGTACAGCCGCACCGGGGCGGGCAGGCTGGACATGCCCCGCTCGACATAGGCGCGGCACAGGCCGGCGGTGGCCTCCGGACGCAGGGCAAAGCGCCGCGCTTCCTCCGTGCGCGACTGGAGCAGGAACATCTCCTTCTCGACGATGTCTGTGCCCTCGCCGATGCCGCGCTCGAAGACGCCCAGCTCCTCAAACATCGGTGTCTCGATGGGCAGGTAGCCGTACGCGGCGGCCAGCCGCTCGGCGGTGTCGCGCACCAGCCGCCAGTAGGGCTGATCGGCGGGCAGCACGTCGGTGGTGCCGCGTGGGGCGGTGTACATGGCAGATCTCCTCACGACGTCCCGGCGCAGGGCACGGGCGCGGATCGCTGGGCAGCCGGCAGGCAGAAAGAGGCTGGGTGTGCCCGTTAGCGGGCCGGCCGTGCGACCGCGACAACGCCGCCGCACGGCCAGGGATGCGCATGTCCGGCGCCGGTTGAGGGGATGCTACCTGCGTGCATGGTGCCTTGTATGGTACCGGCGCCGGCCTGCGGGCGGCAAGGTTACGGTAACCGTTCAGGTTTTCACGATGCGCGCGATACCTGTGTAAGGAGACTCCGGACCGGCGGGCACTCCTGTAGGTTGGCGCCAATGACCCCCCGAGACCGTCTGCTCGCACCCTTCCGCCTGCGCACCGTCGCCATTGGTGTGCAGGTTTCCCTGGCCACCGCGGCTATTATTCTGCTGTTCCATTTTCTGCCCGGTTTCCCGCACCATGCCGATCACCTGCTGACCCTGGTGCTGGTGGCGCTCACCGTGGCCGGCGGGCTGGTGGTGGCGGCACTGCCCTGGCAGCGGCTGCTGGCTGGCCGCGCCGGGCTGTGGGTGTTCTATACCTGGACCGCGGCCGATATCCTGCTGATCTCCATCTTCATCGGTGTCACCGGCGGTGGTTACTCCGAGGCGTTCTGGACGTACGGGCTCACCTCGATCTTCATCGCCATTGCTTACCCACCCCGTGGCCAAGCGGCGCTGTACGGCATCACGGCCGGGTCATATCTGCTGGTATGCCTGCTCACGGGCACCATGCCCGGGCCGGCCGTGCTCATCCTGCGCTTCGGCCTGATGGGACTGATCTCGTACATGGCGGTGTTTCTGGCGCGGGAGCTGGTGCGGGAGATTGAAGGCCGCGCGGCCGCACATGCCGAGTCGGCGCGGCGCTCGGCGCTGCTGGCCACGGTGGCGGCGGCGGCGGGCGAATCAAACACGCTGGACAGCGGCGGTGCACTCGATGCCGTGCTCGGCGCAGCCTCCGGGTTAGGGTTTGACCTGGTGGCCATTACCCAGTTTGACGACAGCCACACCACCTACCGCATCCTGCGCAGCCGTGGGGTGCCGCCTGCGATCATGGCGGCGTTACAGCCCGCCACCGAGGGGGTCCCCAGCCTGGTGCTCAGTCGCGGCGCGACGGTGCTGGTGGAGGACTACCTGAACCACCCAGCGGCGATCCAGACGCTGCGCAGTGCCGGGGTGCGCACCGCGATCGGCAGCCCCATTCGTGACCGCGGCCGGATCACCGGCGCGCTACTGGGTGGCAGCCGCACGGCCACCTGCGTCAGCCGCCAGGAGGTGGAGGCGTTCGAGCTGCTGGCGATTCAGGCCGGCCGAGCGCTGGAGAACGCCACACTCACGGCGGAGCTGCGCCACCGTGCCTTTCACGATGACCTCACCGGGCTGCCCAACCGCCCCGCCTTTCAGGAGGCGCTGGGCCACGCCATCAGCCGTGCCGCCAGCGGCAACCAGGCGGTGGCCGTGCTGCTGTTCGACCTGGACCGGTTCAAGACGGTGAACGACACGTTGGGCCACGGCGCCGGCGACGCGCTGTTGCAGGCGGTGGCGGCGCGGCTGTCCACGCACCTGCGCCGCGGAGACCTGCTGGCGCGCATCGGTGGCGATGAGTTCACCGTGCTGCTGCCGCCCGGCGCCACCCATGCCGATGCCGAGAGTGCCGCACAACGCGTGCTGGGGGCGCTGCTGGAGCCGTTTCTCCTCGGCGGCCAGTTGTTGTCGGTCACCACCAGCGTGGGAATTGCCCTCTCCGGTGAGGTGACCGCCACCCCCGAAGAGCTGTTGCGCCGCGCCGACCTGGCGATGTACCAGGCGAAGGGGCGGGGGGGGCGTTGTGCCGTATTGTTCGACGAGGTGATGGGTGAGGATGCCCGCCGCCGGCTGGAGCTGGAGACGGATCTGCGCGCGGCGCTGGAGTATGGCGGCCTGCGCCTGCAATACCAGCCGGTGGTAGCGATGGACAGCGGCCGGGTGGTAGCGGTAGAGGCGCTCGTGCGCTGGGACCATCCGGTCCATGGTGTGATCTCGCCTGCCACCTTCATCCCGCTGGCCGAGGAGACCGGGCTGATTGTGCCGGCCGGCCGCTGGATTATGGAGACGGCCTGCCGTCAGGCGGCGCTATGGCGGCAGACGCTGCCCGATGCCCCCCGGCTGATGATCAACGTGTCGCCGCGCCAGCTGGTGCAGGAGGGGTTCGCCGCTGAGGTGGATGCCATCCTGAAGGCAGAGGGACTGCCGGCCGCCGCGCTCGGCATCGAGGTGACGGAGAGCGTGCTGATTGAGGATACCGGCGGCGCAGCGGCGGCGCTGAATGCGCTCAAGCGGCTGGGCGTCACCCTGGGTATCGATGACTTTGGCACCGGTTACTCGTCGCTCAGCTACCTGCGCCGTTACCCGTTTGATGTGATGAAGCTGGATCGTTCGTTTATCGAAGCCATCGATACGGACCCGCACGCGGCGGCGCTGGCCCGCTCGATCATCGCGCTGGGTCACACACTCGGTCTGGGCGTGGTGGCGGAAGGGATCGAGCACACCGCCCAGGCCCGGCGGCTGCGCGCTGCTGGTTGCGAGCTGGCCCAGGGCTACCTGTTCTCCCGCCCGCTCTCCGCCCGCGATTGCACCGCTCTGCTGCTGGATGCCGCCGCTGCCCCGCCATTCGCCGCCCTGATCACCCCCACCCGCGAGCTGCTACGGCCGGCATAGGACCGGGAAGACCCCGCCCCACCGCCCCTGCTTCGCCACGGAGCGGGGGCAGGCGGGGCGGGTCGCGCAGGCGTAGCACGGGCACTCGTGATGCTGTATCCCGTACTCTCTCCCTCTGCAGTCAGGCTTCCACGCGCACCAGGCCGCGGGTGCCATCGACAGTGATCAGGGCGCCGTCGGGGATGCGGCGGGTGGCGGTGCGGGTGCCGGTGACGGCGGGGATGCCGTACTCGCGCGCCACGACGGCGCAGTGAGACAGCATCCCGCCGGCGTCCGTCACCACGGCGCCGGCCACGGCAAACAGCGGCGTCCACGGCGGGGCGGTGGCGTAGGTCACGAGGATGTCGCCCGGCTCCAGCTTCTCCGCCTCCTCCAGCGTGAGGATCAGGCGCGCCCGGCCGCGACGCACACCGGGGCTGGCGGCCACCCCGCCCACGGCCCCCGGCTCCGGCTCCGAGCCTTCATCCGGTCCGAGGAAGCCGCGCGTGAAGGGATTGGTCTCCACCGTGCCGTTGCCGATAAACGCGGGCGGGATCACGTGCAGCCAGCGTTCCCGCTCGGTGCGGCGGGCGGCGGCGATGAGGCGTAGGTCCGTCTCGGGCACGGCCGCGGCCTTGCGGATCTCCTCCTCGGTTACGTAGAAGATGTCCTCCGCCGCGACCAGGCTGCCCTGCCTGGCCAGTGCGCCGCCCATCGCCAGCAGCACCAGCCGCAGCGAGGCCGGTCCCTGCTGATCGATATAGAAGTTGTGGTCCTCGATCAGCACGGTACGCTGTTGGGCTACGGGCAGGATGGCGCGGAAGCGGGCCAGCCGCTCCGGGTCGCCTGCCAGCCGGTCTTCCACCTCGGCCTGCCGCCGCTCGCGGACGCGGGCGCTGGCGGCGTGCAGAGCTTCCGGGCTGCTCTCCTCCGGCGTGGCCAGATAGGCGCGGATAGTGAGAAGCGGGAAACGTGGCTGCTCCTGCCAGGAGGGTAGCACCAGCTCGGTGAACGACTCGGTCCGCAGGCCGAATACCTCGAGGTAGTCCTGGAACAGCGTCCACCAGGTCGCCCCGCCGGCGACCGTTGGGATGCGGGCTGCCAGCTCGGCCACCGGCGCATCGCGAAACACCGCCGCAACCGCCGGGCGGGCGGCCGCCTCGCGCGAGAGGTCCCACAGTCCCTGTGCGGAATCCAGCGAACGGTTGGGCATGCCGCGGGCCAGCTCGGCGGCCACCTGCTCTGCCTCAGCGCCGTAGAGCGGCCCGCAGAACTCCACCAGGCGGAGATAGCCGGGCTGGGTTGGCCCCATCACCAGCATATGCAGCTCGCCCAGCCGGCGGTCGATGGCGTGGAGCTGTTCCAGGCGCTCCACCAGGGCGCGCAGGCTGAGGCCCGCGTAGGAGCGCAGGGCGTGGGTGAGCGCCTCCACCTCCGGGCGGTACTGCTCCTCCCATAATGCGCCGATGCGGTCCATGCGCCGGGCGAGGTCTCGGGTCCGCATGTGCTCGCGCATGGCCGGGTCATCAGCAAACGGCTGCTGCCGGATGTACGTGAAGCCGTTGGCGATAACGCGCGCCGGACCGGCGGGGGCGCCCATGGCGTCCATCGCCTGGCCGAAGCCCTGCCGCTTACTGTCCGAGAAGCGTTGGGCCAGCGGCGTCAGCGGCAGCGGCACGTGAAGGTGATCCCAGCGCCAGCCGTGCTGCTCGTTCTCCGGCTCCGGCCACACCACCGGAAACGGTGTGCCGTCTGGACAGGTATAGATCGTCGTTGCCTGCTCCGTCACCATCCGTGCCTGCTCCCCTCCCTCCAGGTGCATGAGGTGGAGGATACGGCAATATACGGATAATCAATATCCGGAATAGATGGCGAATTGCTGGCAATCGGCAGGGTGGCTGTGATGGCGCGCCCCGTCTCCTCACCGGGTGAGGTCTCTTGTCTGAGGCGGGCGTGCTGGTCGCTTCACTACCGGCGCACGGTCGCGCCACCGCTGCGCTTTGCTCCCGCACACCTACCCGCGGCTAGCAGAGGAGGGCAGGCCATCGCTGCGGAAGCGGTCATCGCCGGCGGGCTCCTTGCGGCAGCCGGAGGCGAGGAATACGACCACCACTGCTCCCGCCAGCAGAGGCAGTAGGTGTCCCTGGACGTCGTCTTCGCGCTCGAGCGGCCGTTGTTCGGTTCCGGTCATCGGGTCACCTCGTGTGTTGTGATGGCCCGAGTGTAAGCCCGTGTGGCCGGCGCTGCCTGTCGCCGGCGATACAGTGGCGGCCGTTCTTCAGGCAGCACGGATCGGGCCTGCACGTTGCCTGAACGATGCCGCCTGCTGTCATCGGGGTGACAGCCGCCTGGCCGGGCGTGTGTAGTAATGGCGCCAGCACAGCGCAGAGGTGAAGGAATGAGCTACAGCGAGGCGATGGCGTTGATCCGGCAGGCGGAGCGGGCGATGACAGGCGGCAACACGGCCGCCACGTTGCCTATGCTGGGCATACTGCCCAAGCTGCCGCCCCAATTGCCTGCGCCGCGGCGGTAAGCGGCAATCGCGGCGCTTGGGGCTACTCCCAGGTGTCGCTGCCGAGCAGCCGCAGAATCAGCCCTTCCAGGTCTTCGTCTCCGTAGAACTGGATGACGATGCGGCCGCCCTTGCGCGAGCGCTCCAGCCGCACCTGGGTGCCGAGTGCGGCCCGCAGGCGTTCCTCGATTGCTTCCAGGTCGGGGTCGGTGCGGCGCTCGCGCTGGGCGGAGGGCTTGGCGGCGGGGGCAGGGGCAGGCGCGGGCGCGGCGGGACCCTCGCGCAGGCGGCGGACCAGCTCTTCGGTTTCGCGTACGGTCAGCCCCTGGGCGGCGACTTCGCCGAACAGCCGGGTCTGGGCGGCGGCATCCGGCAGGCCGAGCAGGGCACGGGCGTGCCCCTCCGTGATGGCGCCGGCGGCCAGCCCGGCTTTCACCGGATCAGGCAGCGCCAGCAGGCGCAGGACATTGGTTACGGCCACGCGGCTCTTACCCGCCCGCCGGCCGATCTCCTCCTGGGACAGGCCGAACTCATCCGCCAGCCGCCGGTAGGCCTGGGCGGTCTCCAGCGGGCCCAGGTCGGCGCGTTGCAGGTTCTCCACTAGCGCCAGTTCCAGCCGGTCGCGCGGCGTCGTCTCGCGCACGACGACGGGGACGCGGGCCAGGCCCGCGCGGCGGGCGGCCAGCAACCGCCGTTCTCCGGCCACCAACTGGTAGCTGACGGCGCCGTTCTCGGTCACCAGGCGGGAGACGATCAGCGGCTGGAGGATGCCGTGCTCGCGGACGCTGTCCGCCAGCTCGTCCAGTGCGGCGTCATCAAAGTGCGCGCGCGGCTGCTCGGGGTTGGGGGCGATCAGGTCGATATCGACCTCATCGACGCCGCCGCCGCGGGGGATGAGCGCTTCGAGGCCGCGGCCCAGCCCGCGGGATGCTCCGGATTTCATGGGGTCACCTCGGCCGCCGCGGCGCGGACGGGCGGGCCAGCAGCTCATCGGCCAGCGCCGCGTATGCCTGCGCCCCGCGCGAAGCTCCATCATAGGCGAAGATCGTCAGCCCGTGACTGGGCGCTTCGCTGAGGCGGACGGAGCGGGGAATCACCGTCTGGAAGGTCTGGGGAAAGTGGCGCCGCACCTCCTCCACCACCTGCGCCGCCAGGTTGGTGCGCGCATCGTACATGGTCATCACCAGACCGCGCAGCCGCAACGCGGGATTGAGTTCCCGCCGCACCAGCTCCAGCGTGCGCGCCAGCTGGCCCAACCCTTCCAGCGCCAGGTACTCACACTGGACGGGGATAATCACCTCGTCTGCCGCGGTCAGCGCGTTGAGCGTCAGCAGCCCCAGGGACGGCGGGCAGTCGATCAGCAGGGCATCGTAGGCGGCGGACAGGGGCGCCTCACCCTCGCGCAGCGCCCGGCGGAGGACGTACTCGCGCCGCTCGCGCGGCACCAGCTCAACATCAGCGCCGGACAGGGCGGGCGAGGAGGGGATCAGCCACAGATTGTCGACCCCGGCGGGCAGCACCGCGCGCGCGGCGGGCACCTCGCCCAGCAGCACATCGTAGCTGGACCGTCCCTCCGGCGCGCGCAGCCCCAGGCCGCTGGTGGCATTGGCCTGAGCATCCAGGTCCAGCAGCAACACGCGCTGGCCCCGTGCCGCCAGCGCCGCACCCAGGTTGATGACGGTGGTGGTCTTGCCCACGCCACCTTTCTGATTGGCAAAGGCGATCACGGGCATGAGGACCTCGGGGGTGGCCGCTGCGACCGCGCGGCTGCCCCTTCACTCTACCGGGCGGAGGGCATAGGGGATAGGGAATGGAGCCAGGGTTCCCCCTGCGCGCTGCGAGGGGCGAGCCCGCCGCCCCGGACGCACCTCAGCGCCCGCCCCCTCGCAGGGGGGCGGCTGTCGGGGAGGGGTGGTTGTTCCCTATTGCTGCGTCTGCGCCGTGATGCCGGCACGGGTGGGGGTGTAGGGGCCGGGGTGTTCGACGGTGAGGGCGGCGGCGGCGGCAGCGAAGCGGGCGGCCTGCCAGGGGTCGTGACCTTCGTCCTGGGCGATGAGGAAGGCGGCGGCGAAGGCATCGCCCGCGCCGGTGGGATCAACCTCACGCGCGGGGTAGGCAGGGATCAGCCGCCGCTCCCCGCCGGCGTAGATCCACACGCCGGCGCGGCCACGGGTGACGGCCAGCACCGGGACGCGTGCCACCCATGCGGCCGGGGGCGCCGCTCCGCCGAGATCCTCCTCGGAGCAGAACATCACCTGCACCCGTGCCAGCAGCGGCGCAGCGTCCCACTGCTGTGGGACAAGCGGCCACACCCGACCGGTCGCATCGGCCCGGCGCAGGAAGCCCTGGGCGCACAGCCCGATGCGGCCGGAAAAGCGCGTGGCCAGGACGGGCGTGATCTCGTGGTAGACCGCACCCAGCAGCACTACCGGCACGTCCCGCCAGGCATCGGGCACCGTCTCTGGGGGAACCGGCTCGCCGGTGGCGCGTAGGATCTGTGTGCGGTGGCCGTCCGCGTCGTAGTGGTTTTCGAAGGAGACATCTGCGGCGGCGGGATGGCGGGCGACGAGGATCGGCGCGGGCAACCCGGCACGTGCGGCCGCTGCCGTCGCGGCGGTCACCACCCCGACGCGGCGTCCCAGCCCGCGCGCCATCGCCGCCGCGTAGACGGCGGCCCCGCCGGCCCGCCACCCCGGCGGCTGCGGCACGATATCCCGCGCCACATTGCCGGCGATGACGAAGTCGGGGAGAGCAGCATCCGCCATCCGGGCGGGCGGGTGGTGTGTGGAGCGTGGTTCTGCTGCGATCTGCGGTCCTCTTGTGCTGCCCGTTGCCGGTTTACCGTCGCGGCGTGATCGCCACTTTGCGGGCGTCGCCTTCGCCGATGGAGACGGTGACGACGTGGGGGCTCTCGGACAGGGCAATGTGAATGATGCGGCGCTCGTTGGGGGGCATGGGCTCGAGCGTGACGGACTGGCCGGTCATGCGCACGCGCTCGGCCATGCGCCCGGCGAGGTTGCGCAGCGACTCCTCGCGCCGTCGCCGGTAGCCGCCGACATCGATGCCGACCAGCGCCTTGTTGTGCAGCTTGCGGGCGAGCATCAGGTTGATGACGTACTGGAAGGATGCGAGCGTTTCACCGCGGCGGCCGATGAGCAGGCCGAGGTCATCGCCCTCGATGTCGATCACGGCGCTGACCATGCCGGCGCCGTCGCCGGGGGTAACCGGCGGGCGCGGATTGACGTCGGCATCGATATCGAGGATGTCGAGCAGGTCTTCGACGATGTCCACGGCAGCGGTCGTCACAGCGTCGCTGTCCGGACGAGGACCACGTTCGGCGCGGTGGACGCGGCGGATGGCGGCCGGCTGGGGCTCGTCGTCCTCCTCGCCGTCCTCATCCTCCGGCTCGGGTTCCTCGCGGATATTGCCGGGCTGGGGACCGGTGTCGATGGGATGGACGCGCACACGGGCGGGCTCACCGCCGAAGCCAAGGATGCCGGCCCGGCCCTGGCTAAGGATCTCGATCTCCACCTGGGACTCGTCGAGACCGAGCTGGCGGAGTGCCCGGTCCACCGCCTCCTCGACGGTCTTTCCGCTTGCTTCCAGGCTGTTCATCGTTGGTCCTCGTGTCTGACCCGCCGCTGCGGGCGGGGCGTTTGCTGGTGGGGGTGGCGCGCTCGCCGTCTGTCAGGGCAGCGGCCGCCGGGGCGGAGCGGGTGGGGCGCGGGCCGTCGGTGGCGGGCTGGCCCGGGCGGAAGATGTCGCGCCAGTCCTTGCGGTGCCAGCCGTAAACGAAGTAGTTCATGACGATACCGATGATGTTCGTCACCGTCCAGTACAGTGCCAGGCCGCTGGGGACGGTAAGCGTGAACCAGGCAAACATCGCCGGCATCATCCACAGCAGCATCTTGTTGGTCTGCTGGGTCTGGGCGCTCTGGGGCGCGGTGGCGGAGGCCATCGATAGCTTGGTCTGCAGCCAGGTGGTGATACCGACCAGGATCACCAGGATGTAGGTTGTGTCCTGGCGGCCCAGGTCCAGCCACAAGAACGTCGTGGGCAGTGGCACGGCGTCCTGAATCAGGCTGACGTTGTACAGGCGGTGCGACAGCCCGGCCACCGTCTCCGGCGTCCCGCCCACGGTCAACGTCAGCACGCGGTACAGCGCGAACCAGATCGGGAACTGGATGATCATCGGCCCCAGGCAGCCGAGCGGGTTGACCCCCGCCTCCCGGTAGAGCTTCATCGTCTCTTCCTGGCGGCGCTTGGGGTCTTTGTACTTCTTCTGGATCTCCTGGATGCGCGGTGTTAGCTCCTGCATCCGCCGGGAGGAGTGGAGCTGGCGGAGGGTGAGGGGCAGGGTTGCCACTCGCACCAGAATCGTAAACGCGACGATGGCGAGGCCGAAGCTGCCAAACAGCAACTGCTCCATCACGATCATCACGTTGATCATGGGGTTGACGATGAGGGTATCCCAGATAAAGCCCACGCGCGTCCAACCTTGCTGTGCGCTTACTGAAGTTTGACCTCGCGCACCGTGCGCGCGCTGACATCAAAGACATAGAGGCTGTCGTTGCCGCGCGAGCGCTCAGTGATGAAGTATACCGCGTTCTGCCGCGCCAGCAGGGCGGCATACAGGTCACCACGCGGCGCATTCGGCTCGCTCGGCAGCCCGGAGGCAGCCTGCTCCCACAGCGGTGTGCCGTCTGCTGCCTGGAAGCCGAGCAGCCGCCCGTCGGTGGCCCCGGCAATCACCGTGCCGTTTACCACCACCGGCCGGCTGCGCAGCATCTCGCCCAGGTCGTGTTGCCACTTGATCGTGTCGCCGGCCGCCGCATCGAAGGCGTACAGGGTGCCGTCCAGGCTGCCGGCGTACACCAGCCCGCCGCTCACGACCGGTGGCGTCCACAGCCAGTTATCGGCGGCGGCGGAGCGCCATAGGGTCTTGCCGGTCGTGGGGTCCAGTGCGTACACCCGCTGGTCAAACGATGCGGCGTACAGGCGGCCGTCGGCCAGCGTCAGGGCGGCGGCGATGCCGCGGGCGGCGGGCCGCTCCCGCCAGTGGCGGTTGCCGTCCGCGTCATAGGCGGAGACGCTGCCATCCATGCCGGCGATGACGACCAGTCCATTGACCAGCAACGGCGTGGACCACACCCCGCCGGCGACATGCCGCCGCCATTGGACAAAGCCGCTGTCTGCCGCCAGCGAGAAGAGTTCGCCGCGGTTGGTGGCGGCGTACACCCGTCCGCCCTCGGCCAGCGCGCCGCCGATGATCCGCCCCGGCAGCTGCGCCGCCCATTTACCGGTGCCATCGGCGCGGTTGATGGCGACGACATGACCGGAGTAGGCGGTGATGTACACCATGCCGGCAGTGGCGGCGGGATCGCCGTAGATACCTTCTAGCTTGAGCTTTTCGGCCTTGGGGTTGCTCTGGTTGTCGCCGTCCTTGACCGTGAGCGAGACGCGGGTGTCCTTCTGCGGGAAGTGCCAGAGGGGCTGCGGCGGGTCGGCCGCGGAGACGGCGGTGATGGCGCCGTGATCAAGGGAGACGAACAGCTGGTCACCTTCGGCCACGGGAGCGGCCCAGCCCAGGGGCTTGGCGATGCGGCCACAGCCGGCGGCCAGCAGCGCCAGCGCGGTGGCCAGCGCAAGCATCCGAAGTCGCGTGGGGGTGCGAATGGCGGTCCTCCCCCCGGCGCGCTGCGGGCGCCGGTCCGTCGGGTTTCATGTGAAACGGTACGTCAGCGCTCGGGGACGGGATCGTAGCCACTGCCACCGAAGGGGGTGCAGCGGCCCAGCCGGCGCAGCGTCAGCCATCCACCGCGCCATACGCCGTAGCGGGCGACTGCCTCGTAGCCGTATTGGGAGCAGGTGGGCTGGTAGCGGCAGGCGGCGGGCAGCAGGGGGGAGAGCAGGCGCTGATAGCCGCGGATGGTGGCGAGCGCGATTGGTCTCATGCGTCCTGTCCCGGCGCATCCTCCTGCGCTTCGGCGGGTGGCGGGAGGATGCGCGCTCGGGTGAGCAAACCAGCGATGGCCTGCATAAGCTCATGATAGTCCGTCTGTGCCGCGGGCGCACGGGCGATCACCACCACATCCCAGCCGCCGGGCGGCCGTAGCGCCATGATCGCCGACCGCAGCCGGCGCTTCACCCGATTGCGCACCACCGCCCCGCCGGTTTTCTTGCCCACGGCAAAGGCAAAGCGGCTGTGCGCTCCGCCGGTGCGCAACACCCGCAGGGACAGCAGCGCGCCATGCACCGGCCGGCCCTTGCGGTAGACGGCGGCCACCTCGGTGGAGCGGCGCAGGCGTTCGGCACGGCGCATGGCAGGGCCGTAAGCTTTCAGCGGTCTGCGGATGGGCCGGCCCCGCGAAGACTGCGAACACGAAAGGGCCCCGCGGCAGCGCCCGGGACCCTCGGAGATGATGGCGGCCCGGCCGCCGTGGCTAGACGACCGTCAGGCGCTTGCGGCCCTGGCGGCGGCGATTGGCCAGCACCGCCCGGCCGGCCCGCGTCGCCATTCGCTTCAGGAAACCGTGCTCCCGGCGGCGCGGGATCACCTTCGGCTGGTAGGTGCGCTTCGGCACTGTGCGTTCTCCCTGGGGAATCGCCCATCAGTGTAGCTCACCACTTCCCGAGCGGCAAACGGCCTGCTCTGATGCTTCTGTCAAGATGCAAGCCTGGTGAGACGAAATGGGCACCGGTGCGGCACCGGCGCTCAACCGGTGACGCGATGAACGCGCTGAACACTGCAAGATGCGTGCTGAAAGCGCACAACCAGCTTGGTACACTCCGGGTAGGCAGAGGCGCGGATGAACCTGGTGCGCATCACCATCGTCGATATGGCCGGCGGCCTCAGCTTTGTGGCAGAGGCCGAATCGCTGACCGCGTTCGCCGCCGCCTGCTCGCGCAATCCGCTGAGCGCCGGCGACCTGCTGGCCGGCGCTGACAGCTACTACGGCGGCCTGCGCGACCGTGTCATGAACGGGCTGGCAATCTTTGATGAGCGCAACGTCCCCGGCTGCTACGACGCCATTCACCAGGCCTTCGACTTCTGCCAGCCGCACGAGCTGCCGCCGTTTCGCGTGGTGGATAGCCGCACGCGCGAGGTCAGCCTGCGTCCGGTTAAGACCGGTGTGGTGCTGTTCAATCTGACGCAAAAGCGGATCGTGCAGTTGCAGAACAGCTACCGCGAGATCACCCGCACCGGGCGCGCCCCGATCTTCGATGGCGCCGCCCATACCGGCCGGATGTTCACCTACCGGCTCCCGCGTGATTGGGCGATCGTCCCCTGAGGCGCTGATCTATACGCCATCCCCTGCCGCTCCGTACAATGACGGTGCGCATATGCGCCACACCCAACGACGTGACGGCGCCTCCTGCCCGTCAGGCGGCAAGCGATGACCCATACCCCTCGGCGAATCTTGGTGGTGGATGACGCACCAGACTTTCTTGGTTTCATGGAGACACTCCTCACCTCCGAGGGATACGCCGTTGCGGTGGCCGGCTCGGCGCCCGCGTTGCGCGAGCGGCTGCTGATCGAGCGGCCCGACCTCGTCATCGCAGACGTGCGGATGCCCGGGCTGGCCGCGTTCGCCGTGCTGGACATGCTGGCCGCGGACGCCAAGACCCGTGATATTCCCGTGCTGCTCTGCACCGGCGCCATCCAGGAGGTGGACGAAGCGGCCGAGCGGCTGCGGCGCGCCGGCATTGAGGTGCTGATCAAGCCGTTTGATATCGATGATCTGCTGCAGCTCGTCGCCCGCCGGCTGCCGCCACCCTAGCGCTTGCGGCTACGCCGGTGGCGGGGCATGATCAACCCGCGCATGATTGTCTGGAGGCCCGGCGTATGATCCGTTCTCGGTGCTCCCGCCTCAGCGCCGCCGTCACCGCCGGCCTGTTGCTCGCCCTGGCAGCGCAACCCGCCCTGGCGGCGCCGCTTGCCCAGGAGGCCGGCGGCGATGACCGCTGGCGCGTGATCTTTATCACTGCCGCTATCGTCTTCGCCACCATGCTGCTGTGCACGGTCGGTTACGTCTTCCGCCGCGCCGTCGGCGTGGACAAGCCCCCGCCGGTCACCCTGCTGGAGCCCGGCCGCAAGATCACCGGCGACTGAGCCGCCGCCTGCCGGCCAAGCTACCGCAATTGGGTGATGAGCGCCCGTGCCGGCGGACCTAGGATGAAGGCAGAGCAGGGACGGTCGTTGCTGGCAAGGCGGGGTGCCACCAGCGACCGAACCTGCTCTTTTCTGTTGCCCGCGGCCGCCGAGGTGCGCGCATGACCGATTTTCCCACCCTGGGCCTGCGCTTTGCCGGCCTCGGCGCCTCCGCCGGCGCCGCCACCGAGGCGGCCCGCGTGCTCGCCGAGCGGCTCGATCACTGGTGCGCCGACCACCCCACCTGCCGCATTCTCGACCTCAAGATCCAGAGCAGCGCCATCGGCACGCAGTTACACTTGTCTGCCATCATCGCCTATGTCGAAGATGCCCCCCTCGACTACGCCCTGATCGCCGCCGCCGAGGCCTCCTATCTGGCTGAGTCCGACGCCCTTGCCCAAGCCGAGGAGATCGTCGCCGAAGCCCAGCATGAGGACCAGTGAGCAGGGAACAGGGGAGAGGGATGCGGGAGGACGAAGCCAATCCCCTTGCGCCCTCCCTTTCCCCCGTTCTGTGGCACACTTCAGACCAGGCACGGCGCCGCCATTGCGGCTGCCGGAGGCCGGATGCCGGAGGTGCTGATTCATGGCGATTGATTGGGCGCAGGTACATGCCGAGGCGCTGGATATCTTCGTGCGGTATCTGCGTATCCCCTCCGTCAACCCGCCGGGCGATGAGGCGCCCGCCGCCCGGTTCCTCGGCGCGCTGATCGAGGCCGCTGGTGTGCCGGTCGAGTACATCCAAACCGCGCCTAACCGCGAGATCGTCTATGCCCGGTTGCACGGTGACGGCAGCAAGGGCGCGCTCATGCTCTGCAATCACACCGATGTCGTTCCCGTGGAGGAGCGCTTCTGGACCGTGCCACCGTTCGAGGGGCTGATCCGCGATGGCCGGGTCTACGGCCGCGGTGCGGTGGACATGAAGGGCGGCGGCGTCATGCAACTGATCGCCTTCCTGCTGCTGGCACGGCAGGGGACGCCGCTGGCGCGCGACGTCATCTTCTGCGGCGTGCCGGATGAGGAGGCGGGCGGCCAGTGGGGGATGAAATGGCTGTGTGACCACCGGCCCGCACTGGTCGATGTCGCCTATGAGATCAACGAGGGCGGCATGGGCAGCACCCGCTTCCTCGGCCAGGAGACCCGCATGTTCGGCGTCGCCATGGGCGAGAAGAACATCTGCTGGCTGCGGCTACGCGCCATCGGCACCCCCGGCCACGGCAGCCGCCCCCACGCCGACAACAGCCTGATTCACCTCTCGCGCGCGCTCATCCGCCTGACAGACTGGGACCGGCCGCTGACGGTCATCCCGCAGACGGCCGAGTTTATGCGGCGGATGATCGAGGCCGGGCTGCTGCCCGCAGACACGACGCTGGAGACGCTGCCGGCGCTGGTGGAGCGCCATGCCGCTGTCAAGGCGATGTTCATCAATACCCTCAATGCCACCATGTTTCACTCCGGCATTAAGGCCAACGTCATCCCGGCGCTGTCTGAGGCGGTGCTCGATTGCCGCCTGCTGCCCGGGTACTCCCACGAGCAATGGCGGCAGGAGGTGATCGCCCGTATCGATGACCCGCGCATCGAGGTCAGCTTCCACGAAGAGGTGCCGCTCGATGACCCCGGCGCCAGCGCGTGGGATACGGAGCTGTTCCACCTGATGAACAGCGTCGTCAAGGATGCGATGGAGGACGCCGTTGTCACGCCCACGATGACCGTCGGCGGCACCGACAACCGTTTCCTGCGCCAGCGCGGCATCCCTGCCTACGGCTTTATCCCTGCCTTGCTTTCCCCGGAGGAGGCCAGCGGCTTCCACGGTAACGATGAGCATCTCAGCATCGATAACCTCAATCTCGGCTGCGAGATCATGTACGAGCTGGTGCGTCGCTTCTGCGCGGCGTGAGCCGGCCGCCGGGGGGCGGCTCTCGGTCAATCTCCCGAGCAGGGGGATCTAAGCCCCCTGCGACCGTAGGGGATTCTGGTTGCTTATTCCCGGTTCGCTCGCCTCACCCGCCGTACTTGACGCCGCACTCCTCCAGCGTCAGGAGCTTGGCTTCGCGGTTCTGGCCGGCATTGGTGACTTCGCCGACGATGCAGGCATGGTCACCAATGGCCACCTCCCCCACCACGCGGCCTTCCACCCAGGCGGGGGCGGCGCGGATCACGGGCGCACCTGTCTCGTGCTGCTCAAACGGCTGGCCGTTGAGTGTGTCCCCCTCGTGTTTGGTGGGCCGGAAGAAGCCGAAGGCGATATCCTTCTGCCCGCTCTCCAGGAAGGAGAGGGCAAACACGGGGTTGGCCTGGAGGTGAGCATAAGCGCCGCTGTCACGCTTGACACCGATCGCCACCAGTGGCGGCTTGAATGACGTCTGCGTCACCCAGTTCACCGTTGCCGCTCCCAGGCTGTCGCCGTCCACCGTGCCCAGCACATACAGGCCGTACGGCATCATCAGCAGTGCCGCTTTCTTCGCCGCCTCTGCCTGTTCATCCATCGTTATAGCTCCTTCCCCGGTGCGCGTTGATGGCATCGCGGCCCAGTATACGCCGCTGTGGGTAGCTGGCGGCAGCGCGCCGCCCTGGGTACGCTCGATACGGTGGCCGCTGTCCTCCCCCGTGCGGGCGGCCACCAGCTTGGTGAGAAGGACTGCAACACGCATGGCGCAGCTACCACGGGTGGCGATTATCGGGTATGGGGCCGTGGGCCGGGCGCTGGCCGATCTGTTCCCCGGCGCGGTGGTGTACGACCCGCCCCTCGGCCTGGGCACGCGCGAGCAGGTCAATACCTGCCGCTACGCCTTCATCTGTGTCCCCACCCCGGCCAGCGAGGATGGCGCGTGTGATACCAGCATCGTCGAGGATGCCTGCGCGTGGCTGGAGTGCGAGCACATCATCATCCGCTCCACCGTCTCCACCGGCACCACCGCCCGCCTGCGCCGCCGCACCGGTAAGCGCATCATCTTTCAGCCGGAGTACGGCCCGGGCGAGACGCCGGACCACCCCTTCAAGAGCCTGTGGGACATCCGCTGGATCATCCTCGGCGGCCCGCGCGAGGACACGATCCCCGTCGCCGACCTGTACAAGCGCGTCTTCAACGCCAATATCACTATCCACCAGACCACGGCCGAGACCGCTGAGCTGTGCAAGTACATGGAGAACACCTTCCTGGCGCTGAAGGTGGCCTTCTGCAACGAGTTTTACGACATCGCCGAGGGCATGGGCGTGGATTACAACGAACTGCGCGAGCTGTGGTTGCTCGACCCGCGCATCGGCCGTTCCCACACCTTCGTCTTCCCTGATGACCGCGGCTTCGGTGGCAAGTGCCTGCCTAAGGATGTCAGCGCCATTGTTGCCACCGCCGCCGCCCTCAGCGGCGCCGAACCGGTGTTACTGCGCGCGATCCTCGAATCCAATCGCCGCGTGCGCGGGCGCGAGGCATGAGCCCCTCCCCGCCCCCGCCGGAACTGGAGCACACCTGGTCCTCGCTGGCCGGGGCGCTGGCGGCGGCATTGCGGGCGGCGGGCATCGGGGCGCCGCTGTCGCGCGTGCTGGGCGTCTCCGGCCTCGCCTTCCGCCTGGCGCTGCCGGTTGCCGGTGAGGAGATCGCCGCCGCCAGCGCCGAGCCGGCGCTCGACCCGCACCAGTTCGCTGCCCTCGCCGGCAACCTGGGCCGGCGCCTCACGGTGCTCACCTCCGCGGGGTCCGTGCCGGGCGACGCCGCTCAGCGGGCTGCGACCATCCGTCGCATCAACCGGGCGGTGGCTGGTGGCATCCCCGCGATTGTGTGGAACCTGCATCTGCCTCGCTTTGGTCTGGTCACCGGCGTGGAGCCGGACGGGCAGGCGTGGCGGGTGGCGACGGTGCTCAGCAGCCAGTTCGGCGGGCGGCTGCCGCTGGAGCGCTGGACACCGCCCCAGTACCCCGGCGCCGTGCTGGCCTTTACCCTGGGCCGGCGCGCGCCCATCGAACCGGCGCGGGCGGTGCGCGAGGCGCTGGCTTTCGCCCTCGGCTACGCCGGCCGCGGCGACCCCGGCGACCCCACTGCCGCCATCCACGGCACGGCCGCCTACCAGCGCTGGGCTGCCGCCTTCCGGCATGGAGATGCCATCGCCCCCAGCGGCAATGCGCTGCTCGTCCAGCAGCTGCAGGCAGCCCGCCGCGCCGCTGCCGTCTTTCTGCGCGGGGATGCCGCCCGCCATCTGCCCGCCGTTGCCCCCGCTCTGGCCCGCGCCGCCGCCGCCTACGACGCCGAGGTGCTCGCCCTGTCACGCATGGCGACCATGTTCCCTTACCCCGCCGGTGGCGACCCAGACACCACCGCGGCCCGCATGGTGGCCGCCGCCGCCCTGCGCGAAGCGCTGGCCTGCGAGGAGCGGGCGCACTCCGCCATCCGCGCCGGGCTGGCGGTTGATGACTGACTGGCCGTCAGTCGCGCGGGTGGCGTAGGATGGCGATCTTCCGGGCGCGTGGCGTGCGTTCCTGCCACGGGAAACCCGGTGGATGGTGCGGTGCCGGAGGTAGCGATGGTGTGGCGCAGGCGTGGCCTGGCGGTGGTGGCGTTGGTACTGGTGCTGGCGGGCTGCTCCGGCTCCGATGGAGACAAGGGCTCGCTGCTGGATGGGGTGAAGGGGACCGGCACGGCGCCGGCCACCGCCGCCGCCGCGACCAGGACGGCGACCGCGACGGCGGCGCAGACGGCCGGGGCGTTCGAGGAGCTGCTGGCGCTGGTGCCGGACACCGAGCAGACGCGCCAGCAGGTGTATCTGTCGAACATCGACCGCTTCCGCCGGGCATACAACATCCAGCCCCCGGCCAACCCGGCGGACGAGCAGCAGAAGACGGCCTACCTCGAGGCCATCTCCGCCGCGGCGCTGCAAAAGGGAGCGAAGGGCGGCACTGGCGGCTTTGCCAGCGGCCACGAGCGCCCGTCGGCCTCGCTCGTCACCATCGAACGCTATCTCGGCTACCGGCGGGTAGACCAGGATATCCTGGCGGGCGGCCCGCCGGAGCAGTACGAGGCCGTGCGCGGGCTGTTCGATCCCGCAGCGGCGGAACGGGCGATTACCGGCTGCGCCGCG
Organism: Chloroflexota bacterium; assembly: GCA_963170165.1. Lineage (GTDB taxonomy): Bacteria > Chloroflexota > Dehalococcoidia > CAUJGQ01 > CAUJGQ01 > CAUJGQ01. Next base: position 15,951 of record CAUJGQ010000105.1, on the reverse strand, counting down.
GACACCTGCCCCATCCCTGCCAGGCGCTCTCAGGTAGAGGGCGTGGTCTATTACCGCTGGGGTGAGGATTTCCATCAGGAGTTGCGCAGCCGCTTCATGCCACCGGTGCTGGATCAGCTGGGCCGTGGCGGCCGTATCGCTGTCACGGAGCAATACGTGTTGCGCACGCTGTGGACCGCCGGCATGGAGCAGATGCTGAAGGTGTGGAAGGGTAACACCGGCTCGCTGCGCCAGGCGGAGGATGTGCGGCTCGCGGCGCGCAGCATGGACCGGCTTGCCGCCCACTATGCCTTTCTCACCAGCGAAACGCAGGGTGCTGATGTGGCCAAGGCGGAGATTGAGCTTGCGCCCGCCGCCGGCCGCGCCGCTGTTGAGGCCGCCTGGAGCACCGCCGCCGGCAAGCCGGTCCTGGAGCGCTACCAGTATGTCGCGGCCGGCTGGAGTGTCGAGGGCGGCACGACGATCACGGTCATCGTCCTGGTCCACGCCACCGAGCAGGCGGCGCAGCAGAACGCCGCTCACCTTACCCGCCGCATCGCCGAGAGCAGCAGCGCGAAGACCGGCAAGCCGTGGAAGGATCAGATTACCGGTGTTGAGTCCAAGGTCGAAGGCCGCGTACTGGAGGTGAAGCTCAAGGGAGCCACCTTCGGCCCCGAGTTCCTCTACAACCGCGACCCGCTGCTGCTTCACCGGTAGTTGGGGGGCGGTTCCCCCCAGGGCCGCTGCTCGCTCCCTGCTCTCCCCTCCGCTACCCTGGAGTCATGCGCCGTACTGCTCCACGCCATCGCCGCATTGGGGACCTGGCGGGCACGCCGCTGCTGCTGGGGCCGCAGGTGCGGATCATGGTCAACCGCATCGGTGACACCGTCCAGCTCGTTCACTTCGGCCCGGAGTATCGCGCCCAGGCCCACGAGGTGCCAGCCGATGACGCCGCCGAAATGGCCGGCTGGGTGCGCACCGCCGAACGCGTCTGGCGGCTGACCGGCTACATCTGGCGCTTCGAGGAAGCCGCCGGGCCACCGCCGCTTTAACCTTCCCATCCTCCTGACCCCACCGCTCCGCATCCGCTCGTCGTGCGGTGATCTGCGGTGCTGCCATGGCCGTAGTAGCCGGTCAGGGACGCCGGTCGTGTCCCAACGGCAACGGTGAAGGCGAAGGGAGACCGCACGATGTCGATGGAGGAGAACAAGGCGCTGGTACGACGCAGCATGGCGTTGGTGAACGCGCGGGATATCCCGGCGCTGGAGGCGCTCCATATCGAGGACTACCAGCACCACGACCCCGCCTTTCCCGGCGGCGGCACGCGCGGCTTTGCGGAATACGCGGCCGCCTTCGGCGGCTTCCTCACCGGCTTTCCTGACCTGCACGTGACCGTAGACGGCGTGGTGGCTGAGGGGGACCGCGTAGCAATGCGCTGGCACTGGACCGGCACGCATACTGGCCCGCTCAATGACCTGCCGCCCACGGGCCAATCGGTGCGCGTGAACGCCTGCTCCATTCACCGCATCACCGGCGGCAAGCTGGCGGAGGGCTGGGTCGTGTTCGATTTCGCCGGGATGATGCAGCAGCTCACTCCGGCGCCCGCCCCGGCAACGGCAGTGGGAGGATGAGGGATCAGGGACGAGCGCGGAGCGACGGACCGATGCGGCGAAAGGACGGGCAGCGGCGATGACCACCGAGACGAACGCGAACACGCAAACGGTGCTGCGGGCGTACCGCGAGCTGGTAGACGGCGGCAACATGGCGCTGGCAGATGAGCTGCTGGCGCCGGACTACACCGGCTTCTACAGCGGCGCGCCGCAGCCGGTGCGCGGTCCGGAGGGCTTCCGGCAGTTTCTGGGCGGCTTCACCGCCGCATTCCCCGATCTGCGCCACGATATCGAGCAGGTGATCTGCGAGGGCGATACGGTGGTTGTGCAGACGACGGCGCGCGGCACCCACCAGGGCGAGCTCATGGGGATGCTGCCCGCCACCGGCCGCACCATGGCGATCTCCGCCATCGCCTTCTTCACGCTGCGCGATGGCCGCGTTATCGAGCAGCACACCAGCTACGACCTCGCGGGCATGATGGCGCAGCTCACCGCGTAGTGCCGCCCCGCCGGGCTGCGGTACGCTGGCAGCATGAACGTGACAGTACCGGACGGCCTGACCTTCGGCGTCATCCCCGGGCACGACCAGTCCGGGGATTTCTTCGGCACGGTGGAGCTGGCGGAGGCGCTGGGCTTTGACTCCGTCTGGGTGGGCGACCACCTGCTGTGGTATGTCCCCAGCCTGGACCCGGTGGCGCTGCTGGGCGCCATCGCCCTGCGCACCACCCGCGTCCGGCTAGGCACGGCCGTGATGCTGGCGGCGCTGCGCCCGGCGGTGGTGGTGGCCAAGCAGGCAGCGACGCTCGATCATCTCTCTGGCGGCCGGTTCGTGCTGGGCGTGGGCGCGGGCGGTGAGAACCCCGCCGAGTTCGCCGCTGCCGGGGTGCCGCTGGCCGAGCGCGGCGCCCGCCTGTCTGAGTGCATCCGCGTCTGCCGGGCCCTGTGGTCCGCCGGGCGGCAGCCGGTCCACTTCACGGGGCGGTTCACCACGCTGGCAGGCGTGCGCTTTGACCTGCCACCGCTCACCCCGGGCGGTCCGCCGGTGTGGGCCGGCGGCCGTGCCCCCGGTGCGCTCCAGCGGGCGGGGCTGCTGGGCGATGGCTGGCTGGCGTTTGTGGTGACGCCTGAGCGCTTCGCCGAGGGCTGGGCGGCCGTGTGCGCCCATGCCGCCGCCGCCGGGCGCGACCCCGCGGCGCTGACGCCGGGCCTGCAACTGTGGTGCGCGCTGGCAGACAGCGATGCCGAAGCCCGCGCCATCATCGCCCCGGCCATCGAGCGCATGTACCGTACACCGTTCGAACGCTTCGAGCGCTACTGCATCTTCGGCCCGCCCGATACCTGGCGCACCCGCATCGCTGCCTTCGCCGCCGCCGGTGTCCGCCACTTCAACCTTGTGTTTGCCGGTGGCGATGTGCAGGGCCAGATGGTGCGCGTCGCGACGGAGGTGCTGGCGTAGGGCAGACAAGGGAGCGGAGCGTGGCCCGCTGTCCGTACCGGCGTCACTCCGCTTGGAGCAGCCCGCCCGCTCCCTGTACCCGGCCGGCAGCGAGCAGCGCGTCAATCGTGGCGCTGATGCCGGATTGGAGGGCGCTGCCCGTGCGCTGAAAGCCGAGGGCACGGCTGGTGGCGCGGATGGCGGCGGCGTGGTCCAGCGGGCCGCTCTCGCGCAGCGCCAGCAGCACCGCATCCTGTAGCTCCTCGGGGGCAATGTGGTCTATCGTGCGCGGCCCGGCCTCGCGCGGGGCGATGCGCTCCACCCCCCGTGGCCAGTAGAACCGCCCGCGCCGCACCACATCACCGGCGCGCGTTGCCTCGCGCAGCGCCCGGTCTACCACCCGCCGTACCTCACTGCCCGCCCGCTCGATGCCGTACAGCTTGGCCATGCGCTGGTACAGCATATCGGCGTGAATCGGCCCCTCCGTGGCGGTAATTGCCGTCACATCCTGGGCAATCAGCCGGTCACTGAGCGCGTACAAGTCACTGCTTGGCCGCGGCCGCTCGATCACAAAGGCCGTGTAGGGCTGAAGCATCGCGGGGGATAGGGTACAGGGGTTCGGGAAGCGGGAACAGGGGATAGCAGGAGGGCTCGCACACCGACCCCCTGTCGGATTGCGTGGCTGCTGCCGGAATAGTAGGGAGTGAGCCCCGGCGGGCGCGCGGGAGGTGGTGCATGACGGAAGCGCGGGAACTGGCGGCTCTGATGGTGGTGTGCGGCGCCTGTGGCGAGCTGCGCGGACCGTTCTCCATGGACATGGGACGGCGGGGGCAGACGTGGATGCAGGAGTGCGGCTGCCAGCCGCCGCGTACGCCCGACGAGGTGCTGGCCCGGCGCTGGCCGTTCCGCGACTTCAATACCATCGCCGAGCTGTGCCATGGCTGCGTGGCTGAGGTCATCCCCAGCGGCAGCCGGTTCAGCCGCTTCTTCTGTGATTGCTGCCACGAGCGGGTGGTGCGCATTAACCAACGCGCGGGCGTACCGCTGATCCCAGCCGGCCGCCACTCGCTGATGAACGGCGTCTTCCTGCGGGGTGGCGGGCCGGTGCGCGAGCTGGACGCCTTTGCCGGCGCGGTGGGAACGCTGTTCATCCGCATGGAGCGGCTGCGCGCCTGGCGGCGGGCGGCCGTGCGTGACCAGATCGCCGGCATGGGCCTGCCGCCAGACGCCACCCCGCCGGTAGAAAAGCTGCTGGCGGCGGCCGGCAACGCGGATCGCTTTCACCGGATGTGCGTGGCCGTTGGTGTGCCAGAGGGCATCCTGCTGGATCTGTCAGACCAGGACCTCTGGCAGTAGCGCCGCGTTCCGCCCGGGTCCGGCCCCTGCTACCGTGGGACCATGCCGCCACTGCTGTCATTGATTGTGCCAACGTATAACGAGCGGGAGAACGTGCGCCCCCTGGTGGCAGAAATCGGCGCGGCGGTGGCAGGTCTAGATTGGGAGCTGCTCTTCGTCGATGACAGTACCGACGGCACCGACGCCGAGGTGCAGCGGGTGGCGCAGAGCGAGCCACGGGTACGGCTGCTACACCGCGCGCGCAACACCGGCGGACTGGCGGGGGCAGTGGTGGCCGGGTTCCGCGCCGCCCAGGGGCTGTATCTGTGCGTGCTCGATGGCGACCTGCAACACCCGCCGGCCGGCATCCGCGCGCTGCTGGCCGAGGCCGAGCGCAGCGGCGCCGACATCGTTATCGCTAGCCGCTACATCGCCGGCGGCAGCCCCGGCGGCCTCGACGGCGGAATGCGCCGGTTCTACTCGCGCGGGCTCAAGGCGCTGGCGCGGCTGCTGTTCCCCCGGCGGCTACGCGGCGTCTCTGATCCGCTGGGCGGCTTCTTCCTGCTGCGCCGCGATCTGCTGGCCGGTGTCCGCCTGCGCCCCATTGGCTATAAGATCCTGCTGGAAGTGCTGGTCCGTTGCCCGTGGCAGCGCGTGGCCGAGACGCCGTACCGCTTCCGCCCCCGCCGGCATGGCGTCACCAAGGCCGATTTCCGTCAGGGACTGCGCTTCCTCCGCCACCTCGCCCGCCTGCGACTGATGCGAGCATAGGGGTGAGGGGTTCACCCCCCGGCAAGAGCCCGGCACGCAGAGGAGTCACGCTATGCCGCTGGTGAAGGAACCGGTGCATTGCCCGCAGATCGAATCAGACACCTGGTTTGGCGCGCCGGTGCGCATTGGCGCCGGTGATGTGGTGCTGGTCGATTTCTGGGATTACACCTGCGTCAACTGCCTGAACACCCTGCCGTATCTCCAAGCGTGGCAGGCGCGCTACGCGGACAAAGGGCTTCAGATCGTGGGGGTGCACGCGCCGGAGTTCCCCTTTGCGCGGGAGGCCGGGCATGTGCAGCGCGCCATCGGCGAACTGGGCATCACCTGGCCGGTGGCGCTGGACAACGACTACCGCAACTGGCAGGCCTACGCCAACCGCTACTGGCCGGCCAAGTACCTGGCGGATGTGCGCGGCTACCTGCGCTACTACCACTTCGGTGAAGGCGGCTACGGCGAAACCGAGGAGGCCATTCAGGCGCTGCTGCGCATCCGTGATCCTGAGGTGGAGCTGCCTGAGATCCTGGCGCCACTGCGCGGGCGGGATACCCCTGGCGCCGTCTGCTTTCGGCCCACGCCCGAGCTGTACCTCGGCTACGCCCGCGGGCTGTTTGGCCAGCAGGAGGGGCTGCGCGAGGATGTGGTGCACCAGTACACCCGCCCCGCCCGCCGGGCGATGAACGCCGCCTACCTGGACGGCGCCTGGACCGTGAGCCGTGACCGCAGCACCGCGGAGACCGCCGGGGCCGCGCTGTCGGTGTGGTACCAGGCGGCCGAGGTGAACCTGGTGATGGCGGGCACGGCGGAGGTGACCCTGACGTTGGATGACGCACCCGTGCCACCTGATCGGTGGGGAGAGGACGTCCGGCAGGCGGCAGACGGACGGACAGTGGTCCCGGTGGACGGCCCGCGCATGTACCGGCTGGTGCGGGGCGACCGCTTCGGCGAGCACGAATTGGGGCTGCGCGCCGGGTCAGGCGGGCTGCAGCTGTATGCTTTCACCTTTGTGAGTTGCGTGAAGCCATCTACATAGTTCACTTTGGTATACGGTTCGGGTATAGTGCGGCGGGGTTTATCCTGCCGAGCTTGAGGTTGTGTGCATGGCTGCCCCCGTGCTGCCGCTCCGTGGCGTCCGGGTAATCGATTTCTCATGGATCGTTGCCGGACCGCAGGCCACCCGCATTCTCGCCGACTTCGGCGCGGATGTGATCCGCCTCGAGTATGAAGGGCGGATCGATTCCATCCGCATCGGCATGCGCGATCCGAATACCCCCGCGGACTCGCTCAACGCCTCGGGGATGTTCAACAATTTCAACCGCAACAAGCGCTCGGCCACGCTGAACATGCAACATCCGGAGGGCCGCGACCTGTTCCGGCAGTTGCTGATGGTCTCCGATTGCGTCGTGGAGAACTTCTCCGCCTCGGTCATGGAGCGCATGGGCTGGACCTGGGAGACAATGGCGGCGGTCAACCCCGGCATCATCTACCTGTCCCTGTCCGGCTTCGGCCACCTGGGCCGCGACCGCGAGAACGTCACCTGGGGGCCGACGGCCCAGGCCGTCTCCGGCGTCACCGCCATGTCTGGCCTGCCCGATGCCCCGCCGGCGGGCTGGGGCTACTCGTACCTGGACCATACCGCCGGCTACTACGGCGCGGCGGCGCTGCTGCTGGCGCTGCACCACCGCAACCGCACCGGCCAGGGACAGTACATCGACCTGGCGCAGATTGAGACCGGGATGGTGCTGGCCGGGCCCGCCCTGCTCGATGCCACCGTCAATGGCCGGGGCTACGCCGCCGCCGGTGGCCGTACCGGCAACCGCTCCCGGCACCCGCGCGTTGCCCCGCACAACAGCTACCGCTGCCTGGACGAGGGAGAGGACCCCTATGGCCAGGGGCGCTGGGTGACCATTGCCTGCTTTAGCGAAGCGGAGTGGCAGGCAATGGTGCAGCAGCTGGGCGCGCCCGCCTGGGCGGCAGAGCCGCGCTTTGCCACCAACGCCGGCCGCACGGCCCATGAGGATGAGCTTGATGCCTGCATCTCCGCCTGGACACGGGAACGTACTGCCTATGATGTGATGTTTACCCTTCAGGCAGCCGGTGTGCCGGCGGGTGTGGTGCAGACGGCGGGTGATAAGCAGGAACGCGACCCACAGCTGCGCGCGAGAGGATTTTACCCCGAAGCGGATCATGCTGACCTGGGACGTCATGCCTTCGAGGGAATGCCGGTCCAGGCATCGCGCACGCCATGGCAGCTACGCACCGCCTCACCACTATTCGGCGAACACACCGAAGATGTCTACGGCAAACTGCTCGGTTTGAGCAGTGAGGAACTTGATAACTTGCGTCTTACTGTTGCGATATAGCACGATGTGGGTCAGGCATGCAGGCAGGCGCAGAGGAACCACCGCAGGACCAAGCCCGAGTCACTTTCATCTTGCCATTCGGTCATGCACGGATCGTGTCTCATTGTGGCACAGGGCCGCCACAAACCTGCGGTAGCGTGTACCCTAGTACTAAAGGGAGCGGACAAGCGCCAGATAGGTGGAAACGGTGACAAGTCAAAGCAAGGTGACCTTCAATCTGGATCGTGATACGCCGGTGCCGCTGCACTACCAGTTACGCACGCAGCTCAAAGAGGCGATCAAGAGCGGGGCGCTGCGCACCGGCGACATTCTGCCATCCGAGCCCCAGCTTGCCCAGATGGCCGGCGTCTCCCGCGCGACGGTCCGCCAGGGCATCGAAGAGCTCGTGCGCGAGGGGTTGTTGCGCCGTCACCGCGGCCACGGCACCTTTGTCTCCACACCGCCCATTCGTGCCGGCGGCTACGACAACGGCACCGGCGCCGCGCTGCAGAGCCGCCCGTCTGGCGCTGTCGCCCGCGTCACCCGCCTGTCGCAGGAGGCGCTGGGCAAGCAGGCGGCTGAGGCGCTTGGGCTGGATCCTGCCACCAGCGCCGCGGTGATCGTGCGGCTGTGGTCGCAGGATGATGAGCCCGCCCTGCTCGAGACGATCTGGCTGCCCGGTGTTGAGGTGGGTGATGTCATGTCCGCCGCCGGCAGCGACCGCGCCTTGTACGAGCAGATCGAGCAGGTGACGGGCGGGACACTCACCCGCGCCGATGTCACCGTGCGGGCCACCTTCCTGCCCGACGACGTCACTCAGATATTGCGCGCTGCCGAGCAGAGCATCGGTTTCGCCACGGAGCGGCGCACCTACACCAGCGATGCGGCTGTCGAGTACCGGCAGACGTTCGTTTCCGGCGCGCGCTTCTCCTTCCACATGACGCTCAGCCGCGCCCAACTGCTGGAGCCCTAAGCGACGCGGCGGCAGCGGCGGCCGCCGCGTCTTCCCTCGGGCTGCTCAGACGCTGATCGCCGCCCATCGTTCGGCGACGCGCCCGTCTTCCACCCGGTAGATGGTGATACCGTTCGCCTGTACCCAGGTCGCCACGGGGCCGCGCTCCCGTTCCTGCAGCCGCATCGCCTCCAGCGACCAGCGCACCGCCACCCGGTTGCCCTCTTCGATCATGTCATCGATGGTCAGCCCCATCGATGGCACCGGGGTGATGCCCTGCGCCGCGATCACCACCATCGAGAACAGCCCGCTGGGTGTGTCCGGCCGGCCGGCATGATCGATGAAGTCAGCGGTTACCAGCTGCTTGACCCCCTCCAGATCACCACGCAGTACACATGAGTAGAGGTTCGTGATTGACTCCTTGAGAGTGGTCACACATACCTCTCTTCTCGTGGGGTGCCACCACTAACCACACAAACGCCCGGCCGATTGTCTCAGCTTTCTGATAACAGCGGAAGTACCGGGCGCCGGATATCGTGATGGGTCGTGAGGCACGGTTGACGGTCGTTCCGGCGCCGGTTTGGCAATTCGACAGCGCTGCTCCCGGCGGGTACGCTGCGCTGACCGAGCCTGTCACGAGGTGACCGATGGCGCTGCGCATCAGCCCGGCAGCGGCCCGCGCGGTGGCGCACAACACACCGTTTCGTCAGGCGCGCACCTGCTACGGCCACCTGGCCGGAGTGGCCGGGGTGACGCTGCTTGATGCGCTCTGGCAGCGTGGCTGGGTGTCATCCGGCCCTGTGCCGCGCGGCGGCACGGGCTACCGGCTCACCGCCGCGGGGATGCAGGCGCTGGCCTGTGTGCAGGAGCAGACCGGCCGTGCCTGCCTGGACTGGACGGAGCGCCGCCCCCACCTGGGCGGGCCGCTGGGCCGTGCCCTCACCGCCCGGCTGATTGCAGACGGCGTGCTGCGGCTCGATGACCGCCCGCGTCACCTCACCGTTGCCGGCTCCGTCGAGGTGTGGCTGTCCGGCCACGGCCGCGCTGGCATCCAAGCGCCGGCTTCGTGATACTGGCCCTATCTCTTCCAGGAGCCAGGCATGACGCTCGCCATTCGCTGCGGCACGCTGATCGACGGCACCGGCGCGGAACCCGTGCGCGGCGCCACGCTGGTGATCGAGGGCCAGAGCATCACCGCGGTGCACCCCGATGGCAGCATCCCGCGCGATGCCACCGTGATCGATGCCGGTCACCTGACGATCATGCCCGGGCTAATCGATTGCCACGTGCACCTGACCTCTACGGCCAGCAGCATCCAGCAGCGGCTGATGACGCCGTACAGCCTGAACATCGCCCAGGCGCTGGCCAATGCCCGCCTGACGCTGGATTGCGGTTTCACCAGCGTGCGCGACGCCGGCGGCGCCCCCCGCGGCGTGAAGATGGCGATTGACCAGGGGCTATTTCCCGGCCCGCGCACACGCATCGCCGTCGGCGCGCTTTCCCAAACCGGCGGCCACGGCGATAGCCTGATGCCCAGCGGCGCCAACCTGCGCGTGCCCGACCCCGAGCACCCCTGGACCGTCGTCGATGGCCCCGACGCCGCCCGCCGCGCCACCCGCGAGCTACTGCGCGCCGGCGCCGATCAGATCAAGATCATGACCTCCGGCGGCGTCATGTCCCCCAACGATGAGCCGGGGGCGATGGGTTTTACCCGCGAGGAGATCGCCGCGATCGTGTACGAGGCGCACGCCGCCGGCAAGACGGTGATGTCCCATGCCCAGGCCACCGCGGGTATCTATAACGCCGTCGTCGAAGGCGTGGAGTCCATCGAGCACGGCATCTACCTGGACGAGCGCGTGATCGACGAGATGAAGGCGCGCGGCACCTACCTGGTCGCGACTCTGATCGCGCCGCTGTGGGTGATCCGCCGCGCCGAGAAGGACCCGGGCAGCGTGCCGCCGTACGCGCTGCGCAAGGCGCAGGAGGTAAAGGAGGCGCACCACGCCAGCTTCCGCATGGCCGTGGAGAAGGGCGTCACCATCGCCATGGGCACCGACACCGGCGTAGGCCCGCACGGCAGCAACGCCGAAGAGCTGGCAGTGATGGTGGATCTGGGCATGAGCCCGATGGCCGCCATCGTCGCCAGCACCAAGACCGCCGCCGAGTGCAGCCGCATTGGCCACCTGACCGGCACCCTCACCCCCGGCAAACGCGCCGATCTGCTCGGTGTCAGCGGCGATCCGCTGGCTGATATCGCCGTCCTCCAGAACCGGGACAAGCTGGCGCTGATCATGAAAGACGGCGCGGCCTTTAAGGGCAGCGGGGGATAGGGCGCCAATGGTCGAAGCTAGCGGGCAGACAGACCCTCACCCCCCCGGCTCCTCTCCCGCACGGCGGGCGAGGGGGGGAGGGATTGTGGCTGGGCTGAGGTTCGGCTTCCCCCGCCTTGCGCGCCGCTCCCCGCTCCCCCTTTGGCCCGGCCGCACGCGACCCAAGCGCACGTTCCCATCTCGCTCGCAGGCCGGTGCAGGAGGACAGGGGGTTGCAGAGCCGCTTCCGGCAGCCATCTTCGACTCGTGCGTCCAGTGCGGCCTGTGTCTGCCGGCCTGCCCCACCTATCGGGAGACGTACCGCGAGCAGTCCTCCCCGCGCGGGCGGCTGCACTTGATGCGCGCGGTGCATGAGGGCCGCATCGACGTGCTGGATCCGGTGTTCACCGGGCAGATGGCGGAGTGCCTCGATTGCCGCTCCTGCGAGGCGAACTGCCCCAGCGGTGTCCGTTACGGCGCGGCGCTGGAACCGGCCCGCGCGCAGATCCTGGCTGCCCGGCGGCAGCGTGGCCTGCTGTCGTGGCGGGAGCGGCTGCTCCGGCAGGTGGTGTACGGCGCGCTGTTCCGCGACCTGCGCCTGTTGCGCGGGGCGGGCCGGGCGGCGTGGCTGTACCAGCGTTCCGGCGCGCAGGCGTTCGCCCGGCGCAGCGGCCTCTTGCGGCGGCTGGGTCTGGCGCGGCTGGAGGGGCAACTGCCGCCCATCAGCCGCCGCTTTCTCGTGCCGCGCGGGCAGATCATCCCCGCCGCTGGGGAGCGGCGCGGGCGGGTGGCCCTGCTCACCGGCTGCATCATGAGCACCGCCTTTGCCGAAACGCATGCCGCCACGATCCGCGTCCTCACCCGGAACGGCTGGGAGGTGTCGCTGCCCGCCGGGCAGGGCTGCTGCGGCGCCCTCCATGCCCACGCCGGCGAACGGCAGGCGGCCCGCGCCCTGGCCCGCGCGAACATCACCGCCTTCGCGGATGCGGACGTCATCGTCAGCAATGCCGCCGGCTGTGGGGCGATGCTGAAGGAATACGGCGAGCTGCTGGCGGACAGCCCGCAATGGGCAGCACAGGCCGCGGCGCTGGCCGCCCGTGCGCGTGACGTCACCGAGCTGCTGGCGGAAACGCCGCTGCGCGGGCCGCTGCGGGCGCTACCAGAGGTGGTGACCTATCAGGACGCCTGCCACCTCGCCCATGCCCAGCGGCAGAGCGCTGCCCCCCGCGCGCTGCTGCGCCAGGTTCCCGGCCTGCGGCTGGCGGAGATGGCCGAGCCTGCCCTGTGCTGCGGCAGCGCCGGCACCTACAGCCTCACCCAGCCCGAGATGAGCGGGCGGCTGCGAGCGCGCAAGCTCGGCCACGCCCGCGCGACCGGGGCGCGGTTGATCGTCTCCGCCAACCCCGGCTGCATCCTGCAATTGCGGGCCGGGCGTGACGGCGAAACACCGGTGGTGCACCTCATGGACGTGCTGGCCCGGGCGTACGGCCCTCCGCCACCACCAGCCGCCCGCTGAACTCCACCTCCCCGGCGCCCTCTGCCCCGGCGTGTAGCTGCAACTGGTAGTGCCAGCCGCCACCGGCGACGGGGATCTCCGTCGCCGCCGGCGTAACCGCCTCGCGCGTCAGGCAGGCATGGCAGCCGCGCGCTCCGCCGGCGGCAATGGCCAGCGTCAGCCCGCCGGCCGCGGCGAGCAGCCCCGCGATGGCCGTTAGCTCTCCTGGGAACGTGCGGATACTCTCATCCATGCTGCGACCCCTATTTGCCTCGTGGTGGCAGCGCCAGTATCAGCCGGCCGTCTCTGGCCCGTCCTCACAGGGGACTTACGATTGGCTGACGGAATTCTTAGACTCTGGTAGTTGTTGGTTGTCAGGATGTGGGTCCGGCAGACGGCCGGGCGCAGCATGTCACGATGTGGAGAGGCCGGGACGGCATGGCGCGGATCGTGCTCCGCCTGGAAGGCAAACCGAGCCGGTCCTTTGACCTCTCGGCTGCCCCACTCACCGTCGGCCGGGCGGGGGATAACGACGTGGTGATCGATAACGCCCGCGTCTCCCGCTATCACGCCCGCATTGCTATGGCGTCCGATCGCTACGAGATCGCTGATCTGGGCAGCACCAACGGTGTCCGGGTCAACGGTGAGTTGATCAGCGGCGTGCGTGTCCTCCGCCACGGGGACCACATCCGCCTGTCCGGCCTGGATCTGGGCGTGGAACTGGTGTTTGACGAAGACCTGGAGACGGTGCGCGATCTGGATCGGACCAGCGGCAATGGGGTCCACCTGGACCTGCAAAGCGCTGAAGTCTGGATTGAGGGCCGGCGGGTGGCGCTCACCCTGTTTGAGCAGCGGGCGCTGGATCTATTGCACCGGCGCTCACCTGCGCTGGTCAGCAAGGAGGATCTGGCGCGGGCGGTGTGGATTGAGGATGGCGGTGTGGTGTCTGACGCCAGTATCGAACAGCTGATCCACCGGTTGCGCGGCAAGCTGCGCCCGCCGGACGGCGGCCCGGAGCGGCTGCAACTGCCCAATGTCCGTGGACTCGGGTACCGCCTGTTGATGGAATGACGTCGCTCAGCGGGGCACCGCCGGTGGTGGCGTGCGCTGGGCCGGCGGCTCGGCGGTGGCCGCGCTCGGGGGCGGTGTCGCCTGAACGGCCGTGCTGGTCGCCACCGGCACCACCGGCGCCGCGGTGCGCACCGGTGGCGGCGTGGCCACGGGTAGTGGCGCGCTGGTGGCGATGGCCGGGGGCGCACTCGCAGCCGCCGCGGGCGGAGATGGTGTGGCGGTTCTCGGGGACGGCGCTGGGGCTGGGGTCCGGTCTGGCCTTGGCAGCGCCGCAAACGGCGCGCGGGCCAGCGCGCTCCTGCCCTGCATCGCCCACACGCTGTACGCGCCCGGGGCGAGCGCGCCACCCGGGATCATGAGTGCCGTGCAGGGCCCGTCTGCGACGGCAGTACGGGCGATCACCGCGGCGTCGCCGGCATCGCCTGGCCGGTAGTCTCCGTCCGTCAGCGCCAGCATCAGCGGTGCGCTGTCCGTGCCCTGCTCAATGCTCAGGCACACGACGACGCTGGCCCCCACGATGAACGTCCCGGTTTGCCCGGAAAAGACGCTGTCAAACACACGCATGTCCGTAACCGTGGCGGCCTGCGGCGCCGGTGTGGCCGTTCTGGTGGCGGTGGCTGCGGGAGAGCCGGTAGCGGGCACCGACAGCGCGACGAAGGGCGTGGGTGATGCAACGGCCGCCGGCGCGGCGGGCGGCGCCTGCTCACCGCGGGTCAGCAGCAGTGCTGCCGCCAGAGCCCCGGCCGTCACCGCCGCGCCGCCAACGGCCGGCCAGCGCCGGCGGCGGGGAGCGGGGCGCACGGCCACCGGCAGCACGCGCTCGGTCTGCATCCCCGCGACCTCCGCGGCCGGTAGGTCACGCGCCGTCGTGGTGACAGGAACGGCGGGCAACGCGGGCGGCGCCGGTGGCGCTGGGCTGGTGGCGGCCAGCAATCCCGCCAGCGCCTCGGCGAACTTGGCGGCGCTGGCGGGGCGCTCGTGCGGCTGTTTGGCCAGCACCGCATCGAACAGGCCGTCAATCGCGGCAGGCAGCTCCGGCCGCAGGCTGGTGAGCGGCTCCGGCATGGCATAGGCGTGAGCGTGGAGGATATAGGCGACGGCGCCGGTGAAGGGCGGCCGGCCGGTGAGCAGATGATAAGCGAGGGTGCCGAGTGCGTAGATGTCCGATGCCGGGCCGAGCGGCTCACCGCGCACCTGCTCCGGCGACATCGCGTGTGGGGAGCCGATCATCGCGCCGGTGTGCGTCTGCGGCGTGCTCTCCAGCAGGCGGGCGATGCCCAGGTCCATCAGGATCACATCGCCGCCCGGCTCCACCATCACATTGGCCGCTTTGATATCGCGGTGGATGATGCCGGCCGTGTGCAGGTGGTCAATCGCCCCGGCCAGACCGGTGCAGAGCGCCGCGACCCGGGCCGGCGGCTGCGGCCCCTCGCGCTGGAGCAGGCCGGCCAGGGTCTCTCCCTGGATCAGTTCCATGGTCAGATACGGCAGGCCGCCTTCCTCGCCCACGTCGTAGATGCGGACGATGTGCCGGTGGCGCAGGCGGGCGAGGGTATGCGCCTCGCGCAGGAAGCGGCGGCGCGTATCCTCGGAGGTGGCCAGCTCGGGCCGCAGCTGCTTCAGCGCGACCTCGCGTTCCAGCACGGTGTCATGGGCGCGGTGCACGATGCTGAAGCCGCCCTCGCCCAGCACCTCGCGCAGCCGGTACCGTCCGAACGCCACCATGGGCGCAACTCTAGCAGCCACTCGTGATTCAGGGAACCATCCGCCGGCAGTCCACCGGCGTATCGGTCATACTGGCTGCGAAGTGCGCCACGCTGCCGGTGGGCCGGCGATGCGGCGCCGTGGATGTGGGAGGACCGTGATGAAGGCGATACGGGTGCACCAACCGGGCGGGCCGGAGGTGCTGGCCTGGGAGGAGATAGCCCAACCGGAGCCGGGACCGGGTGAGGCGCTGGTGCGGCTCGACGCCGCCGGGGTGAACTTCGTCGATGTCTATTTCCGCACTGGCCGCTACCCTGCCGCCATGCCAATGACGCTGGGTCAGGAGGGCGGCGGGGTCGTGACCGCCGTGGGTGCGGGTGTCAGCGAGGTGGCGGCGGGGGACCGCGTGGCCTACAGCAGCGTCTCTGGCGCCTACGCCGAATACGCCGTGGTGCCCGCTGGCAAGCTGGTGCGGCTGCCGGCGGGGGTGAGTACGCGCCTGGGCGCGGCCGTGATGTTGCAGGGGATGACCGCTCACTACCTGGCGCTGACGACGTACCCGCTCCAGCCCGGCGAATGGTGTGTGGTGCATGCCGCCGCCGGGGGCGTGGGGCTGCTCTTGTGCCAGATTGCCAAGCTGCGCGGCGCGCGTGTGATCGGCACCGTCTCCACCGAGGAGAAGGCCGAGCTGGCGCGCGGCGCGGGGGCGGAGGAGATCATCTACTACACGCGCGAGGACGTGCCCTCCCAGGTACGGAAGCTGACGGACGGCCGCGGCGTGCCGGTGGTGTATGACAGCGTCGGCCTGACGACCTTCGAGGCCAGCCTGGCCAGCCTCGCCCCGCGCGGCATGCTGGTGTCGTACGGCGCGTCCAGCGGGCTGGTGCCGCCGGTGGACGTGCGCGAGCTGCAGAACCGCGGCTCGCTGTTCCTCACCCGCCCCAGCCTGGC
>CAUJGQ010000104.1 GCA_963170165.1 Chloroflexota bacterium | reverse complement strand
TTGGCGCGCCACTGCTGCACCTCGGTGCAGGACTGGCGCAGCACCCAGGCGCCGAGCGCGAGGATAACACCGGTCTCCTCGGCCAGCGGAATAAAATCTGCCGGGGAGACTAGGCCACGTTCCGGGTGCTGCCAGCGCACCAGCGCCTCCGCGCCGGTGACCATGCCACTGGAGGGCTCAACTTCCGGCTGGTAGTACACCTGGAACTCGCCGCGCTCCAGCGCCCGGCGCAGGTCGGTTTCGAGGTCCAACCGGCGCACGGCCTCGCGCTCCATCGCCTGGTCAAACACGACCGCGCAGTCCTTGCCCGAGGCCTTCGCTCGATAGAGGGCGATATCCGCCACGCGTAGCAGCTCGGACGGGGTGATTCCCTCCCGGCGGCTGTAGGCGATCCCGGCGCTGGCCGAGATAAACACCTCGCGGCCTTCCACCACAAACGGCGCGCGCAGCGCTTCCAGCATCTGCTCGACGAGCTGTCGCGCCGGATCCGGGCCGTCCAGGCTTTCGAGCAGAACGGCGAACTCATCGCCGCCAAAGCGGCCCACGGTGTCGCCTGGCCGGACGGCGGCTGCCATGCGCTCGCCGGCTGCCACCAACAGCGCATCGCCGGCGCCGTGACCAAGGCTGTCGTTGACGACCTTGAACCCATCGAGGTCGAGCAGCACGATTGCCGGCCGCTCGTTGCGCCGCCAGGAGGCCGCGACGGTGTGCGCCACCCGGTCCATAAACAGCGGCCGGTTGGGCAGGCTGGTGAGGCTATCGATGAAGGCCTGCCGGGTGAGTTGCTCTTCCAGCCGCTTACGCTCGGAGATGTCGCGGATATTGAGCACAATGCCGCGCACATTCGGGTCGGGCAGCAGGTTGGTGGCCGTCATCTCTACCCAGTGCCAGGCGCCGTCCGTGTGACGGGTGCGCACGTCGATGGGATCGACCTGGCCCCGGTGCAGCATCGTCCGCGCGATCAACTCATTGACCGCCGGCAGGTCATCCGGGTGGACGAACTCCCGCGGGCCGTCGAACGGCAGGCTCTCCTGCGTGTAGCCAAACAGCGGTGTCACCGATGGGCTGACGTACGTGACCTTACCAGCCACATCCACCACCAGGATCAGGTCGGAGCTATTCTGTACTACACCCCGGAACCACGATTCCCGGGCGCGCAGTGTCTCTTCGGCCCGTTGCCGCTCCTCGATTTCGCGCTGCCGGTCCGCTGCCAGCCGGGCGATCCGCTCGGCGCGGTTGATCGTCACCACGAGGTACACCACCAGCATGACGGTGACAGCCAGTGTCATACCACCGACAGCCAAGGGCTGCCACGGGCGGGCGCTGGTGACATTGGCCGAGGACGGCGCCATCGCCAGTTGCCAGCGGCGGCCCGCCAGCAGCAGAATGCCGGACCACTGCGGGTGCAGGTTCGCCGCATCGCCGCCGTCTGGGTCGCGCACGGCTACCAGCCCGTCTCCCTGGTCGCCGGTGCGGTCCTCGATGCGCAGGCGCACGTCGTCGCTGTCGTGGCCGCCTAGCGCCGCCGAGACAAACTGATCGACGTGAATCACCTGTACCAGAAAGCCAATCAGCGCAGCGCGGCGCTGATCTGCCGTCGCCAGCGCAGCATCACGGTTGTAACCGGGCATCACCACGAAGAGCAGCCGGCCGCCCGGCAAGTCCACCGGCGCCGTCGCGGTGGTCTGACCGCTGTTGATCGCGCGATCCATCCCTTCGCGCAGAATCGGGTCGGCACCGGCGTCGATGCCCACCGGCAGGCCCACCCAGTCGTCCGGCTCGCGGAAGATCATCGGGTAGTACTCGGCCCGTTGCGGGGCGGGCGCCACACCCGCGGTCCGGTCACCGCCGCGGAAATCTGTGACGGGCGCGCCGATCATGGCCTCGATACCCGCCCGGCCGTTCTCAGGGATACGCAGCGCCCACCAGAACCCGACCACGCCGGGATGCCGCTGGCGGTTTTCACGCGCCAGCTCACGAAAGGCGGTCTGCGTCGGGTCGTTCGGGTCCATGGCAGCGCCTGCGGAAGCGATCCGCTCCAGCGCCTTGACGGTCCGCAGTAGCTCGATCTGCGCCTCCATGCCATTTTCCAGCGAGGCAGCCACCAGGCGCGCCCGTTGCTCGAAAGCAGCGCGCGCCCGCTCCTCCTCCACGCTGTTCACCGCAAAGAAGAGCGCCGCAGCCAGGCTGACACCCAACAGCAGCACCAGCACTACCATCAGATAGCGCCGCACGCGCGACGCCCGGGACATCGCACTACGACGGACCATCGCCTGGCCTCCGCCCACGACCAGCCACTCCGTGGACCTTCGCCGTCGAACAGAGGGGCCTCTGTTCGTTCGGCCTCAGGGTGATTATCGAAGTTCGAACAAGTGGACTTTAGGGATGGAGGTTGGGAAGATCGCGGAAGATCGGCCGCTAGGCTGCCTGCCGCCGGCCCGCGGAGAGCAGGACCGCCACCTCACCGGCGGGCAGAGGGCGATAGTAGTAGTAGCCCTGGCCGCGGTCACATCCGGCCTCGCTGACAAAGCGCACCTGTTGCTGCGTCTCAATGCCCTCGGCGGTGACGCGCATCCCCAGCGCGTGCGCCAGATGGGTGACGGTCTGTACGATGGCGCATACGCGCGGGTCGTCCTCCACAGCGGCAATGAACGACCGGTCGACCTTCACCGTGTCTACCGGGAACCGCCGCAGGTAGGCGAGGGACGAGTAGCCGGTACCGAAGTCATCGATCGCCAGTTCCACACCGAGCGTCTTCAGCCGCTCCAGGGTGCGGGTGCTGGCGGGGCCATCCTCCATCAGCACCGTCTCGGTGATCTCCAGCCGCAGCATGGCCGGTGGCACCTCCGTCTCGGCCAGTACCGCGGACACCACCTCGACCAGATCAGGCTGAATGAGCTGCCGGCCGGAGAGATTGACGCTGAGGGTGAAGCCGTCAGCCACGTGGCCCAGCCGCCGCCACTCCGCCACCTGCCTGCATGCCTCGCGCAGCACCCAGGCGCCCAACGAGACGATGATGCCGGTCTCCTCAGCCAGCGGCACGAACTCCACCGGCGACACCGCGCCCCGCTCCGGATGCTGCCAGCGCAACAACGCCTCGACTCCGGCAACCGTGCCGGCGGACACGTTCACCTCCGGCTGATAGACCAGGTGGAATTCGTTCCGCTCCAGCGCCCGGCGCAGATCCGTCTCCAGGTTGAGCCGGCCGGCAACGGCAGCCTCCATGCTGCCGTCAAACACCGTCACCCGGCCCTTGCCGGCCCCTTTCGCGCGGTACAGGGCGATATCAGCCCGGCGCAGCAGATCCGCTGGACCGGCAAGGACGCCGTCGCTGAGCGCCACCCCGGCGCTGGCCATGATGAACACGTCGCGCCCTTCCACCGATACCGGCTCCGCGAGCGCCTGCAAGAGCCGCTCGGCCATGACGGCGGCCGTGGTCAGCCCGTTCTCACCAACCGCGAGCACCGCGAACTCATCACCACCGAACCGCGCCACCGTGTCGCTGGGGCGCACGGTCCGCAGCAGGCGGGCCGCCACTGCCACCAGCAGCGCATCGCCCGCATGATGACCGAGGCTGTCGTTGATTACCTTGAAGCCGTCGAGGTCCAGGAAGATGACCGCCACCTCCTGCTCGTGGCGGCGGGCGGCGGCCAGCGCATGCCGGAGCCGGTCTTGAAACAACGCACGGTTAGGCAGGCCGGTGAGGCTGTCAGAGAATGCCTGCCGGGTCAGTTCCTCCTCCAGCTCGCGTCGCTCGGTAATATCGCGGGCATTGTGGACCAGGCCGCGCACCACCGGGTCATCGAGCAGGTTGGTGGTGGTCACCTCCAGCCAGCGCCATGAGCCGGCGACATGCATCACGCGCAGCGCGATCGGTTCGTGGCGGCCAGGCCCGGCCACCGCCGTGAGCATCGCCTCGGCGGCTGCTGCTACATCCGCAGGGTGAACGAATGCCAGCAGCGATGCGCCCTGTAATAAGTCCGGGTCATGCCCGAGCACTCGCTCCACCGATGGGCTGACCCATTCGATGCCACCATCAGCGCCCGAAACGGTGACGACATCAGAGCTGTGCTGCACCAGCGCCCGGAACCATGATTCCCGCTCACGCAGCGCCATCTCCGCCCGTTCGCGCTCGGTGATCTCCCGCGCACGCTCAGCGGCGAGGGCGCCGATACGCCGGGCACGGTTCGTCACCAGCCACAGGTAGTTACTGGCCATCAACGTGAGCAGCAGCGACCCGGCAAGCGCCCCCCAGGATGGCCACTGC
>CAUJGQ010000103.1 GCA_963170165.1 Chloroflexota bacterium | reverse complement strand
GTGGTCCCCACGCACGTGGGGGTGAACCGGTCGTAGAACGTGCGAGCAGCGGTGTCT
Organism: Chloroflexota bacterium; assembly: GCA_963170165.1. Taxonomy (GTDB): domain Bacteria; phylum Chloroflexota; class Dehalococcoidia; order CAUJGQ01; family CAUJGQ01; genus CAUJGQ01. The sequence continues at coordinate 4,167 of CAUJGQ010000103.1, read as the reverse complement.
TCAGGTGGTCCCCACGCACGTGGGGGTGAACCGTACGATATGATTGATAGGATAGTTGCAGTATGGTGGTCCCCACGCACGTGGGGGTGAACCGCAACGGAAGGCGCGGCGCAAGCAGATCAGACAGTGGTCCCCACGCACGTGGGGGTGAACCGCATAGCGCGATCCCTACCGCTGTGCCCGCCGGGTGGTCCCCACGCACGTGGGGGTGAACCGCTCAAAGAGGAAGGCGTGCCAGCGATGGAGATGTGGTCCCCACGCACGTGGGGGTGAACCGTAATCGAGGGCGAGGGTGGTGTTGACGATGGGGTGGTCCCCACGCACGTGGGGGTGAACCGGGCGGGTCCGGTGCTGGCAGCAGCGGGAATACGGGCGCTGGTGGCGTGGTTCGGCGGACGACCGAGAGGATCCTTCTCCACACACGATTCGACGGCAAGCGCAGCTCTGCAGCGTATCTGGCCCGACACTTCGCCTGTGTATTCAATGGCCGATAACGGGGGTGGCCAGCAGCCTACGTCGCCTGGGGGCGCCTGGGAATCTGGATGCCGGCGTCAGGTAGCTCGCTCAGGTCATACACCGGTACCGTGGCAAATCGCACGGGAGCGGCGCAGCCGGCGGCGAGTTGCTCCAACACCTCCCAGGTTTGCGCGGGGATCGCCGAGTAGCCGCATTGCGGGCAGACGAACGCAGGCACGTGTTCGACGATCATCGGCCCGTTGGTGAGCAGGCTACTATGGTCAACCCGGCCGGGCACGAGCGTATCGCGACAGTCGGGGCAGGTGATTTGGACTGCGCCCGTGGGTGGCGTCATGGCATCCTCCTCCGGTAGTCGTGGGACCAGCGGCGCGGCCGTTCATCCGGCCAGTAAGCGGTCACCACGAGGAACGCGTCATCGGCTGGCGCAGTGAGCACGAGGTGCAGTGCCCGCCCGGCCACATGGCCTAGAACGAGCGTAGCAGGACTGCGTGGGTCCGAGAGGTAGTCCTCGATGATCTCCGCGTCTGGACTGAGGAGGGCGGTGACGATGCTGAGTTGGGTGATACCGCGGAGGTCGAATTTCGAGTGATGGCTCGGGGCCATCACGAAGCGCCCCTCTCGTGCCAGGACGGCGTACACCGCCAGCAGCGCGTCATTCATTGCCGTGCTCCGCGAAGGCAGGGCAAACGCGGACATCGTGGACGATCTAATACAGTCAACGCGCAGACTCAGGCCGATCAGGCAGCTTCTGGCGGGGAGGCCGCCCCGCCCGGATGCGGCCGGCCGCTTTGGCCCGCTCCACCTCCGCGAGCGGCAGGAGCCAGAAGGAGCCTGCGCGCAGCCCTCGCATCTGGCCCTTGAGGAGTCGCGTTCGTAGCGCGCCAACCGCAATACCAAGTTCTGCAGCGGCGTCCGTCACCGTCAGATAGATGCCTGGTTCTTCGATATGTAGCCCGTTTGCCATGCTCGCAGTATGCTGGTGTTAGACGATACCGTCAACAATCTGCATGCATGCCGCGAACGCGGACACTAAACGCAACCACGGCACCGCTCCGCTGTCATGCGATGCCGCCGCGGTCCTTCCCGCCGGCACGCCACCGGAGCCGCTGACCAGCTCCTCTACCTGGCGGCTGATGTGGTCGCTGTCGCCAGGCGCGGGCACAGCGTCGCAGCCACCATTGATGGCTCGGTGCTCGTGATCCTCACGCACGTGGGGGTGAACCGGCAGACGGGCAGTACGGCGCGCTATCATGGAGCGGCCGCGTGCGCTGCTGGAGCGTGCGGGCTGAACCCCTGACCGCGAGGTGCCACCATGCGCATTGCCCGTGTGCCTGCTGATACCGCCACTGTGATGGCTATCGTGGAGGGCGATGATGTCTACGAGGCCGAGGTTGATGGACAGGTTTTTGCGGACTTGCCCGCCCTCCTGGTGGCGTGCAGCGGTAACGCGGGGCGCATAGCCAAAGGGGCGCGCTTCGGCGCGCTCAACCAGACGCAACTGCTGGCGCCGGTGGCGCGCCCGCGCAAAATCATCTGCATCGGCCTGAACTACCGCAGGCATGCCGAGGAAGTCGGGCTGGAGATCCCCAAGGCTCCGCCGATTTTCGCCAAGTGGGACAACGCGATTGCCGGCCCGTATGACGATGTGGTGCTACCGCCGGGCAGCAAGTTCGTCGACTGGGAGTCGGAGCTGACGGTGGTAATTGGCCGTCGCTGCAAGGATGTGGCCGAGGCGGAGGCCGGCTCCGTGATCTTCGGCTACACCTGTGCCAACGACGTGTCCGCGCGCGACTGGCAAAACGAGACCAGCCAGTGGGGCGCGGGCAAGTGCTCGGACGGCTTCGCCCCGCTCGGTCCGTGGGTGGTGACCGTCGATGAGTTGGGCGCCAGCCCCGACGTCGCCATCCGCGGCTACCTGGACGGCGAGTTGATGCAGAACTCCCGTACCAGCGATTTCATCTACAACGTCCCCCAGCTGATCGCCTTCCTCACCAGGCTGATGACCCTGGAGCCGGGGGATCTCATCCTCACCGGCACCCCTGAGGGTGTTGGTGTCGGCCGCCGCCCCCGCCGCTCCCTCAAACCCGGCGAGTCCTACACCGTCGAGATCGAAGGCATCGGCTCCATCACCAATCGCTTTGTGGCGGGATAAGGGCGCCCCGGCTCCGTCCCCTGCACAGGGCGCGCATGGCGGACTGCGCCTGCCTCACCGTTCCGAAACGGCGCGCCGCAGGCGGGGGTCAAGGGCGTCCCGGAGGCCATCTCCCAGGAGGTTGAAGGACAGCACCAGCACAAAGATGGCGACGCCCGGGAAGAACGACAGCCACGGCGCCAGATAGATGAACTGGAAGGCATCGCGGAGCATGCCGCCCCAGGTCGGTGTTGGTGGGCGGACGCCAACGCCCAGGAAGCTGAGGCCCGCCTCGGCAAGAATGGCAAAGCCCATGGTGAGCGAGCCTGCCACGATCACCGATGCCAGCGTGTTGGGAAAGATGTGACGGAACAGCAGCCGCATGTCACTAGCGCCGATTGCGCGCGCGGCGGTGACATACTCGGCGCTCTTGAGGGTCAGTACCTGGCTGCGTACCAACCGGGCATATGACGGCGAGCTGCTAATTCCGAGCGCGAGCATGAGGCTCACAATGGAAGGCTCAAGCACCAGCACCAGGGTCAGCGCGAGGACGAGACCGGGAAAGGCAAGTACCGCATCGACGATGCGCATCAGCGCCGCGTCGATGATTCCGCCGAAGTAGCCGCTGGCCAGCCCCACGGGGATGCCAATCGTCGCCGCAAAGACGACCGCAAGTACGGAGACCTTCAGGGAAACCTGGGCGCCGTAGAGGACGCGGCTGAGGACATCGCGTCCCAGGCCATCCTGACCGAAGGGGTGGGTTGCGCTCGGTTCGCGCAGGCGTTCCAGGCCGTTGGCGGTGTTGGGATCATACGGGGCAATCAATGGCGCCGCCAGCGCAATCAGGGCGATCACGGCGACGATCACAGCGGCGACGCTCGCCATGCGGTGCTTGCGCCACATCTTCCCGGCCCACCGAGAGATCCTGGGCCTGATACGTTCGGCCGCGGCGACGAATGGACTGCCCTCCGCGCGGTGCATTCTCGCCACCTCAGCTATACCGGATGCGTGGGTCAACCACGGCGTAGAGGATATCCGTCAGCAGGTTCACGACCAGGACGAGCAGCGTGAAGAAGAGCACGACACCCTGCAGCGTGGGATAGTCGCGCCCGCCGATGGATTCCACGGCCGTCCGGCCGGCGCCGGTCGCGGGCGGGACTGGCGCTTATGACTTGGCGAGTGCCCATGACACACCCGCCAGGCCAGCTGTGTCTCACAGGGCAACGCCAGCACGGGTGAGTGATGGCCCATGCGGGGCGGCTGCCTGCGCCGTGACCCCCCGGATGTCTGCGGCAACTACCGCGCCCGGGTACTTCTCAGTGCCCAAGTGGGTTCGTAGCTTGAGATCAGACGGCCGGCAACACCGGCGCCGTTCAGGCGCCGGATCGTTGTCTGAGTCAGGAAGAGCCGCTCCGTCAGTTCCGGAGGAAAACCGTGTTCCAGTACCTCAAGCAGCCGCTGTCGCCGCAGATGCGGGCCAGGGTTCTGATGCTGTGGGGCGCCCTTACACTCGGGGCGCTGGCCGTGGGCGCGATCGCCCTCTACGAGGGCGCCTTCGT
>CAUJGQ010000102.1 GCA_963170165.1 Chloroflexota bacterium | reverse complement strand
CCTCCGTGCCAATGGGAAGCTGCAACACCACCGGCTTGGCGCCCAGCCGGTCGACGATCATCTCGACGGTGCGGTGAAAGTCCGCGCCGGTGCGATCCATCTTGTTGACAAAGCAGATGCGCGGGACCCGGTACTTGTCCGCCTGCCGCCACACGGTTTCAGACTGGGGCTCGACGCCGGCGACGGCATCGAAGATCACGACACCGCCGTCCAGCACACGCAGCGAGCGCTCTACCTCGACGGTGAAGTCGACGTGGCCGGGGGTGTCGATGATGTTGATCGTGTGATCTTTCCAGTCCGCTGTGGTGGCGGCCGAGGTGATGGTGATACCGCGCTCGCGCTCCTGCTCCATCCAGTCCATGACCGACGTGCCCTCGTGGGTCTCGCCGATCTTGTAGGTCCGGCCGGTGTAATACAGGATGCGTTCGGTAACGGTCGTTTTGCCGGCGTCGATGTGGGCGATGATGCCGATGTTTCGGACGCGCCCAATAGGTGTGGTACGTGGCATAGCGTTGATCTCTGGCGAGGCGCGATGTATGTCGCTGCTCGGGATTGCCGCCCGCGGGCGGTCGTGCTGTCTCGTAAAACCGCGCCTCTCGGTGCCGGACCTACCAGCGGTAGTGGACGAAGGCGCGGTTGGCCTCCGCCATCCGGTGCGTGTCCTCACGCCGTTTGATCGTCGCGCCCTGGTTAGCGGCAGCGTCCAGCAGTTCGGCCGCTAGCTTGTCCGCCATCGAGCGGCCGCCGCGGGCCCGCGCCGAGCGCAGCAGCCAGCGGATCGCCAGCGCCATGCGCCGTTCGGCACGGATATCGACCGGCACCTGGTAGGTCGCTCCACCGACACGCCGGGGCTTGACCTCGATGGCAGGCGTGGCGTTGCGCAGCGCCTGCTCGAAGGTGTCCATCGGGCTGCGGCCGGTCTGTGTCTCCAGCCGGGTGAGCGCCTCGTACATGATGCGCTCAGCGGTGGACTTCTTGCCGCGCTCCATGATCTTGTTGATGAACATGGAAACGGTCTTGCTGTGGTAGCGTCCGTCCGGGGCCACCTCGCGCTTGTCCGGGCGAGTACGTCGCGGCATAACTCGATACTCCGTGCATCACCGTGCGCTCTCGCGCACAAAACAGGCGCCGCCGGCGCGATGCGGGGCGCCTGACAGGCGGACCGGCGCCCACGAGCGGGCGCCCTTCCAGCGTTTACTTCTTGCGCGTGCCGTACTTGCTGCGCCCGCGCTTGCGGTTGTTGACCCCACCAGCGTCCAGCGCGCCACGGATGATGTGATAGCGCACGCCGGGCAGGTCTTTGACACGACCGCCGCGGATCAGCACGACCGAGTGCTCCTGGAGGGTATGCCCCTCGCCCGGGATGTAGGCCGTAACCTCGATGTGATTGGTCAGGCGCACGCGCGCCACCTTGCGCAAGGCCGAGTTCGGCTTTTTGGGTGTGACCGTGCGCACCTGGGTGCACACGCCGCGCTTCTGCGGGGAGCCCACGTCACGGCGCGTCCGGTTGGTTAGCGCGTTGAACGTCACTCCCAGGGCGGGCGCCTTGGACTTCTTGCGGACGGCCTTCCGCCCTTTGCGCACGAGCTGGCTGATGGTCGGCACTGGTTCTGCCTCACCTGTTCGGTCTACCCCGTGTCAACCCCGGTGCGTCACTGTCCGCAAGGCCGGTTGACACAGTGAAAGGCCGAAAGCCGTAATTGCTGATCGTCTCCGGCGCCCCGCCCGTGCGAGCGGGATGCGTCCGCCGGTCGTTATCACTTTCCGGGCTTCCGACCTGCGCTATGCAGTTTCGACGCCATGCGCACCCGCACGGCAGCGGGATACGCCGTCACTGAATCCTAGCAATGAGGTCGCGATAAGTCAACCAAACGGGTGATGGGCGGCAGCGAGCTCTGCCCCGGCCGCTGCCCATCACCTCAGCATGGCTTACCAGCGGTCGCCGCCGCGCCGCCCGCCGCCGCGACCACCACGGTCGCCACCGCGATCCTCATAGCCACCGCCATACGAGCCGCCGCCGCCGTACGATCCACCGCCGTACGAGCCACGGCCACCACCGCCGCCGCCACCCTGCGAGCGGAAGCAGTCAGAGCAGTACACCGGCTTGTCTCCGCGTGGCTGGAACGGCACACGCGCTTCCTTGCCGCAGGAGGCGCAGGTGGCGCTGTACATCTCGCGCGAGCCACCATAGCCGCCGCCGCCACCACCGCCACCGCCGTAGCCGCCACCACCGCCACCACCACCGCCGCGCTTGGCTACGCGGCATGTCGGACAACGGCGCGGTTCGTTGGTGAACCCCTTGGACGCGTAGAACTCCTGCTCGCCTGCCGTAAAGGTAAACGGCGCGCCGCAGTCTGAGCAGGTGAGCGTCTTATCCTGGTAGGACACCCGATGACCTCCGAAAACTGGGTCTGTAGTGTGGCAACGCTTCTGTCATCGAGCGTCCGGCGGGAGGTAGGGTCGCGGCCCCCTCGGGTCCAGAGACGGATGCGCGGAAGGAATGCCGCGCGGGAGTATACCATTACCAGCAAACTATTACTAGCTTCATCAGTCTGCTGTCGGGTGCGGAGGGGCCATATGCCGATCGCCAGCGTTGAGCGGAGAATCGCAGCGCCAATCGCCACGGTGTTCGCCGCGGTGGACAGCCGCCGCAGCCGCATGCGATTCCTGCCTGACAACTTTACCGGCGCCCGGCTGATCTCAGACGAAGCCGCCGGCCCGGGCGCGCGCTTCGTCTTCACCGTCCGCACCGGCCGCGGCGCATATGAATCGACGACCACCGTCATTGCGCATGAGCCACCGCGGTTCATCATCGAGCGCACCGACGACGGCGAGACCAGCTATGAGACACGCTGGCGGTTCGCGGAGGCGGAGGAGGAGACACAGGTACGCATGGAGACGCACTATCCACGGCCGCGCGGCCTGGTGCAGTGGCTGCTCGGCCCCATCGCCCGGCGGGCGCTGGCACAGAGCATGATGGTGGAGCTGATCCGGCTGGAGCAGGCGGTCACGGGGGAGGAGGACGGCACGGCCACTGAGCCGGCGGATGCGCCGGAGCCATAGGTGCTCTTGGCACCGTGCTGTCCGTCGTCGTACTATCTCAGCGCCGACTACTGGCTCCTCCCGGGCCGGCCGCCGTAGGAGCTGCGAAAGGGGGTGAGTGTGCGCCATGCTGAAGGTCGAGATGCGCGACGGTGAATCCAGCGACCAATTGCTGAACCGCTTTACCAAGATGATTCAGCGCGACGGCATCCTGCGCGAGGTCAAGTCCCGCCGCCACTTCATCTCTCAGGGCGAGCAGTTGCGCATTGCCCAGCGCAAGGCGGAGGCGCGCCGCCGGCGGAAAATGCGCCGCCGGGACTGAACTCCTATCCTCGGGCACCCGCAGTATTGGCCCCTTCAATACCCCCGCTCCACCGTACACGGAGCACCTTGTCTTAGTCGCGGCGGCGGCGTACAGTACCGGCGCCGCGGCCCTCTCCTCCCCGCCGGGCGGAGCCACGGGTACACCGCGGTCTTGCGTGCCGCGCTCAGGGAGGGTTCCTGATGCAGACGCCACTGCCGTCTACGTCCTGCGCTCATCATTGGCGGATCGCCTCGCCGTCCGGCATTTACAGCCGTGGGGTGTGCCGCAAGTGCGGTGAAGAACGGCTCTTCGCCAACACCTCCGAGCACGCCTCCTACGGCTACGGCCGCACGCAGCCACTGCGGCCCCGCCCCGCCTGACGGCGCTCGGGCAGCGTCAACAACGCCACCGGGTATGCCCCCGCGCGCGGCGGCGCCCTGTGCCCCGGCCGCCGGCTTAGGCGTACGAGTGCAGCCCGGCGATGACGAAGTTGACCACGAAGACGTTGAAGACGATCACGGTGAGGGCAGCCACCACCAGCCACGCCGCCCGCCGGCCGCGCCAGCGCGATAGGCTGTGGGCATGAAGGTAGCCTGCCAGTACCAACCAGGAGACGAGCGCCGTCGTCTCTTTCGGGTCCCAGCCCCAATAGCGGCCCCAGGCGAGATTGCCCCAGTAGGCGCCAAGGGCGATGCCTAGCCCGAGAATCGGGAAGCCCGCCACCACGGTGCGGTACGTCAGGTCGCTGAGCGCGGCCGCGCGCGGCAGCCGGGCGAAGCGATCGCGCTCGCCCTGGACCAGATACAGCGCTGCCGCGCCGCCAGCCACGGCGATCAGGCTGTAGGAGACTAGCATTGCCGCCACATGCACGGCCAGCAGCCAGTTGTTTTGCAGCGCGGGCACCAGCGGCCGGACCTCACTGCTGAAGGCGACATCGGCGACGATGAACAGCGTCAGCGCCAGCGGCAACGCCAGCGCCGCCGTCCGTGCCTGCCCAACCCGCCGCTCGTAGATAACGGCCGCGATCACCACCCCGGCGCCAAACGCGGTCAGGTACTCGAACATATTGGCGTACGGTGGGTGGCCGGTGGCGAGGCTGCGCGCCACCAGCATCAGCGTCAGCGCCCCGGCCGCCAGCAGTGATAGCGTCTGCCCGGCGCGCGTCCACATATCGGAGACGGGCGCGCTGGCAGTGATGGTGACCGTACCGGCACTGGTGGCCGCGGCCGCCCGCCGCACCGTGCGCGCGCCGAAGGCCCCGACCAGGTGCGCCACCGATGCCAGCCCCGTGAGCAGGGCGCCGATCCAGAACAACGCTACCGATGCATCAGCCATGCCTAACCCCTGCGCGCTGCGCGCCGTATCAACAGACCATGAGATGCGGGGCGGTCATGCTCTCAGTGTCACACGCCGGAAAGCCTCGGCAAAGCCGATACCGGTGTGCTCTGCCTGCTCGCGCATCCGGCGACGGAAGCCCGCCACCCACTCGTCACGCGGCTGATCGCGCGCGACCTGACTGGTATGGGCAAGCAGCGCCTCAATCTTGGTGTCGAACGTGTCCGCGATATCGATGAAGTGGTCTGGCTCGTCGGCGCCGGCAAGGAGCAACTCCGAGACGCGGTGCCAATCCAGCCCGTCTGCGATGTGTTCGGGGTAGTACAGCGGATCCCGGCTGGCGGGGTACACGGCGTCGTAGGTGGCGATACCGACGGCGCGGTGATCGTTGTGGTTAAAACCGCGACGGAAGCCGTCCCACGTGATGACGGTGTCCGGCTTAAGCTCGCGTATCAGCCGGACGATCTGGCCGCGCAGCTCATCGTTCGGCTCCACCCAGCCATCGGGATAGCGCAGGAAGATAACATCCTGGCAGCCGAGAATCCGGCAGGCTTCGCGCTGCTCCGCTTCGCGGATACCAGCCAGCCGCTCGCGGGTCATGTCCGGGTCTTTGGTGCCCTTGTCGCCGCTGGTGGCCAGGCAGTACCACACCAGCCAGCCTTCACGGCACAGCCGGGCAACGGTACCCGCGCACAGGAACTCGGCATCGTCGGGATGCGCCATCACAACCAGCGCCCGCTTGGGCTTGGGCGCGTCCGCGGCCTGCTCAGCAGTCATGGCCCCTCCCGGCGGCGTGATCACCTTTGCGCGCCACGCCCGCTGCGGTCCGCAACCGGCCCGCTAGCCAATATGACACAACGGGTGCTCGCCGGATGCAAGGGCAGCGGCCCGGCCGGCGCCGTGGCATCCCTGCATCGCACGTGTCTCCATCAGCCGGACGTACAGATCCTCAAGCTCGTCCGTCACCCGCGACCAGGAGAAGCGGGCAGCGGTGGCGCGGGCGGCTGCGCTCATGCGGCCGTGCAGCGCCCCGTCATCCAGGATTTCGGCGATGCGGCCAGCGAACGCCTGCGGCGTGCGCCAGGGGATGAGAAAGCCGTTGTGGCCATCTCGCACGGTAGTGGTGAGGCCGCCCACGCGAGTGGCAACCACCGGCGTGCCACAGGCCATCGCTTCCAGCGCCACCAGGCCAAAGCTCTCGTAAAACGAGGGGATGGCACAGACATCGGCGGCGCCATAGTACTGCGGTAACCGGTCCTGCGGCACTGCCCCCTCGAACCGCACGCGTCCCGCTACCCCCAGGGCCCGCGCGCGGTCTGCCAGCTGACGGGCGTAGCCGCTATTGAGGTCGTCGCCACCGGCAATCACGAGCGTGACGGCGGGCAGATCCGGTAGCGCATCGATCAGCAGGTCAACACCCTTCAGCGGCTCCAGCCGCCCCACGAACAGCACCATTTGTTCGGCCGCGCCGAAACCCAACGCCATCCGAGCCTCATCCCGATTGACAGCGTGGAACAGCGCCGGGTTGACGCCGCAGGGGATGGTAGCGACCCGGGCCGGTTCCGCGTCGTACAGATCGCAGAGCAAGTCACGCTCGTGGTCGGTTGCGGCCACCACCGCATCTGCGGTTGCCACCACACGGCGCTCGGTGTGGATGCGATGCGGCGGCTCGTGCTCGCCCGCACGGGCGCGGTTCTTGGCCTCGCCGAGGGTGTGGAACATGGTGACATGCGGGACGTCCCACAGCCGCTGCAGGTAGGTGCCCGCCCAGCCGGACATCCAGTAGTGGGAGAAGATGGCGTCGTAGCGCAGGCCGTGGCGCTCGCGAAAGGCGCGCAGGCTGTGCAGGAAGGCCGGCAGATACTCCCACACGGCGTCCTTGTCCAGATCGGGCACGCGCGGTCCGGCCGGCAGGTGGACGGTGCGCACACCGGGCACGAACGGCACGATCTCCGGCTGCGTGCCGTCGTCGCGCGTGAAGATATCGACCAAGTGGCCACGACGGGCCAGCTCGGCTGCGGTCTCCCGAACGTAGACGTTCAGTCCGCCGGTCTTGTGTCCGCCCAGCCGCCCGAGCGGAGAGGTGTGCGCGGAGATCATCGCGATGCGGTGGGGCCGCGGGTTGATCCAGTACATGGCAGTCTCGGTGGAAATGCTGCGGACGTCCTCCACGCTTGCAGGTGGAAGGCGGCGCTCCGGCCGGTGCAGTGTGACAGCCGCGTAGCTACGGTGGCGCGGGTCGGGTGATGGTGAGCGTGTGGACTTCCAGGTCCGTGGCTCCCATGTCGTACTTGTACGGTTCGGCGCCACGCATGAAGTCAAACACGGCCTTGCCTTCGGCAATGGCGGCCTGGAGCGTAAGCGCCTTGGAGACCAATCCCACGGATGCGTAGGAGTACGCGGGGTCGTAACCGCTGTTGTACAGCAATAGCTCGGTGCCGGTGTCGAAGGCCAGCAGCCCCGCCACCCGCTTGCCGTCGAGTTCCACGAAGAAGAGCCGCACCAGGCCATGCGCAGCCAGATCAACCGCCATTCTCCGGAAGAACGCCTCCATCTGCGGCGTCATGAATTCGCGCTTGTCGTGGCGCGAGATGGTGTGCAGGTGCAGGAAGTCATCCAGCCCGGCCCGCACCTCGTCAGGTGTGGAGAGGCGGTAGACCTCCATCCCCGCGCCCGCCTCCTGAAAGCGGCGCATCTTGCGGCGGAGCTCATGGCGGTCCTTCTTACTCAGCCCCGCCAGATAGGTTTCCCAGTCCGCCGGCAGTGCCACGCGGGGGCACACCGCTTCGAAGTCTTCCTCAGCGGTCCATCCGCGCCGCCGCGCCAGTTCGGGTAACACGCGCAGGGTGCGGCAACCTTCGGTCAACCCCCACAGCACCAGCTCACGCCAGGGCTGGGCGGCCAGCGCATTGAGCAGCCCGTCGTAGGCGCTATCATCGGCGTCTGCGGCCACCGCGATATCCATATAGTCAAAGATCTCGGGATCACCGCCCAGCCGCAGCCGGTCACCGGCTCGGGTAAACGGCGCCAGCGCCAGCAGCCGGCCATCCTCGTGCACCGTGACGACGTGGTATGTCGAACGGGCGCCGAAGTTATCCGCCCAGGCGGCCTGGAAGGCAGGGTGTTGAAACGGCACAGACCGCTCGCAGGATGCGAGCAGCGTACACCACTCCTCCGTGAGGTCCTCGGGAGCAGTCTCAGCGGTGAGGTTCGTCGCAGTCATCGGTTAGCAGCCCTCGCGCCGGGTGCGGCATACGATCCGTCTGGCGCTTACCAGAACGTATCATAGCAGCCATCAGTTTAGCCGTTTTTCACCAATGCAAAGAACTCTGCCCGCGTCACGGGGCTTTGTTTGAACTGGCCGCGGACGGCGGAGGTGACCATTTTGGAGCCAGGCTTGCGCACACCGCGCATCGTCAGGCAAAGATGCTCGCATTCCACCACGACGGCCACACCATCGGGCTCCAGCGCCGCCATCAGCGCGTCGGCAATCTGGGCCGTGAGCCGCTCTTGCAGTTGCGGGCGCTTGGCAAACCCATCCACCACCCGCGCCAGCTTGGACAGCCCCACCACCTTGCCTTCCGGCAGATAGCCCACGTGCGCGACGCCGTGGAACGGTACGAGGTGATGCTCGCACACGGAGTAAAAGGGGATATCCCGCAGGATCACCATCTCGTCATGACCCTCGTCAAACTGGGTCTGGAGGTAGTGCGCGGGATCGATGTACAAGCCAGCAAAGATCTCGGCGTACATCCGGGCGATGCGCGCCGGAGTGTCACGCAGACCTTCACGCTCAGGGTCTTCGCCGATGGCGGCCAGCAATTCGCGCGTGGCGGCCATGATCCGGGCCTGGTCCGGTGCGTCCTGCACCACACGCCCCCCTGTATGTGTGGCGCCATTGCTTCCCCGTTGTTGCGTCATCCTCACCCCAACCCCTGGTTACGCTGAACCAGTCTAGCAGTACCCCCCGGGGGTTACAACGCAGCCGAAAGGACAGGAGGCAAGCCGCCGCCCGCAGCGCTCCCCGCGGCGTACCGTCGTGCCACCGGCGGCGCCGGCCGGACGGCGAGCATCGCAGAGGCAACGATGGCAAAGCCGCCGGTCAGCGCTACGCGCTCAGCCTGCGGCGTTACTGCGCACTGGTGGAGATCCGCTCGCTGGCCTGGAACGGTCCCGGCGCGCTAGAGGTGGAAGCATGGCACGTGTTCCACGGGGGCCGGCCCGCCTACCCCCACTTCAGCGCGCGCTCGATGGCGGCGAGGTCGGCAGGAAGGTGGATCAGGCGGGGGGTGGTCTGCATGGCGGTGTCCGGGTCTTTGAGGCCGGAGCCGGTGATGACGCAGACCACGGTCATTTCCTGGAGGTTCAGCCCGTCGCGCCGCAGCTTGAGCAACCCGGCCACAGAGGCGGCGGAGGCGGGCTCGCAGAAGATGCCATCCTCGGCGGCCATCAGCCGCTGCGCCTCCAGGATCTCGTCGTCGGTGACGGCCTGGATAGCGCCGCCAGACTCGTCGCGTGCCGCCGTGGCGGACTGCCAGGAGGCAGGGTTGCCGATGCGGATGGCGCTGGCGACGGTCTTGGGGTCGGCCACCGGCGTGCCCTGGACAATGGGCGCGGCGCCGGCCGCTTGGAAGCCCATCATTTTCGGGTGGCGGGTCGCACGGCCGTACTCCGCGTACTCGGTGAAGCCCTTCCAATAAGCGGTGATGTTACCGGCGTTGCCCACGGGGATGCACAGCAGGTCCGGCGCCTCGCCAAGGTCATCGACGATCTCAAAGGCCGCCGTCTTCTGCCCGGCGATGCGATGCGGGTTGACGGAGTTGACCAGGGCGATGTTGTGCTTGTCCGTCGCCTCGCGGGCGATACGCAGCGCGTCGTCGAAGTTGCCATCGATGGCCAGGATCTGCGCGCCGTACATCACCGTCTGCGCCAGCTTGCCCATGGCGATCTTGCCGTCCGGCACGACGACGAAGGCGTCCATGCCCAGATGCGCAGCATAGGCAGCGGCAGAGGCGCTGGTGTTGCCGGTGGAGGCGCACATCAGCGCCCGCGCGCCGCTCTCCACCGCCTTGGCCACGGCCACCACCATCCCCCGGTCCTTGAAGGAGCCGGTCGGATTGCACATTTCGAGCTTGTAGTACAGCGCTCCCACGCCTGCGCGCTGCTCGATGCCGCGCGAGCGCACCAGCGGTGTTGTGCCCTCGCCCAGGCTGATCAGGGGCGTCTGATCGGTGAGTGGCAGGTAGCGGCCATAGCGGCGCATCACACCGTGCAGATGGCTGGGGGCGATGGGGGCGGCAGTCATGGCGGTGTTTCCTTGATACCAGCGCCCCACCACGGCTATGGCGGAGACGCGGGCTATTGTTCCTCAGCGGCACGGAAGGCATGGATCTTCAGGTCGCGCAGTTCCCGTTCCATGTCTTCGATCCGGCGGCGCTGCAGCCGCTCGTTGAGGCTGTACAGTCTCTGAAACTGATCGTTCACCTGGACGCGGTGCTCGGCGGCGTCGGCCAGCAGGCCGGACAGCCGGTCCGTAATCCCCTTCTGGCGGCCCTCGATGCTGGTGACCAGCCGTTCGAGTTCCGTGACCTCGTCGCGGAGCGTCTCAGCGCCGGTATCGTAGCCGGCGATCCGCTCCTCCAGCCGGTGAATCTCGACTCGGGCCAGATCGATGCGCTCGATCACATCCTGCTTGACGGCCACATCGCTGGCAACCACGGCGATCTGGCCCTCCAGGCGCTTGGTCATCTCCAGGTAGACCTGCACCCGTTCGTCAAGCTGCTCGTCCTGCTTGAACAGCGTCACCATCTCTTGGGCCAGTTTCTGGATATCCTGGTCGCTGCGATGCATCGCTTCGCTGACGCGGGTCAGCCGCGACTCGAAGCTTTCGGTACCACGGACAGCCTCGTCGATGCGCTGACGCAGCAGGGTAGCCGTCTCCATGGTGCGCCGGTGCGCCTCCTCTAGCGCATCCAGACGGGAAGACAGCGCGGTATCGGTGCGCTCTACAGCGTCCAGCCGGTGGGACAGCTCGTTGAGGTACAGCCGGTCACGCTCGGCGGTGGCATCCACCTGCCGGGACAGCTCGGTGTGCCGCTGTGCCAGGCCGAGGCCATGCTCTTGCACCCCGGCCAGCTGGTCTTTGAGCTGGCCCAACCGCACATCAAGTTGCGGGATGGCGGGCAACTGCGGCAGGATGCCGCCGATGGTCTCCTCGCTACGCAACTGGCGGCTGGTCAGCTCCCAGATCTGGGCATTTCCCTGCTCCAGCGCCTGCACGAGCTTGGCCATCTGCGCGCGGGTGTCCCGTAGCTGATCTTCCAGCCACTCGACATGCTGCTTGAGCTGCGCGGTCTGCGCTGCGCTCTGGCGCTCATCCATCATGCGCCTCACGGGGGGAGGTGAGGTCAGCCCTCGACGCGCAGGAAGTTGCCGATCCCGGCGACGGCCTCCAGCGATGCGACCCGATCAATCGCCGCGCGCATATCCGCCTCGCGCGCCTCGTGCGTCATGATCACCAACTCTGCCGTCTGGTCGTGCTCGTGCATTTCCTTCTGGATGATTGAGGCAATGCTGATGCCGTAGGTCTCACCCAAGACGCCGGTGATGGCGGCCAGCACACCGGCACGGTCAGCTACGCGTAGCCGCAGGTAATAGCGCGTACGCACCTCGGCCATCGGCAGGACGGCGCCGGCCGGGTCTTCGCGCCACACGAATCGCTCGGGCGCCCCCTGGGCGATGCCGTGGGCGACATTGAGCAGGTCCCCAACGACAGCGCTGGTCGTGGGCATGGAGCCCGCACCGCGCCCTTGGAAGAACACCATGCCGGTGAGATCGCCATCGACCTGCACGGCGTTGAACACGCCGTCCACCTTGGCCAGCGGCGCATCGAGCGGCACCAACGCTGGATGGACGCGCGCCTGTACGGCGTGATCCTCCCGCCGGCCGATAGCCAGCAGCTTGATGGCGTACCCGAGCTCCGCGGCATAGCGGAAATCACGCGCCGTCAGCCGGGTGATGCCTTCGTGAAAGACATCACCGGGGCGCACCTGCGTGCGGAAGGCGAGCGATGCCATGATCGCCAGCTTGTAGGCGGCGTCGATTCCTTCTACGTCGTTGGTCGGGTCCGGCTCGGCGTAGCCGAGGTCCTGTGCCGCCTTCAGCGCCACCGCGTAATCAGCCCCCTCCCGCGCCATGCGGGTCAGGATATAGTTGGTCGTGCCGTTAATAATGGCGCGGATGGAGGTGATCTCGTTGGCGAGCAGGTCGCGCTTGAGCGGGGCGATCAACGGGATACCGCCACCGACGCTCGCCTCGTAGAGGATATCGACGCCACGGGCCCGCGCCACCGCCAGCAGCTCCGGCCCGAACTTGGCCATCACTTCCTTGTTGGCGGTCACGACGTAGCGGCCGCTCTCCAAGGCGCGGCGCAGATACGCGTGCGCCGGCTCCTCCCCGCCGATCACCTCGATAATCACGTGGATGCCCGCATCGTCAAACACGTCATCGGGATTCTTGGTGAGCAGCGCCGGGTCCACCGCCACCGCCCGTGCTTTGTCCGGGTCGCGGACAAGGATACGGCGGATTTGCAGCGGCCGGCCGACCGTGCGGGCGTACTCCTCCACGCGTGACAGTAAGATCTGCGCCACACCGCCACCGACATTACCCATGCCAAGCAGGCCAACGCCAATGGGCGGGGCGCCGTTGGTGGCGTTGCTCATGGCGTACCTCCGGTGGTTGGTGTGGGAACGGGGGCGTTATCTGGTGGGGGCGGTGGCGTCTGCTGTGCGGCCGGGGGCACGACCGGCGTGCTGACCGGGAACTGCGGCTGGGAGGCGGGAGGAGCCTGGCGCTGCTGCTGCTGGCGCTCCTGCGCGGCCTCGACGGCGCCGGAGTGGTCCAGCACCCAGCTTTGCATTTCGACGCTGTCCAGCAAGTAGTTCTTGGCGTTGAGCGCCTTGCGCGACTCCTCCAGCCACTCGCCGTACTTCTGCCCGGCCAGCGCGGTCTTCTGCTCGGCGGTCACCTCACGGTTCTCCGAGCGCTCCTCTACTTTGACGATCCACCACTTGCCCGCGGCGCTGATCGGATCGGAGATCTGGCCGGTGGGCAGCGTAAAGATGGCGCCGTCCAGTTCCTTGGCGAAGCCCCCCTTCGGCGTCCAGTCCTTCAGCCCGCTGGTGGTGCGGGTGGTGTCACTGCTCTCGGTGGCGGCAATCTGGGCGAAGTCGCCGCCGGCGTCCAGCCGCTGCTTGATCTCCTTCGCCTTGGCCTCATCGGCAACGGCGATCAGGCGGGTCTTAGCCGCGGGCAGGGTGTCAGGGATCTCTGCCTCGAATTTCTTCCGGATCTCACGTTGCAGTACCTGGCCATGGATCCCCCGCCGGTACTGTGCCAGCGTCAGCCCGCTTTGCTGCAAATTCGCCTTGACGACGGCCTCGAAGGCAGGGCTGTACGTCAACTGACCCTGCTCGTCGACGGCGGTGACGGCGCGCAACTTGGCGGCAATCTCCGTGTCAATGTCCATGCCCGAGACGCTCACGCCCAGTTCACCGGCCTTCTGCAGCGCCACCTCTTCGCTGATGACCTCATCGGCGATCTGCGGTGGGAGCGTGGCGATTTGCTGGGTTTGCAGCAGCAGCCCGGCAGGCTCGTTCAGACGCGCGCGCACCCGGCGGGCGAGATAGGTGGTGTCGTACGAGCGATTGCCGGCCCGCACCGCCACCTCGCGCGAGGGGCGAATGTAGTTATCCCAATAGGCGAACACCAGCAGCGCCAGCACTGCCGTAATCACGACACCGCTGATCATGACGACTGATGCCTGTCGATTGAGGCCGGCAATCCGCTCGCGCCAGTCCTTGGGCTTCGGCGGCGGTGGGGGTGCGGCCGGCCGGCGGGAAGGAGGCGTGCTGGCAGCGCTCGGCCGGGCCGCGGGCCGGCTGGGCTTGGGGCGTGTTGGCTCGGTCACGGTTGGTTCCTACTCGGGGTGTTCCATGGGGAGGGCCGGGGGCACCGCGGCGCCCCGGCCTGCCGGCTGCTACCCGCGGCCTACCAGGACGCCGGTGCTGCGGATGTGCTCGGCGGTAAACGGCAACAGCGCCAGATGGCGGGCGCGCTTGAGCGCGGTGGCCAGCGCCCGCTGGTGCTTGGCGCAGGTGCCGGTCTTGCGACGCGCCTCGATCTTGCCGCGCTCGGAGACGTAGCGGCGCAGGCGGGCCGGTTCCTTGTAGTCGATGTATGACACCTTGTCCACGCAGAACGCGCAGACTTTGCGGCGCGGCACGTAGCGCCCGCGCTTGCGCGGCCCGCCCGGACCACCCGGCCCGCCGCCTCGCGGTCCGCCCATGCGCGGTCCGCCGCCCATCTCCCCACCGCCCATCGGGCGGCTCTCACCCATCTCGTTGGTCACGCTCGGTCCTCTCAGGCCCCGCCACGCAGGGGGGCGCGTGATGTATCCGCGCTCAGCGGTCAGCGATCAGCAAAGAACCGCGCTTCCTCGCGCGTCGTTCCTAACCGCTGATATCCGGCCGCTGAACGCGCGATGCCTAATCAAACGGCAGGTCGTCCGGATCGGTCATGTCGGCGTCGTGCAGATCGTGCGCGCGGCCACCGTTGCCGCCGCGGCCGCCGGCCATTCCGCCATACTCACCACCGGCAGCTACCGGCTGGCGGCGGCCCTGCGGAAGCACGCGGTCGGCGATCAGGTCGGTCTTGTAGCGCTTCTGGCCGTCCGGGCCGTCCCAGCTCCGGGTCTGCATCCGGCCCTCGACGTACACCCGGTCGCCCTTCTGGACGTTCTGGGACATACGCTCCGCGAGCTTACCCCAGGTGACGACCGTGAACCACTCGGTCTCGTCCGCCCACTCACCATCCGGGCGTTGATAGCGGCGGTTGGTGGCCACGGAGAATTCCGTCTTGGCGTTGCCGTTGGCGGTGTAGCGGATTTCCGGATCGCGGCCCACGTTGCCCAGAATCATGACCTTGTTCAGATCCGCCATGTCGGTTGCTCCCTCTCTACAACTCGCCCTCCTCGGGCGGCGCTCGCAGTCAAACCCATCTCGTCTGTTCGGAGCCCGACGATCACCTCCCGACCTTCCCGGTTTCCCACCACCGTTATCTGCGGTTACTCGCCCTTGCGCACCAGCAGGTGACGCAACAGGTCCTCGTTAATGTTGAGCTGTCCTTCAATCTCGCCGGAACGGGCTGGGTCTAGGTGCAGGTCCTGCACCACGTAGTAGCCCTCCCCGTGCCGGTCAATGAAGTACGCCAGACGGCGGCGGCCCCATACATTGGTGTTTGCCACCTCGCCCCCGCGGGCAGCGACCAGCGCGCCCACGCGCTCGACGGCGCTTTGCACGCCGTCCTCACCCAGATCCGGGTTCCACACGGTCACCAGTTCGTAGTCTCGCACCCGTTCTCCCTCTGCGCAGGGGGCCTGTGCGGGTAATCCTGCTACCCGCAACCCGCGCGGTTGCCGGGGTCCCCCCGGACACGTATCATCGGCGCCCCGCGGAAGGGGCGCGTCCTTCAGTATACCAGCGGTTTCCCCGTTGGGGGGATACCGTCCGCGTCACTTGCACTGGTCCCGGATTCCTATCCGGCGATTCCGGGCACGGGGTAGGCGGCTGCGAACTCCTCGACGGTGGCGCGTACCTCGGCGGAGATGGCTTCATCGCCGGGGTGGTCCAGCACACGGACGATCCAGGTGGCGATGCGGCGCATCTCATCCTGGCCCATGCCACGCGTGGTCAGCGCCGGCGTACCGAAGCGAATGCCGCTGGTGATCATCGCCGAGCGCGTGTCGTACGGCACGGTGTTCTTGTTGACGGTGATACCGGCCTGGTCAAGCAGCCGCTCGGCCCGCTTTCCAGACAGCCCCTTCGAGGACATGTCAGCCAGGATCAGGTGGGTATCGGTGCCGCCGGTGACCACACGGACACCACCGCGCTGCAACCCCTCGGCCAGCACGCGGGCATTTTCCACCACCTGCCGTCCGTACGCCTTAAACTGCGGCGTCATCGCTTCCCTAAAGGCGACGGCCTTCCCGGCGACGGCGTGCATCAGCGGCCCGCCCTGGGTGCCGGGGAAGACGGCACGGTCGATGGCTTTCGCATACTGCTCGCGGCACAGGATGAAGGCGGAGCGCGGTCCGCGTAGCGTCTTATGGCTGGTCGAGGTGACGATATCGGCGTACGGCACTGGCGTGGGGTGCACTCCCGCCGCCACCAGCCCGGCGAAGTGGGCCATGTCCACCATCAACAGCGCGCCGGTCTCGTCGGCAATCTCGCGGAAACGGGCGAAGTCGACAATCCGCGGGTACGCGGTGGCACCGGCCACAATCACCTTCGGCTTGTGCTCGCGGGCGAGGGCCGCCACCTCGTCGTAGTCGATGGTCTCTTCTTCGCGCTTCACGCCGTACGGGACGAAGTGATACATGCGCCCGGAGAAGTTGATGGACTTGCCGTGGCTCAGATGTCCACCCTGGTCGAGGTTCATGCCCATAGCCGTGTCACCGGCGTCCATCACGGCGAAGTAGGCGGCCATGTTCGCCTGGGTGCCGGCGTGGGGCTGGACGTTCACGTGCTCCGCACCGAATAACTCCTTGGCGCGGGTGCGGGCCAGTTCCTCGATCCGGTCTACCACCTCGCAGCCGCCGTAGTAGCGGTTGCCGGGATAGCCTTCGGCGTACTTATTCGTGAGGATGGAGCCCACCGCCTCCATCACCGCCGGGCTGGTGTAGTTCTCCGATGCGATCAGCTCCAGCCCCAGCCGCTGGCGGCGCTGCTCCTCGCCGATCAGGTGAAACAGGTCGGGGTCGCTCGCCGCCAGCGCGCTGTCTGCATGTACCCGCGTCATCACTGCCTCCGCGCCATAACACACACGGCCGGACGCCGGCGCCGGGTGTTCCCGGTCGCTCGGTCCGGCCGGTCTTTCCGCCAGTGTAGGCAGGCAGCCGGATGTGCTCAACCCGCCGGTTCGGTGACACTTGTGTAACAACCAGTGTCTCTGCGCCGTTGACAGGCCCGGGTGGCGCTGCGTATCGTCCCAACAGACGCGTTGCTCGTGAATCCTCACGTTTACGCGTTATTCCTCCATAACGCCGCCGTCAACCTGCATGCTCCCCTCCCCGAGATGTGCAGCCGGCGGACAAGCAACACAAGGTGCTGATATGAGATTCCTGCCGCGCGGGCGCGCAGGCGCCCACCCGCTGCGCCGTGCTGGACGGTGGCTGCAGCCCGCCGCTCTCGCGTTCCTGGCCCTCTCCGGCACGGCCATCTCCGGTGAAGGCCGCGCCGCCGCTGAGGAGCAATTGCGCCCCAAGCAGGTCGTCATCGCTCCCGGCGATACGCTCACCGGCCTCGCCATGCGCTTCTACGGCTCACCGGCCGCAGTCGAGCGGATCATGGCGGCCAACAAGATTTCGGACGCCAATACCATTCTCGCTGGGACGGCGCTTGTACTGCCGGACAGCTCGACACCAGCCGCACCGGCAGCGCCGTCCTCCGCCGGTTCAGCTAGTGCTGCCATCCGCACCATCACGGTCGAGCCAGGCGACACGCTGTCCGCCATCTCAATGCGCGTCTACGGCACATCGGCCTTCGCCGGCGCCATCGCCGCAGCCAACGGGATTACTGACCCGAACCTGGTGTTCGCCGGCGCCAAACTGACGGTGCCCGCCTCGCCACCGGCAGCCACCGGCAACGCGGCGGGGCCGGGCTCCGCGCCGCGCAGTGGCAGCGCCGCGGCGGCTGCCTCCTCCGGCCCGCTGGCCGGCAAGCGTATCTGCCTGGATCCCGGCCACGGTGGGAACCCCGAGCCCGGCGCGACCTATTCCTTCAGCGATGGCAAAGTGCTGCGGGAAGCCGAAGTGACGCTGGATATCTCCAAGACACTGCGGGCATGGCTGGAGGCCGATGGCGCGCAGGTGACCATCACCCGCAACTCTGACCTGTTCCTCAGCCTGGAGTCGCGCGCCTACCTCTGCAACAACGCCGGCGCCGATATCGCCCTGTCCATCCACATGAATGGCGGCGATGACCCGAACTGGAACGGCGCGCTGACGCTGTTCTTCAAGGAGATTGACAAGCGGCTGGCAGAGACCGTCGCCACGGCGCTGCACGTGGGGCTGGCGAAGAGCGCGCCTGGGATGTTCTTCAACTACGGCGCCCGCTCCTTCTCTGGCACCTTCCTATCCGGCACCACCATGCCAGCCATCATCGTCGAGCCGGTGTTTATCACCAATCCGGACGAGGCCCGGGCGCTGCTCGCCCCGACCGCCGTCCCCACCAGCCGCCGCAACCAGATCGTGCTGGAGATCTACCGCGGCGTGCGCATGTACTTCGCCGCCGGTCGCTAACGCTCCAGGAAGGCCGCACTGGCCCATCCCGTGCGGCCATCCGGCAGACGCACCTCCCACCACGAGACGCCCGCCACCTCCCGTGCCACGCCCGCGTTGCGCAACATCACCCGATCGGCGACGCAGGCGAGCACCGGGGCGCGGGCGTCCGGTTGTTCCCGGATGTTCAGGCAGCTGCCCGGGGTTACCACCCGCACGAGCGGCCCGGGCGTCACCGCCTCGATGAAGTTGCGGCCGTTGAAGTATGGCTGCTGCAGGAACGGTTCGGTAATGGGCGACGTAGCGCCCGTCGCCAGGTCAACGATTGATGGCAGTTGCTCGGCCCAGAAGCCGGCGCCGCCCCCCGGCAGCCAGGCCGCCGGTACGTACATGTTGCCCAGCAGCCGCCCGCGATCCAGCCACGTACCCGGGAAGAAGAAACCGCCGCTGCCACGGAACGTCTGCAGTTGCCGGCCGCTGCCTTCCAGCAGCGTCAGGTAGCTCGTCTGCCCATCCCACCAGCTGAGCGCCACACGGTCGCTATCGGGGTCTGGCAACACGGTCGTGATGTAACCGTTGACATCGGTCACCTCGAACAACGCCGAGCCATCTGCCCGCAGCACCCGTTTGCTCTGAAATGTTTGCCATAGCAGTTGCGAGCCCGCCGGCACGGGGTGGCCGTCCTCCGCACCCGGTGGCCGCAGCACCCGCCGGTCACCGGGTAGCAGGCGCAAGGGGATGCCTCGTGGCGAGGTCTCATACGGCCCAGCAACGTACACGCCCACGGGGCCGGCCGCCACGACGCCGTACGCCCCCGGCCGCCGCTCCAGCTCCTGCCAGGTGATACCGCCATCACGCGAGCGCAGCACCGTGGTTTCGGCATCGGCCGTCACCGCCGCCAGCCCGCCACAATAGCCGCGCGAGCATAGGGTTACCGCCATCTCATAGCCGCCGTCAGCGACGACCAGGCTGCTGATGTACGGCTGGTTGCGCCCACCCTCAGGATGCCGGATGAGCGTATCGGTGCGCAGCATACCCCGCCCATCGAGGTACAGCCGTACCAACGCTACCGGCGGACCGTCGCACTGGGAACAACCCATCTGCACAATCAGGGCCACATCAGGCGGCAAGGTTGCCGCGCCAGACAGTGCCAGATAGGGCACGCGCGTTGCCGTGGTCGTTGCAGAGGGCAACGGCGTGGGTGTGACGGTCACCGTTGCGCCGGCCGTTGCGCTCGCCGTAGCCGGAGTCACCGCGGTCGCACGGACCGGCGTGCCAGTGGCAGTGGCGACCCCGGCCGGCGCGGTGGCCGCGGTCCGGCGCTCCTGGCCGTCATCGCAGGCGGCCACCACCAGCCACATCACGCCCAGAATGGCCTGCGATACGCGCAACACCGGCAGCCTCCCATCCGTCAACGTCGAGAGCGCGGCGGCGTTTCAGCAGCGGGCGGCGGTCAGGGGGGCGGCGCCACCGCCCGGGCGGCCTGCTGGGCCAGGAGCCGGTCGCGCTCATCCCAGGCTGCCTGCACCAGCGCCATCAGCCCGCCAGACATGAGGGCATGGCCACCGTGCACCACCGGCACGGAGGCATCGAGCGCACCTGCGGTCAACTCGCGCAGGAAGGAATCGGTGATCTGCTCTGGACGCCCCAGGTCGGAGAGGAAGCGATCGCGCCGGCCGGGGAAGCGGCGGGCGTGCGCCGTCAGCACCCGCGTATCGAGAAAGGCGGCATCGCCTAGCTCGGCCAGATCGCGGAAGAAGCGCGGCACGCCCACCTCGCCCAGATACATGCCCAGCAGGCTACGCGCGAGCCCGCGCTCTTCGCGGCCGTCCGCCTGCATGCCCCGCTCCTCAGCGAACAGGCGCACATGGCAGGCCGTCTGCCGCTCCAGGTACTGCCACACATGGCTGCCCACCCGCCCGGCCACGAGCGCTGTCTGCTCGCGATTGATGAACACGCGCGAGGCGGCGGCAAACCGGGCGACGGGCAGATCCATACCGGCCAGCAGCCGCGCCAGCCGTGGCCCGCACCCGCCGATCAGGGGCAGAATTGCCAGTGAGGTGGGGGTGTCGATGTCCAACTGGTTGGCGATGGTGCGCGGCAGCGCCTCCACCGGCAGCCCGGCCTGCTCGTGGAGCAGCCGTGCCAGCGGGTTGTCTGAAGCCGGTAGCGGTACCCTCGCCAGCACGCCCGCGGGGCAAAAGCC